>NZ_LZXX01000127.1:0-257684 GCF_001729305.1 Burkholderia sp. A2 | reverse complement strand
ACGACGATCGCCGCGTCGGTCAGCAACGGCGGCGGCGCGTCGCTCGCGGCGGCCGAGCAGGACAACCGCGGCTGGATTACCGCGGTCGTGGTCGGTGAGCCGCAGATCAACGTGCGGATGGCGCCGAATGCGGTCGTCCGCACGGGCGGCCAGCCGGCGCCGTCGTTCGGCCGGCCGCTGGCCGATTACGCGACGCTCGCGAACCTGCTGGAACCGTGCGCGGCCGCGTCGGCGTCGCTCGCCGGCGCGCCGTACCTGAGCGCGCTGCCGTCCGCGACCACGCAGTCGATCCGCACGCAGCGCTGCGCGACGCTCGCCGCGGCCGGGCTGGTGGCGGGCGCCGACACGCAGAGCCAGGCGGCCGACGCGCTCGCGCAGCTCCATGCGGCCGGCTATCTGGCCGATTCCGACCTGCTGCAGGCGTCGATGTGGGATTCGCAGGCGATTCCCGCGATCGCGGTCACCTATGCGAACGCGTACACGCGCTCGCGCGTCACCGACAACCTGTGCAACTTCAGCTTCGCGACGACGAACGCGGCGACGGGCGCGGTCGCGGCGCCCGCCGCATCGCCGATGCCGGCCGTGTTCGGCGCCGGCAACGGCGTGCCGCCGACGGCCGGCATCAATCTCGTGTTCAACAACGGCGCGGGCGTCGACCACCGGCTCGCGACGCCCGATGCAAGTTTCGCGGGCGCGCTGTGCCTGCGCCAGCTGTGGACGAACGGGATGCTCGGGATGCCCGCGAACGTCGACGCGGTGCGCGTGAACGCGAACCTGCACGGCAAGCCGGCGATCATCGTGCAGGGCCGCAGCGACGCGCTCGTGCCCGTGAACCACGCGTCGCGCGCGTACGTCGCGCAGAACGGCATCAGCGAAGCCGGGCGCAGCCAGCTGGTGTTCTACGAAGTGACGAACGGCCAGCACTTCGACGCGTTCCTGTCGGTTCCGGGCTTCGACACGCGCTTCGTGCCGGTTCACTACTACAACGTGCAGGCGTTGAACCTGATGTGGAAGCGCCTGAAGAACGGCGCGCCGCTGCCGCCGTCGCAGGTGATCCGCACGGTGCCGCGCGGCGGCACGCCGGGCGCCGCGCCCGCGCTGACGAGCGCGAACCTGCCGCCGATCTCGGCCGCGCCGGGCGCGAACGCGATTTCCGTCGGCGTCGGCACGATCGACGTGCCGCTCTGACGGCGCCCGTCACGTCCCTCCCGCAAGCCGGACAGCCGTCCGGCTTTTTTTATGTGCGTCTCTGGAATCGGTCCCGGACTGTGTTTTATCCGAATGGCGAGCGCTGTAACAAATTCTTACTTTACGGCGATAAATCCGGAACCTATTATGCGCCGGTATTTTCACTTGATTTAATAAATCCGGTTACGAGAATATTCCTTTCCATTTAGTTAATCGATCCTTTCGATTTTATTCAATCGGCTCGAGTCGCGATTGATCGCTGTTTCGCGATTAATCGGTATCTCGCCGGCGGGGATCGTTCGTCTGTTCGAAGTGAAGACGCGTTGCCGGGCGGGCTTTGCGGGGCATTCTTTGGTCCGTCGCTTTTGTTGTGCCTGCAAATCCACGGAATCAATCCGTATTGCCGCGGATCGTTGAGTTGTCGTCGGCAATGGAATTGATGCCATTGTGCGGTTGCAAAAAACATGGGTGGGGTAAATCGTGCCGATCGGTATTTGCCGATCCGGTAAAAAACTCGGAATGCGTCGCATAACGAATGCATTCCCGGTGCGGAGCGCCGGCGCAAATGATCCTTTGTGATCGGCGGTATTTATCGTTCTGTTCGAGAGGCAATAATGACGACACGGAAGTCCTTGAAAGACGGTTTCGCGCTATTCGGAACGACCTTGAGCGTACCGCTCGCCGCCGCGGCGGCCGCGGCGCTGCTCGTCACGGGGTGTGGCGGCGACGACGGGCCGAGCCCGAGCGCGTCGGCGGCCACCGCGGCCGCGACGTCCAGCGGCGGCACGTCGGCCGCCACCGACGCAACGGCCGCCGCCGCGGCCGACCAGCCGTACGTCGACACCGACGTGTACGGCACCGGGCCGAACGATGCCGTCACGGATTCGACGGAAGGCGCGGCGGTCGTGCACCGCCAGGTCACGATCGGCGGCAAGACGATCGCGTACACGGCCACCACGGGCCACCTGACGACGATCGATCCGGTCACGTCGGCGCCGAACGCGAAGATGTTCTACGTCGCATACACGCAGGACAATCCCGACCCTTCGAAGCCGCGCCCGGTCACGTTCTTCTACAACGGCGGCCCGGGCTCGTCGTCGGTCTACCTGCTGCTCGGTTCGTACGGGCCGAAGCGCCTGCAGTCGTCGTTCCCGAACTTCACGCCGCCCGCGCCGTACAAGCTGCTCGACAACCCGGACAGCCTGCTCGACCGCACCGACCTCGTGTTCATCAACCCGGTCGGCACCGGTTACTCGACCGCGATCGCGCCGGCGAAGAACAAGGACTTCTGGGGCACCGACCAGGATGCGGGCTCGATCGACCGCTTCATCCAGCGCTACCTGACCAAGTATTCGCGCTGGAATTCGCCGAAGTTCCTGTACGGCGAGTCGTACGGCACCGCGCGCAGCGCGGTCGTGTCGTGGGTGCTGCACGAGGACGGCATCGACCTGAACGGGATCACGCTGCAGTCGTCGATTCTCGACTATGCGAACGCGCTGTCCGCGCCGGGCACGTTCCCGACGCTCGCGGCCGACGCGTTCTACTGGAAGAAGACGACGCTCAATCCGACGCCGACCGATCTCGACGCGTACATGGTCCAGGCCCGCGACTACGCGGACAACACGCTCGCGCCGCTCGCGCAGAAGCCGAACCCGCAGGACGGCGGCTTCGTGAACGTGCGGCTGAACCTGAAGCTGCAGACCGCGCAGCAGATGGGCGCGTACATCGGCACGGATCCGACGTCGCTGATCCAGACCTTCGGCAACCCGGCCGCGCTCGGCAACGTGCCGTCGTCGGACGACAATCCGCCGTACACGTTCTTCCTGACGCTCGTGCCGGGTACGCAGATCGGCCAGTACGACGGTCGCGCGAACTTCACGGGCAAGGGCATCGCGCCGTACATCCTGCCGAACTCGGGCAGCAACGATCCGTCGATCACGAACGTCGGCGGCGCGTACACGGTGCTGTGGAACAGCTACATCAACACCGACCTCAAGTACACGTCGACGTCGTCGTTCGTGGACCTGAACGACCAGGTCTTCAACAACTGGGACTTCAGCCACACGGACCCGACCGGCGCGAACAAGGGCGGCGGCAACACGCTGTACACGGCCGGCGACCTGGCGTCGACGATGAGCGTGAACCCGGACCTGAAGGTGCTGTCGGCGAACGGCTATTTCGACGCCGTCACACCGTTCCACCAGACGGAGCTGACGCTCGCGCAGATGCCGCTCGATCCGGTGCTCAAGGCGCGGAACCTGACGATCAAGAACTACCCGTCGGGTCACATGATCTACCTGAACGACGCGTCGCGGACCGCGCTGAAGGGCGATCTCGCCAACTTCTACGACGGCATCCTCGCGAACCGCACCGCGCTGCAACGCGTGCTGAAGCTGCAGGCGCGCACGCAGCAGATGAAGCAGCAGAAACTGCAGCAGCAGGGGCAGTAAGCGGGGCGGGCGGCGGGCGCCGCCCGCCGCAACGACATGCACTCGCGCATGCGTCGCGACGTTGCGGGGCGTGTGCGTGGATGGTGTGGCTGTCGTTCCTCAGGATGCCCCCGAGAGTCGTGGACTCCGGGGGCATTTTTGCGTCGGAGGGGGCGTCGCCCGGAAGTCGCAGGGGATGGCTTCCTTAATCCTCAAAACAGGGACGAAAGGCCCTCTATTGAGGATGAGTGGATGCATGCGCCGACGGCGGCATTGGTCACCGGACGCGAGGCGCCCGCTTACGCCAGCACGAGCCGCACGCCGACCGCGACCAGGGTCGACGCGAGCAGGTTGCGCAGCAGCCGCTCGGGCGCGCGCGCCGACAGCAGGCTGCCGATCACGATGCCCGGCAGCGAACCGAGCAGCAGCGACAGCAGCATCGACCAGTCGACCGAGCCGAGCAGCCAGTGGCCCATGCCCGCGACCAGCGTGAGCGGCACCGCATGCGCGATGTCGGAACCGACGATGCGGGTCGTCGCCAGCAGCGGATACAGCAGCAGGAGCACGGTCACGCCGATCGCGCCGGCGCCGACCGACGTCATCGACACGAGCACGCCGAGCACGGCGCCCGTCAGCACGGTCGACCACAGCGTGCGCGCGGGGTTCGGCGTGAGCGGGTTGCGCGCGGCGAATGCCGTGAGCTGAGGGCGGAAGATCAGCGCGAGCGACGTGAGCAGCAGCGCGACACCGAGCACGAGCTGGATCATCCGCGCGGTGCCCGGCGTGTTCATCCCGTGCGTGTGCAGCCACCACAGCGTGAGCGCCGCGGCCGGTACGCTGCCCACCGCGAGCCGGCCCGTGATGCGCCAGTCGACCGAGCCTTTCAGGCCGTGGACGAGCGTGCCGGTGGCCTTGGTCGCGGCTGCGTACAGCAGGTCCGTGCCCACGGCCGTCGCCGGGTGGACGCCGAACAGCAGCACGAGGATCGGCGTCATCAACGAACCGCCGCCGACGCCCGTCAGGCCGACGAGAATGCCGACGAACAGGCCGGACAGCGAGTACAGCAGATCGATATGGGGAAGCGACATCGGAGGCAGGCGGTTATGTGGCGTTCGGCGGCGGCGCGCGGCCGTGGCGCGCATCAAAGTCCGCCATTGTCGCAAAAGTGGCGCGTCAATGTACGACCGCGTTAAAAATCGGCCGGGAAGGTCGGCCCGGTAGGCGGCCGGCGGGACGTAAAACGGGCGTTTGAACGGAAGCGGGACCGAGAATGACGACCGGCCTGAAAGCGATGACGAATCGGGGGCGGACGCCGCGTATCCGGCCTGCATAAGAAAGGGCGCGACAATGCGCGCCCCGACGCGATGCCGGTTCCGGCCCCCCGTCGACGGTCAGTGCATCGCGGGCCCGGCGCCTTCGACCGCGCGTGGCGGCCGGATGCGCAGCGCCAAACCGGTCAGCGCGGCCACGGCCGCAAACACCGCGCCGAACGCGAAGGCCGCGTGGTAGCCGCCGTTCAGCGCGTCGAGCGGCGTCGCTTGCGCTGCCGCGAGCGCATCGGTGCGGGCGCCGGCGAGACTCGCGAGGACCGCGAGCCCGAGCGCGCCACCCATCATGAACGCGGTGTTGACGATGCCCGACGCGAGCCCGGAATCGGCCGGGTCGACGTCGCTCATCGCGGCGAGCAGCACCGGATTGAACGCGACGCCGGCACCGATGCCCAGCAGCGTCATGCCGGGCAGCACGTGCCATACGAAACCGCCGTCGACCGGCGCGCGCGAGAACAGCGCAAGGCCGCACGCGGCGATCAGCAGGCCGGCGGCGATCGGGCCGCGGATCCCGAAGCGCATCACGATCCGCGCCGACAGCCCGAGCGAGAACGCGGCCATGATCAGGTTCGCCGGCAGGAACGCGAGGCCGACCTGCAGCGGCCCGTAGCCGAGCACGCGCTGCATGTACAGCGCGGACAGGAAGAACCACGCGAACATCGCGGCCGCCCACAGCACGGCGATCGCGTTCGCGAGCGCGACGTTGCGCGCGGCGAACAGCGTGAGCGGCATCAGCGGGTGTGCGGCACGCGACTCGATCGCGATGAACAGCGCCAGCAGCACGCCGGCCGCGCCGATCAACGCGACGGTTTGCGTCGACAGCCAGCCGGCCTCGTTGCCGCCGACGATCCCGTAGACGGCCAGCATCAGCGATGCCGTCACCGTGATCGCGCCCGCGAAGTCGAGCCGCGCGGCGCCGGCCGGCGCGCGCATGCGCGGCAGCAGCGCGGCGCACATCGCGTAGACCGCGACGCCGATCGGCAGGTTGACGAGGAAGATCCAGTGCCACGACAGCGAGCTCGTCAGCAGTCCGCCGAGCAGCACGCCGATGCTGCCGCCGCCCGCGCACACGAAGCCGTAGACGCCCATCGCGCGAGCGCGTTCGCCGGGCTCGGTGAACAGGTTCATGATCAGCGACAGCGAGACGGCCGACACGACCGCGCCGCCGAGCCCCTGCACCGCGCGCGCGGCGATCAGCATCGCTTGCGACTGCGCGAGCCCGCAGGCGAGCGACGCGAGCGTGAACACGACGAGGCCCGCGAGAAACATGCGCCGCTGCCCGTACAGGTCGCCGAGCCGGCCGCCGAGCAGCAGGCAGCCGCCGAACGTCAGCAGGTATGCATTGACGACCCACACGAGGGCCGTTTCGGTGAAGTGGAGGTCGGTGCTGATCGACGGCAGCGCCACGTTCACGATCGTGCTGTCGAGCACGATCATCAGCACGCCGAGGCAGAGCACGATCAGCGCATACCAGCGCTTCTCGCCGTGTATCCCGTGGGTCATGGGCTCGCAGCCTTCTAGTCGTTATAGGGAAGGATGCATTGTAGACGCCACCGGCACGGGCCTCCTGCCGGTTTGTGGCAGGAGCGTCGCGTAGTGGCGCGTGTGGCCCGGCGCGCGTGAAGCGGGATGCGCGTTACGCGCGCGCCGGCAGTTCGCAGCCGTCGGGGCCGCAGGCGGCTGCATCGCCGTCGCCGAGTTCGACGATGCCGTCGCGCCACGCCTGGTCGAGTGCTTGCGCGAACGCGTCGGCCGGCTGCGCGCCCGATACCGCGTAGCGGCCGCCGAACACGAACAGCGGCACGCCGCGCCCGCCGATCCGCGCGGCGCGCGCGATGTCGGCGTCGACTTCGTCGCGGTACGCGTCGCTGCGCAGTACGGCTTCGACGGCCGAGCGCTCGAGCCCGGCTTCGACCGCGAATTCGGTCAGTTCGGCATGATCGAACAGCGAGCCGTGCTCGCAGAAATACGCGCGATACAGGCGCTCGGTCAGCGCATGCGCGCGGCCCGTCGCTTGCGCGAGCTTCACGAGCCGGTGGCCGTCGAGCGTGTCGCCGACCAGCGTGCCGGGCAGGTCGTAGCGCAGCCCGACGCTCATGGCCGCGTCGGTCACCTGGCGCAGCATCTGGTCGACCTGTGCGGGCGCCATCCTGTACTTGCTCGCGAGCATCGCTTCGACCGGCTCGACGGGCTGGCCGGGCATCAGCCGGTACGCGCGCAGCACGACGTCGACGCGATCGGCGTGCGCGAACGCGGCCAGCGCCTCGTCGAAGCGGCGCTTGCCGATCCAGCACCACGGGCAGATCAGGTCGGACCAGATTTCGACGGTCAGGGTCGGGCGGTCGGTCGGGGCGGGAGCGGTCGTCATGGGCGGTCCGGGGACGGCAAAAAAAGTGTAACCGAGACTATATCATTTTATGCTTCCGGGCTCCGTCGTCCGCGGCCCGTGCGGCATGCAGCCGCGCCCGCGTATCGCGAAGCGTCGACGCGGAAACGGTCGCCCGGTGCCGATGGCCGGGCCCGACCGTCATTGCGGCCGCCGCTGCGCGCTCAGGCGTCGCCCTGCGTTTCCTTCAGATGCTTCAGATGCTTGTAGACCGTCGCGCGCCCCATCCCGAGCACGTTCGCGACGTAGTTCGCCGCGCTCTTGCCGCGAAACGCGCCTTCCGCGTACAGCGCCTCGACGAGTTCGCGTCGATGCTCGCGCGTGAGCCCGTTCAGCCCGACCTGCCGCTCGCGCAGCCAGCCGTGCAGGAACGTGTTGATGCGCTCCTGCCAGTCGTCGCGGAACAGTTCGTCGGGCTGTGCGACGACGCCCGCGCCCTTGATGAACAGGTCGAGCGTCGCGCGCACCTCGTCGAATACCGCGATGTTGAAGTTGATGCACATCATCCCGGCCGGGCGGCCTTCGTCGTCGAACAGCACGTTGCTCACGCAGCGCATCCGTCGGCCGTCCCAGTTCAGCTTCTCGTACGGGCCGATCACGCGCTCGCGCGCCGAATGATCGATTTCCTCGAGCGCGGAATCGTCGCCGACCTCGCGCTTCGACAGGTTGTTCGCCAGATACAGCACGGTCTGGTCGTGCAGGTCGTGGATCACGACTTCCGCGTACGGAAAGAACAGCGCGGCGATACCGTCGGCGATCGGCGCATAGCGGGTGAGCAGCAGGTCTTTGACGGGAGATTTCTTCTTGCGCATCGGTATCGCGATCTCGGGTGGGCGGGAGCCGGGCAGCGTGTCGGGCCGGCGGGCCGGCGCACCGTCGGCCGGCATGCCCGTGCGCCCGCGCGCGGCCGCCGCGGCGGTTGCGCCATTGTATCGGCCCCGCGCGCGCGGGGCGCTCATCCGCGCGTCAGATGCGTGTACAGCGCGTGCGCGATCGCGATGTCCTCGAGTCCGAGGCCGATCGAGCGGAACAACGCGTGACGCGTGCGCGACGGCGCCGCGCAGGTGCCGGCGACGAGCGCGGGCAGGTCGCCGACGATCCGGCCGGCATCCCAGCCGTACTCGGCCGTCGCGATCTGCATTTCGCCGGCGCTCGCGGGCGTCGTGTGCCGGTAGTCGCAGTAGACGTCCATGTCCGGCAGCCACGCGGGCGGGATTTCGTGCGCGCGCGCGACGTTCGTGCTGATCGACGTGACGAGCGCGGGGCGCGTGAGCATCCCGTCGCCGAGCACGGGCGTGCCCGACGACGTGCACAGCATCACCACGTCCGCGTCGCGCACGCACGCCTCGACGCTCGCCGCCGCGCGGGCGCGCGGGTCGAGCGCGGCAAGGCTCGCCTGCAGCGCCGCATCGCCCGCCAGCGCGGGCGAGTACACACGGATCGAGTCCCAGTCGCGCAGCGCCGCCGTGTGCCGCAGGTGTGCGAAGCCGACCGCGCCCGCGCCGACGATCGCCAGATGACGCGCGTCGCGCGGCGCGAGGCAGTCGACCGCGAGCGCCGTCGTGCCGGCCGTGCGTTCGACGGTCAGCAGCCCCGCGTCGCACCACATCAGCGGCTGGCCGGTTTGCATCGACATCAATGCGGTCCATGCGGTGACGACGGGTTTACCGCCCGTCACGATGTACGGCGACAGCTTCGCGCCGAATACCTGCGCATCGGCGAGCGCGCCGAGATACGTGATGAAGTCGCCGGCCTGGTCGGGAAACAGCGTAAGCGTCTGCGGCGGCTGCACCGCGCGCGCCGCGGCGAGCGACGCGAACATGCGGCGCAGCGTGCCGAGCACGTCGAGCGACGGCAGCGCCGCGCGCACTGCGGCTTCGTCGACGGTCAGCGGCAGGGTGGGGACGGTTTGCGTCATCGGGACATCTCCGGTGCGGGCTGGACAGAAAGTCTCGAAAGACGGTGTCCGGCGAGGTTTGTTGTGGATTAAAAGTCTAATATAGACAAACGAAACCGGGATGATTTTTCTTTTCGAGACGTCGTGGTGGGGCCGGACTCATGAAAAACGTCATGGAATCAACGGTATTTTGCGTGATCGACGAAATTTGGATGTCGAGCGACACGGTGATCTTCTCGTATCCCATATAGTCTACAGTAGACTTTTAGTCTATATTTCGCGTGCAGGACCCGACACCTTGGCATGCAGCCGCCTGCGTCGAATGCCGACCCGGCGCGCGACCAATCTTCATCGCCTCACTCCGGAACGGAAGGACCGTCATGAACTGGAAACTTTCCCTCTGCGCCGCTGCGGCGCTCGCGTGCGCGGTCGTCACCGCTCATGCGGAACAGACCACGTTGCGCTTCGGGATCGAAGCCGCCTATCCGCCGTTCGAAAGCAAGACGCCGGCCGGTCAGCTGCAGGGTTTCGACGTCGACGTCGGCAACGCGGTATGCGCGAAGCTGAACATGAAGTGCGTGTGGGTCGAGAATGCGTTCGACGGGCTGATCCCGGCGCTGCAGGCGCGCAAGTTCGACGCGATCAATTCGGCGATGAACATCACCGCGAAGCGCAAGCAAAGCATCGACTTCACGCCGGCGATCTACGTGGTGCCGATCGTGATGGTCGCGAAGCGCGGCTCGCCGCTGAAGCCCGACGTCGCGAGCCTGCGTGGCAAGCACGTCGGTGTGCTGCAGGGCTCGTCGCAGGAGGATTTCCTGAAGGCGCACTGGGCCAATGCGGGCGTGGCCGTCGTGTCGTATCAGGATCAGGACCAGATCTACGCCGATCTCGTCGCGGGGCGTCTCGACGCGGCCGTGCAGGAAGCGCAGACCGCGCAGGACGGGTTTCTCGACAAGCCCGCCGGCCGCGACTACCGGATCGTCGGCGAGCCGCTGAAGGATCCGGCGACGCTCGGCGAAGGCACCGGCTTCGGGATGCGCAAGAACGACAAGGCGCTGCAGGCGAAGATCGTCGGCGCGCTCGATGCGCTGAAGCAGGACGGCACGCTGAGCGCGCTGTCGCAGAAGTATTTCAAGCGCGACATCATCGCGAAGTGAGCGCTGCCGCGTGCCGGCCGCGGGGCCGGCGCACGGCGCATCCCATCTCGACGCAGTGCGGGGAACCATGGATTTCGACGTCATCGTTCTGGGGGCCGGCATCGTCGGCGTGTCGTCGGCGCTGCATCTGCAGGATCGCGGGCTGCGCGTCGCGCTCGTCGACCGGCGCGCGCCCGGCGAGGAAACCAGCCACGGCAATGCGGGGCTGATCGAGCGCTCGTCGGTCGTGCCGTATGCGTTTCCGCGCCGGCTCGGCACGCTGCTGCGCTACGCGCGCAACCGTTCGGTCGATCTCTATTGGGACGCCCGCGCGCTGCCGGCGTATGCGGGCTGGCTCGCGCGCTTCTGGCGCGAATCGTCGCCGCAGCGGCTCGCGGCCGCCGCGCGCGACCTGCTGCCGCTCGTCGCGGCGAGCGTCGTCGAGCACGATGCGCTGCTCGCGCGCACCGACGCGCAGCCGCTCGTGCACGACGGCGGATGGATCGAGGCGTTCCGTTCGCCTGCGCTGTTCGACGCGCAAGCGCGCGCGCAGCAGCAGGTCGCCGCCGCGCACGGGCTGCGGATGACCGTGCTCGACGCGCATGCGCTGCGCGCGCGCGAGCCCGGTATCGGCGACGCGTTCTGCGGCGCCTTCCACTGGCAGGACCCGAAGACCGTGTCGAGCCCGGGCGGGCTGACCAAGGCCTATGCGCGGCTGTTCGAGCGCGACGGCGGCACGTTCGTGCACGGCGACGCAACGACGCTCGTGCAAGTGGATGGCGGCTGGCAGGTTCGATCCGAACACGGGCCGATCTCGGCGCGTTCGGCCGTGGTCGCGCTCGGGCCGTGGTCCGATCAGGTATTCGCGCCGCTCGGCTACCGGATTCCGCTGCGCGCGAAGCGCGGCTATCACATGCATTACCGGCCGACCCGCACGCCGCTGAACGTGCCCGTGTGCGATACCGAGGCCGGTTTCGTCGTCGCGCCGATGGAGGGCGGTCGCTTGCGGCTCACGACGGGCGTCGAGATCGCGCCGCGCGACGCGCCGCCGACCGGCGTGCAACTCGCGCGCGCCGAACCGCTGGCGCGCGACGCGTTCGGCATCGGCGAGCGGCTCGATCCGGAACCGTGGCTCGGGATGCGGCCGTGCACGCCCGACATGCGTCCGGTGATCGGGCCCGCGCCGCGCCATCGCCATTTGTGGTTCGCGTTCGGCCACTGCCATCACGGGCTCACGCTTGGACCCGCGACCGGCCGCCTGCTCGCCGAAATGATGACCGGCGCGCCGACTTATATCGATCCCCGTCCGTATCGGCCCGCACGTTTTGGCTGAACCGGCCGCACGCCGATGCGGCGTCGGCCGCCGGCACGCGCCGGTGGCAACGCGCGTGTTTCGAAATGCGCGTTGTCGAAAACGATCTGCGTAGTCGACAAGAAAGACCTTCACGCGTCCGGCGTTCTTTCGTCGCATGAATGGTCGCCACCGCTCGTCGTCGCGCCGCCGCATGGAATAACCGGCCGCCGCCGTCCGTTTACATACCGAGTTCCGGCACAGCCGGCCGGCGGGATAATGATCGCGACGAAGCCGATCGTCCCGTTCGGCGGCGCCGTGTCGCGACACGACGCCAAGGAGAACGGGAATGAAACGGATGCTCTTCGCTGCCGCGCTGACGGCGGCGATCGTGCGGCCGGCGGCTGCGGAACCGCCGCGGGTCGGCGACGGGAAACTGGTCGACGAAGCGCACATGACGCTGTACGTGTTCGATCGCGATGCGCCGGGCAAGAGCATGTGCGACGGCACCTGCGCGGCCAATTGGCCGCCCGCGCTCGCCGACGCGTACGACGAGGCGTCGGGCGAACTGAGCCTCGTCGCCCGCGACGACGGCAAAACGCAATGGGCATACCGCGGCCGCCCGCTGTATCGCTGGAAGATGGACCACAAGGCCGGCGACGCGGGCGGCGACGGAATCGGCGGCATGTGGCACGTCGCGCGGCCGTGACCGTGGCCGTGGCGTGACCATGACCGCGCGGCGACGCGCGAGGCGTCCCGATGAGCTATGAATCGGACCTGCTGGTATGGCTTCCGCATCTCACGCGCTATGCGCGTGCGCTGACGGGCGAGCGTGCGTGGGCCGACGATCTCGTGCAGGACACGCTCGAGCGTGCGCTGAACCGGCCGCCGCGCGACGGCGGCAACCTGCGCGCATGGTTGCTGACGCTGTTGCGGCACCGCTTCATCGATCAGTTGCGCGCGCGGCACGAGATCGCGGTCGACGACGCGACGGCGCCGTGGCAGACGATGGCCGCGCCGGCCGGCGAGGTCGGCGGGCTCGAATTGCGCGACGTGCAGCGCGCGCTGTACCGGCTGCCGGTCGAACAGCGCGAGGTGCTGCTGCTGGTCGCGCTGGAGGAGTTGAGCTATCGCGATGCCGCGCAGGTGCTCGGCGTGCCGGTGGGCACGGTGATGTCGCGGCTCGCGCGGGCGCGCGCGCAGATGCGCGCGTTGCTGTCGGACGCGCCGTCGACGCACGGCGCGGCCACGTTACGGGTGATCGGGAAGCCATGATGGACGATCCGCGCAAGCCTTCGAACGAGCAGGAAGACGATGCGTCGGCGCAACTGCTGTCCGCGCTGCTGGACGGCGAACTGTCCGGGCACGAGCGGCGCGAGATGCTCGCGCGCCTGCAGGCCGATCCGCAGGAAGCCGAGCGATTCGCGCATTACCGCGCACAGCGCGATGCGCTGAAGGCGCTGTTTCCGCTGCCGGGCGCGGCGCCCGCGTTGTTCGTGCAGCGCCGCGCGCCGCGCTGGCGCGCCGTCGCGCACGCGTTCGCGGGGCTGGCGGCCGGGCTGCTGATCGGTGTCGCGCTGCATGCGGGCTGGGCGGCGTTCGGCCGCGAACCGGCGTTCGTCGCGCGCGCCGATGTCGCCTACGCCGTGTACGCGGCCGACCGCGAGCATCCGGTGGAAGTCGGTGCGACCGATCCCGAGCGTCTCGCCGCGTGGTTGTCGGCGCGCGTCGGCCGGCCGGTGCGCGCACCGTCGCTCGACGAATACGGTTACGCGCTGCTCGGCGGCCGGCTGCTGCCAGGCGACGCGGGGCCGGCCGCGCAGCTCATGTACCAGCGCGCGGACGGCGCACGCGTGACGCTGTACATGACCGCATACGACGCGCGGCGTCTCGCGCCGCAGGCGCTGTCGGCCGACGGCCGCTACACGTATTTCTGGTCGGATCGCGGCATGGGTTATGCGCTGTCCGGCCGTGGCGACGAACGGCGTCTGCGCGAACTCGCGATCGACGCATGCGGTGCGCTGGGCGGGCCGACCGACGCGTGGAAAGGATGACGCACGGCGCCCGCGGGGAGCAGGCGATGAAGATGACGATGATGAAGGCGCTCGTGCTCGCGGTGTGCGCCGCGGGCACGGTGCTTGCGCAGGCGGATGGCGACACGCCCGTGCGCGTGCCGGTCGACGCGGACGGTGTGCAGCGCGTGACGATCGTCGGCGGCAGTTATTTCTTCCGGCCGAATCGCGTGATCGTCCGCGCGCACGCGCCGGTCGAACTGACCGTGTCGGCCGAGTCCGGCGTGGTGCCGCACAGTTTCGAAATCGACGCGCCGCAGGCCGGCATCGCGGTACGCACCGAGCTCGGCACGACGCCGAGGACGTTTCGTTTCACGCCGGTGCAGCCGGGGCGATTCGCCTACTATTGCACGCACCGGCTGCTGTTTTTCAGCAGCCATCGCGAGCGCGGGATGGAAGGCGTGCTCGAAGTCGAGGCGGCGCCGTGATCGCCGCGTTACTGGCCGCGAGCCTGATAGGAGCGAGCATGACAGCCGATCCCGTGACCGTCGCGCAGGCGCATTTCGACCATGTCCGCTCGTACCGCGCGACGATCCGCTCGTCGGCGCGCGACGGCGAGCACACCGAAATCCGTTACGCGTACCTGAAGCCGGGCTTCGTCCGGATGGATTTCGTGTCGCCGCATCGCGGCGCGGTGCTCGCGTACGATCCCGGCGACGGCAAGGTCAGGCTGCGCCCGTTCGGCACGCATGCGCCGCCCGCGCTGACGCTGTCGCCGTCCAATCCGCTCGTGCGCGACCGCACCGGCCACCGGGTCGACCGCTCGGACGTCGGCGAATTGCTGCGCAACGTTCATGCGCTGCAGCAGGGCGGTGCGACGGTGACCGAAGGCGAGGAGGCCGTCGGCGGCCGGCCCGCGCAGCGCGTGCTGGTCACGGGCGCGCCCGCGCACGCGGTCGACGGCGTGCACCGCTACCGGTTGTGGCTCGACGCCGCGGACGGTTTTCCGCTGAAGGTCGTCAGCTATGCCGGCGACGACGACGTGCCGCTCGAAACCGTGACGCTCGACGACGTGGAGATCGACGTCGCGTTTCCCGAGCGTTTCTTCGCGCCCTGACGGCGCGCCGAGCCGTGTTCCTGACGCGCATGCCGGAGGCTGCATGGCGGAGTACCGGTTTTCGACGACCTGGCGGGTGGATGCGCCGCTCGCGGCGGTCTGGGACGCGATCTATCAGGTCGATCGCTGGCCCGACTGGTGGAAGGGCGCCGTGCGCACCGTCGAGCTCGAGCCTGGCGACGCACGCGGCGTCGGCGCGTTGCACCGGTATACCTGGAAGGGCGCGCTGCCGTACCGGTTGACCTTCGACATGCGCGTGCGGCGCGTCGAGCGGCCGCATGCGCTCGAAGGCCATGCGAGCGGGGCGATCGAGGGCGACGGCTGCTGGTCGTTCGCCGCCGACGGCGCGCGCACCGTCGTGCGCTACGACTGGCACATCCGCACGCACGGCTGGATGAACTGGCTGGAGCCGCTCGCGCGGCCGCTGTTCCGATGGAATCACGACGTCGTGATGCGCGAAGGCGCGAAGGGGCTCGCGCGCCGGCTGGGCGCGACCGTCGAGACCGACGGCCGGACCTTCCGGCCGCTGCCCGGCGCGGACTGCGCCGATGCGTGAAACCGGCCCGGCGATGCCGGCCAGCGAGCACGTCGCGGCAGACGAAATCGACGCCCGCACGGTTTTTTTGATGCGATGTCGCCGGTTCCAGGAACTCCGGGCTTACCCGGTGTCCAAACGGGGCTGGATGGGGTCAGCGGGCCGCACGGGCCTGCCTGTCGGGGCGGCTACATTCGTCATCGCTTTGTTTTAAAAGGGGTTTTTGTTGTTTTTGTCCGTTTTTCCCGCCGCGTCGCCGCCCCGAAAATTCCTCCGGTTTCCCTTCTTGAATTTGTCAAAACCCGTCCATATAATTAGCACTCGCTGCACGAGAGTGCTAACAATTCTCTGCCGGGCGCCAAGCCGGGCAGCTTCCCTAAGCGTTCTTCAATCTCAGTCAAGAGAGGAGTGAATATGAACCTTCGTCCTTTGCACGATCGCGTGATCGTCAAGCGCCTGGATCAGGAAACCAAGACCGCCTCGGGCATCGTGATCCCCGACGCCGCTGCTGAAAAGCCGGATCAGGGCGAAGTCCTGGCCATCGGCCCGGGCAAGCGCGACGACAAGGGCGCCCCGATCGCGCTCGACGTGAAGGTCGGCGATCGTGTCCTGTTCGGCAAGTACGCAGGTCAGACCGTGAAGGTCGACGGCCAGGAACTGCTGGTCATGCGCGAAGAAGACATCATGGCCGTGGTCAACGCCAAGTAAGCGTCCTCCGACGGTACATATTCCCAAGAATTCAAGGAGTTAGAAGATGGCAGCTAAAGACGTCGTATTCGGCGATTCCGCCCGTTCGAAGATGGTCGAAGGCGTGAACATTCTCGCCAACGCAGTCAAGGTCACGCTCGGTCCGAAGGGCCGCAACGTCGTGCTCGAGCGCAGCTTCGGCGGCCCGACGGTCACCAAGGACGGTGTGTCGGTCGCGAAGGAAATCGAGCTGAAGGACAAGCTCCAGAACATGGGCGCGCAAATGGTCAAGGAAGTCGCTTCCAAGACCAGCGACAACGCAGGCGACGGCACGACGACGGCAACCGTCCTCGCGCAATCGATCGTTCGCGAAGGCATGAAGTACGTCGCATCGGGCATGAACCCGATGGACCTGAAGCGCGGCATCGACAAGGCGGTCGCAGCGGCTGTCGACGAGCTGAAGAAGATCAGCAAGCCGTGCACGACCAACAAGGAAATCGCACAGGTCGGCTCGATCTCGGCGAACAGCGACTCGTCGATCGGCGATCGCATCGCTGAAGCGATGGACAAGGTCGGCAAGGAAGGCGTGATCACCGTCGAAGACGGCAAGTCGCTGGCCGACGAGCTCGACGTCGTCGAAGGCATGCAATTCGACCGCGGCTACCTGTCGCCGTACTTCATCAACAACCCGGACAAGCAAGTCGCCGTCCTCGACAACCCGTTCGTGCTGCTGCACGACAAGAAGGTGTCGAACATCCGTGATCTGCTGCCGGTGCTCGAGCAAGTCGCGAAGGCCGGCCGTCCGCTGCTGATCATCGCTGAAGACGTCGAAGGCGAGGCACTGGCCACGCTGGTCGTCAACAACATCCGCGGCATCCTGAAGACCGTTGCGGTCAAGGCGCCGGGCTTCGGCGATCGTCGCAAGGCGATGCTGGAAGACATCGCGATCCTGACCGGCGGTCAAGTCATCGCGGAAGAAACCGGCCTGACGCTCGAGAAGGCAACGCTGGCAGAACTGGGCCAGGCGAAGCGCATCGAAGTGGGCAAGGAAAACACGACGATCATCGACGGCGCAGGCGAAGCTGCAAGCATCGAAGCACGCGTGAAGCAAGTGCGCGCGCAAATCGAAGAAGCGACGTCGGATTACGACCGTGAAAAGCTGCAAGAGCGCGTGGCCAAGCTGGCTGGCGGCGTTGCGGTGATCAAGGTCGGTGCTGCGACCGAAGTCGAAATGAAGGAAAAGAAGGCACGTGTCGAAGACGCACTGCACGCGACGCGCGCAGCTGTGGAAGAAGGCATCGTCGCAGGTGGCGGCGTTGCGCTGATCCGCGCACGCACCGCGATCGCAGGCCTGACCGGCGCGAACGCCGACCAGAACGCCGGCATCAAGATCGTGCTGCGCGCAATGGAAGAGCCGCTGCGCCAGATCGTCACGAACGGTGGCGAAGAAGCCAGCGTCGTGGTGGCGGCGGTTGCTGCAGGCAAGGGCAACTACGGCTACAACGCAGCAACGGGCGAGTACGTCGACATGGTTGAAGCCGGCGTCGTCGATCCGACCAAGGTCACGCGCACCGCACTGCAGAACGCAGCTTCGGTTGCAGGCCTGCTGCTGACGACGGACGCAGCTGTCGCGGAACTGCCGAAGGAAGACGCACCGATGCCGGGCGGCATGCCGGGCGGCATGGGCGGCATGGGCATGGACATGTAATCGACTTCGGTCGACGGTGTCCGGAGCGCGCAGCGATGCGCGTTCCAGCCAAAAGAAAAGACCCGCAGCGATGCGGGTCTTTTTTTATGCGTGCGAGGTTTGATGCGGGCGCGGGGCGGCCGGATACGTCACGCGTCAACGCGGCGCGGCGTGCGGCGGCGAGACCGGCCCGCCGCGTCGCGACTCAATGCCGATGCGACGTCCTCGGCACCAGGTCGGCCTTCACGGCCGGCGGCGTGTCCGACTCGTCGTTGCTGCGCGCCCAGAAGAACCGGTCGGGCAGGTACGCGCCCATGCCGGGCCGGAACGCGTCGCGTACGGCCTGATACAGGTATTCCTGCGCCTCGCGCACGGCTTCCGGCGGTTCCTGGCCGTTCGCGAGCAGCGCCGCGATGGCCGCGCCGAGCGTATCGGTGATGCCCATCAGCCGGTGCGGCGAGCGATCCCACATGTCCTCGCGAAGCTGGCCTTCCTCGCCGTACAGCGTATTGACGAGCCGGTGCGAGCCCATTTCCGACGACAGGATGTATTCGCAGCCCTGCGACAGCAGGTGCGACACGGCCGCGTCGAGATTCGGCGCCTCGGCATCGCCGTCCGGCTGCGCGAGCGCGATCAGCGTCGCGTGGTCGGCCACCAGCAGCGTGGTTTGCGGCGCGAGCAGGTCGGCGATCGATTCGCGCAGGTCGTCGGCGGCGAGCACGTGTTCGTCGTCGAGCGTGAAGTCCGGCGCGAGCACGAGCGGCACGCCGTCGTAGTCGGCAACGACTTCGGCGATCGCGCTCACGACTTCCGCGCGCGTCGCCGCGCCGATCTTGAACGCGGCAACGGGCATGTCCTCGAGCAGCATGCGCGCCTGTGCGGCGACGACGTCGGGGTCGAGGCCGGTCACTTCATCGCAGGCGGCCGAGTCGCGCACGGTATAGCCGGTCAGGACGGACACGCCGTGACAGCCCATGCTCGCCAGGGTCATCAGATCGGCTTGGAGGCCGGAGCCGCCGGTGGGATCGGACAGGCCGAAGGTGAGGACGATCGGAGGGGCGTTGCTGGACATGTAAAAATGGGGCAAGAGAAAAACGGACAAGCGACGGAGATGCGGACGGCGAGGCGAATGGGCTTGTTTGGCCCTGTGTTGCCCGGCAGGCCGCACTTTTCAACCATTATGCGGTGGAATCCGGCCGGTACGACGGATTTTTTAGCGCAGCGCAACGTAGTTGCCGTCCTCCAGCGCGATTGCTAGGCAGTCCGGCCCCGACACGGTACCATCATGGCTCCCGAATTTACCGACTTTTCCCCGACGCGGCTTAAGATGGAATACAAGAGCTGGATGTGCCTGATTTGTGGCTGGATTTACGACGAAGAAGCCGGGCTGCCGGAAGAGGGCATTGCCCCGGGCACGCGCTGGGAAGACGTCCCGATCAACTGGACGTGTCCCGAATGCGGCGCCCGCAAGGAAGACTTCGAGATGGTCCAGATCTGATCGGACCGCTGGCCCACGGACACTCCGCTCAGGCCTCGCACCGGCCCGGCGCTTGCGCGCCGCGGTTCGCGCGAGCGACTTGACGATGACAGGCGCGCGTGTCCATGACGTCCGATCCGGCGAACGTTCCCCACCCTGACGCATTGCCCAACCCGCGCGGCGGGGCAGTACGCGCGGCCGACGCGTGGCTGGCGGCGGCCGCCGACGCATTCGAGCGGCGCGACGATGCCGCGGCGCCGCTTGCGGCGGCCGCGGCCGTGCTCGCGGAAGCCGGCTGGCTGCCGGCCGCGCGTTTTGCCGGCCAACTGTCGGCCGCCGTGCCGCTCGTCGCCACCGAGCCGACGTCGGCCGGCTGGCGCGCGGCGCTGCACGATTTTCGTGCGGCCGTCGGGCGCCACAACTTGCGCGAGCTCGCGTGCTCGCCGGTTCTCTTCGAGCATTTCCGTGCGTTGCGCGCGCAAAGCGCCGCCGACCTGCGCGCGAGCACGCCGCTCGATGCGCTCGCGCTGGTCGGCCGCGCGGTGCCGCCTGCCACGCTGCGTGCGCTGCCCGACGCCTTCGCGCCCCGTATTCGCGCCCGCTACGAGCAGGCGCTGCTCGGCGTGCTGCGCACCGAACACGGCGTGCCGGGCGCGGCGCTCGACGAAGTCGACGCGATGCTGGCCGTGCTTACCGACGACGGACCGTACGATTTCTGGCGGCTCGCGGCCGCATGCGTGCGCGCGCTGCGCGCGAGCGGCGCACCCGAGCTGAAGCGCTTTCTCGCGCGAATCAACCTGCTGCTGGGCGAACACGCGCAGGGCCGGCGCAGCGCGCCGCCCGAGCTGGTGCGCGAGACGGTCGCGCTGCTGTGGCGCGATTTCGCGCTGTTCGGCGCCGCGGCCGAGGACGTCGCGCTCGTCGACGTGCTGCACGACTACGGGCTGACGGTCGACTGGCACGTCGCCGGCACGCCCGCATCCGAAGCATTGTGGGAAGCCGATGCCGCGCGGGCCGAGCACGATGCGCTCGCCGCCGCGCCCACGCGCGCGCTCGGCGTCGTGACCGTCAACGCGCATGCCTATGAGGATTTCCTGCAGACCGCCGATGCGTCGATGGCCGACTTGGCGGCCAACCCGGCCACGGCCGACGCCGGCGCCGCATGGCATGCGTCCGCCGCCGCCTACCGGGTCGGCACGGCCGCGTGCGCGCTCGGGCTCGGCCACGCGGCGCTGCTGGCCGACACGCTGGGCCTGGCGTGGCGCCGTGCGGCGCACGGCGTGCCGCTCGCCGACGGCGGCCTCGATGCGCACCGCCACGCGTCCGACATGCTGCGCGCGGCGCTCCTGAAGATCGCGGCCGGCGTCGCGCCGCCGGATCTCACGGCGGCGTCCGAAGCGCTCGGCACGGCCCTCGGCCGGGCCTGACGAACAAGGGGGCGAACACGCGACGGCGGCCCTTGCCGCGCGGGCCCGCAACACGCTGCCGACAGCGCCCGCGCGCGTGTTAGAGTGCCGTGTGATCCGCGCGCGCCGTTGCCAGCGCGGCGCGGCGTTGCTTGTTGATCGCGGCCCGGTCAGGTCGCGGCGTCTTTGCTAAAATTCAAACCATGTCAAAGCCTTCCGATCGCATCAATCTCACCAACCA
Organism: Burkholderia sp. A2; assembly: GCF_001729305.1. NCBI lineage: Bacteria > Pseudomonadati > Pseudomonadota > Betaproteobacteria > Burkholderiales > Burkholderiaceae > Burkholderia > Burkholderia sp. A2. Next base: position 236,864 of record NZ_LZXX01000127.1, on the reverse strand, counting down.
GTTCCTGATCGCCATGCCGAACATGGCCGATCCGACGTTCTCGGGAACGGTGATCTATCTTTGCGATCACAGCGAGCGCGGTGCGCTCGGCCTCGTCATCAACCGTCCTACCGACATCGACCTCGAATCGCTGTTCAACCGCATCGACCTGAAGCTCGACATCGAGCCGCTGCTGCACATTCCCGTGTACTTCGGCGGCCCGGTCCAGACCGAGCGCGGCTTCGTGCTGCACGAGCCGGTCGAGGGCGCGAGCTACAACTCGTCGATGTCCGTCGACGGCGGGCTCGAGATGACGACGTCGAAGGACGTGCTCGAGGCGGTCGCAACGGGCAACGGCCCGAAACGCTTCCTGCTGACGCTCGGCCATGCGGGCTGGGGCGCCGGGCAGCTCGAGGAAGAAATTTCCCGCAACGGCTGGCTGACGGTCGCCGCCGATCCGCGCATCGTGTTCGACACGCCGGCCGAAGAGCGCTTCGAAGCCGCGCTCGGCCTGCTCGGCGTCAGTTCGTCGATGCTGTCCGGCGAAGCAGGGCACGCATGAGTGGCGCGAGCGCGCGCGATGCGACGCTCCTGGCGTTCGACTACGGCGAGAAACGGATCGGCGTTGCGATCGGCAACGCGCTGACGCGCTCGGCCCGTGCGCTCGTCGTGATCCAGAACCTGAACCGCGAACACCGCTTCAAGGCGGTCGGCGACCTGCTGGCCGAATGGCGGCCGGACGCGCTCGTCGTGGGCCTGCCGATGCATCCGGACGGCACGCCGCACGACATGACGCAGCAGGCGAAGCGCTTCGGCAACCAGCTGAACGGCCGCTTCGGGCTGCCCGTCACGTGGATCGACGAGCGCTATTCGTCGGTCGAGGCCGAGGCCGGGCTGCGCGAGCGCAACGTGCGCGGCCGCGCCCGCACCGACATGCTCGATGCCGAAGCCGCGCGCGTCATCCTTCAACAGTATCTCGATCAATTGTCCGACCATGAGCACCATTGACGCCGAGGCGCTTTACCGCGTCCTGCTCGACCAGATCCGCGCCGCGTACGGCACGGCGTTCGCCGAACCGGGCGGCCCGCGGCTCGCCGGCATTTACAGCGGCGGCGCGTGGCTCGCCGAGCGCCTCGCGCGCGATCTCGGCGCGCCGGCGTTCGGCGTCGTCAACGTCGCGCTGCATCGCGACGACTACGCGAAGAAGGGGCTGCACAGCCAGGCCAGCCCGACGTCGCTGCCGTTCGAGATCGACGGCGCGCGCATCGTGCTCGTCGACGACGTGCTGTACACCGGGCGCACCGTGCGCGCGGCGCTCAACGAGCTGTTCGACTACGGCCGTCCGGCCGCGGTCGAGCTCGCGGTGCTCGCCGATCGCGGCGGCCGCGAGCTGCCGGTCGCCGCACGCTTCGCGGGCGGCACGCTCGACGTGCCGGCCGACGCGACGCTCGTGCTCGCGCGCGACGATGCGCGCTTCACGCTGCGTATCGAGGCCCACAGCGAGTCGCACGGCGCCTGAACGACACGCGAACCGTATCCCGGGCCGCTGGTTTGCACCGCGGCCCGTTTGCATAGTTGGAATCACGCACACCATGACCACCGACACCACTGGCCGCACCGGCAATCCCGCGGCGGCCGCGAGCCCCGACCGGTTCCGCTACGGTTTCCTGAAGGGCAACCCGCAGCTCACGAAAAACGGCGAGCTGAAGCACCTGCTGTCGATCGAGGGCCTGCCGCGCTCGATCGTCAATCACATCCTCGATACGGCCGAGCAGTTCGTCAGCGTGACGGACCGTGAAGTGAAGAAGGTGCCGCTGCTGCGCGGCAAGTCCGTGTTCAACCTGTTTTTCGAGAACTCGACGCGCACGCGCACGACCTTCGAGATCGCCGCGACGCGCCTGTCGGCCGACGTGCTGAACCTGAACATCAATGCGTCGTCGACGAGCAAGGGCGAATCGCTGCTCGACACGATCAACAACCTGTCGGCGATGCATGCCGACCTGTTCGTCGTGCGCCACGCATCCAGCGGCGCGCCGTACCTGATCGCCGAGCACTGCGCGCCGCATGTGCATGTGATCAACGCCGGCGACGGCCGCCACGCGCACCCGACGCAGGGCCTGCTCGACATGTACACGATCCGTCACTACAAGCGCGACTTCACGAAGCTGCGCGTGGCGATCGTCGGCGACATCCTGCATTCGCGCGTCGCGCGCTCCGACATCCACGCGCTCACCACGCTCGGCGTGCCGGAAGTGCGCGCGATCGGCCCGCGCACGCTGCTGCCGGGCGGCCTCGAGCAGATGGGCGTGAAGGTGTTCCACAACCTCGACGAGGGGCTGAAGGGCGTCGACGTGATCATCATGCTGCGCCTGCAGAACGAACGGATGAGCGGCGCGCTGCTGCCGTCGGCGCAGGAGTATTTCAAGACGTGGGGCCTGACGCCCGAGCGCCTCGCGCTCGCCGCGCCCGACGCGATCGTCATGCACCCGGGCCCGATGAACCGCGGCGTCGAGATCGATTCGCAGGTCGCCGACGGTCCGCAATCGGTGATCCTCAACCAGGTCACGTTCGGCATCGCCGTGCGGATGGCGGTAATGGGCATCGTCGCCGGCAACAGCGACTGAGCGCGCTTTCGCGCATCCTCGTTCAGGCATTCAACGCAATCAACGCATTTACAGACAGCGCATGAAGATTCATATCCAAGGCGGCACGCTGATCGACCCGGTCGCCGGCACCGAACGACAGGCCGACGTATTCGTCGCGGACGGCAAGATCGCCGCGCTGGGCAGCGCGCCGGCCGGTTTCACCGCGGACAAGACGATCGACGCATCGGGCCTGATCGTCGCGCCCGGCCTCGTCGACCTGTGCGCGCGGCTGCGCGAGCCCGGCTACGAACACAAGGCGACGCTCGCGTCCGAGATGGCCGCGGCCGTCGCGGGCGGCGTCACGACCCTCGTGTGCCCGCCCGACACCGATCCCGTGCTCGACGAGCCTGGCCTCGTCGAGATGCTCAAGTTCCGCGCGCGCAACCTGCGCCAGGCGAACGTGCATCCGCTCGGCGCGCTCACCGTCGGCCTCAAGGGCGAAGTGATCACCGAGATGGTCGCGCTGACCGAATCCGGCTGCGTCGGCTTCACGCATGCGAACGTGCCCGTGCGCGACACGCAGGTGCTGCTGCGCGCGCTGCAATACGCGAGCACCTACGGCTACACGACGTGGCTGCGTCCGCTCGACGCGTTCATCGGCCGCGGCGGCGTGGCCGCGAGCGGCGCGCTCGCGTCGCGGCTCGGGCTGTCCGGCGTGCCGGTCGCGGCCGAGACGATCGCGCTGCACACGATTTTCGAACTGATGCGCGTGACGGGCGCGCGCGTGCACCTCGCGCGGCTGTCGTCGGCGGCCGGGCTGGCGCTCGTGCGTGCAGCGAAGGCCGAAGGGCTGCCCGTGACCTGCGACGTCGGCGTGAACCACGTCCACCTGATCGACGTCGACATCGGCTACTTCGATTCGCAGTTCCGGCTCGATCCGCCGCTGCGCGGCGAGCGCGATCGTGAAGCGATCCGCGTGGCGCTCGCCGACGGCACGATCGACGCGATCTGCTCCGATCACACGCCGGTCGACGACGACGAGAAGCTGCTGCCGTTCGGCGAAGCGACGCCGGGCGCGACGGGGCTCGAGCTGTTGCTGTCGCTGACGCTGAAGTGGGCGGACGAGACGCGCACGCCGCTCGCGCAGGCGCTGCGCCGCATCACGTCCGCGCCGGCCGACGTGCTGCAACTGCCGGCGGGGCGCCTCGCCGAAGGCGGCGCGGCCGACCTGTGCGTGTTCGATCCGCGCGCACACTGGCGCGTCGAGCCGCGTGCACTGAAGAGCCAGGGCCACAACTCGCCGTTCCTCGGCTACGAACTGCCGGCCACCGTACGCGCGACGCTCGTGGCCGGGCAGGTCGCGTTCGAGCGCCACTGAACCACGCCGGACCTTCGCCATGACCGCTCTTCGCAAGCTGCGTCTCGTCTTTCACCTGTTGCGCGGCATGGTGATCGTCGCGCTGCGTTTTTCGCACGTCACGCCGGCGCACCGCGCCGAGTTGACGCGTCGCTGGTCGCTCAAGATGCTGCGCATCTGCGGGATGCGCCTCGTCGTCCACAACGACGGCGCGCGGCTCGACGCGAGCGCGCTCGTCGTGGGCAACCACGTGTCGTGGCTCGACATCTATGCGGTCAATGCGTGGCGGCCGACGCCGTTCGTGTCGAAAGCGGAGGTGCGGCAGTGGCCGGTCGTCGGCTGGCTCGCCGAAAAGCTCGACACCGTGTTCCTGCAGCGCGAGAAGCGCACCGAGGCGATGCGGATCATGCACGAGATGGCCGAGCGCTTGCGCAACGGCGGTGTGATGTGCGTGTTTCCGGAAGGGACGACGTCCGACGGCCAGGATCTGCTGCCGTTCCATGCGAACCTGTTCCAGGCCGCGGTGTCGGCCCAGTGCGCGGTGCAGCCGATCTGCCTGATGTATGAGGACGCGCACGGGCGGCAGTCGGTCGCGCCGGCCTATACGGGCGATCTGTCGCTCGGCAAGTCGCTCGACATGGTGCTGCGCGGCGGCCCGCTCGTCGCGCATCTGTACGTGTGCGAGCCGATCCCGCCGGGCGGTGATCGTCGTGCGACATCCGCGGCGGCGCGCGATGCAATCGCAGCTGCGCTGGCGACGTTGCAGGAGAAGGTCGGCAAGCCGACGGCCGAGTCGCTCGCCGAGTTGCAGAAGCATGCGTATCCGGCGACCGAGCTCGGCGCCGACGGGGCGGGCGATGCGACTGCCGATGCGCCCGTGCCGGGGCGCGAAGGCTGACGCGTCGGCGGCGCGCGTGAATCAGCGTGCCGTCATTCGCCGCCCGGCGTGCGGCACGCTTCGCACTGCACCTGCGTGACCGTGCGCTGGGCCGGATCGGCCGTCAGCCGGACGGCTGACAACTGATTCCCCCATACGCATCCTGAATCGAGCGCGACGACGTTGTCGCGCAGCATCAGGCCGAGTGCGGCCCAGTGTCCGAACACGACCGTCACGTCCTCGGTGCGGCGCCCCGGCACGTCGAACCACGGCAGGTAGCCGGGCGGCGCGCTGTCGGGCCCGCCGTTTGCCTTGAATTCCATCGCGCCATCGGGCGTGCAGAAGCGCAGGCGCGTGAACGCGTTGAACGCGACACGCATCCGGTCGCGTTTTTTCAGGTTCGGACTCCATTGATTCGGCTCGTTGCCGTACAGGCCTTGAAGTGTGTCGCGCCAGTCGGGCGCGCGGAGTGCGCGCTGGAGTTCGTCGGCGAGTTCGAGCGCGAGCGTCGTGTCCCATTGCGGTAGCACGCCGGCGTGCACGAGCAGCTTTCCGTCTTCGACATGCACGAACGGGCGGTGGCGCACCCAGTCGAGCAGCGCGTCGGCGTCGGGCGCGTCGAGGATCTCGCCGATGGTGTCGCCCGGGCGTTCGGTGCGCAGGCCGGCGGAGACCGCGAGCAGGTGGAGGTCATGGTTGCCGAGCACGACGGTCGCGCGCGGGCCGAGGCCGACGACCGCGCGCAACGCGGCGAGGGAGTTCGGGCCGCGGTTGACGACGTCGCCGGCGATCCAGAGGGGCGTGTCGGCGGGGGCTGAAAGCTTGTCAAGCAGCGACTGGAAAGCGGAATGGCAGCCTTGGATGTCGCCGATGGCGATGGGGGGAGAGGTCATGGGATCGAGGGGGCGCAAATCTGGGCGTACCGTAGGAAGAAGTTCAACAAAATGGGCCTTGTGCGAGAATACTATCCCACCAAACCGGGGCTGGTCAGGTGGGTTCTTTCGTGGTCGATGCAAGTTCACGCTGCTGTTTCAAGTTGTTAGCAGCATGGCTTTTGCGTTAGATGGCTTTTTATAATTATCGATTCGCCCGTGAAAATTACCACCGGGTGACTCTGGCAGGCGTGGCAAGCGGGTAAAATGCCGGGCGCTGAAGCGCTCACGCCGGCAAGCCACATCATCCATCATGTGGTCTCGCTGATCCATTGGGAGCCGTTACGGTAGATTCGGCGTGGGCTCTTGACCGTGCTGAGCGTGCTCTTACATGGTCGACGATATCTATCTTGTGACCCTATTCCTTCATTTTTGAAAGCTTGCATGCTGACCCTCTCACTGGCTGACCTAAAGAAAAGCATCACGGCGTGGCGGTTATGGACGCTGCTCGGCTGGCTTGAAATTCGGCAACGCTATGCGCGTTCTCGCCTGGGGCCGTTCTGGCTGACGATCAGTATGGGCGTGATGATCACGTCGCTGGGCGTCGTTTACGGCACGTTGTTCGGGCAGAAGATCAACGAATATCTGCCGTTCCTGGCGTGCAGCCTTGTGCTTTGGGGGACATTTTCGGCGACTATCCAGGAAGGCAGTGTTGCGTACATCAACAGTGCGCCATACATCCGTCAAATGGCCACCCCGAAGTTGATCTACATCCTGCAGGTGGTCTGGCGGAATCTGATCGTCCTCGCACACAACTTCGTGATAGTCATCGCGCTGATGGCAATTTTCGGCGTGAAGCGCTGGGAGACGCTGCCGATGTTCATTCCGGCGCTACTGCTGTTTGTCGCCAACGCCACGTGGATTGCGATGGTGATCGGCCTGCTGTCGGCCCGCTTCCGTGACTTGCCGCAGATCGTGGGCGCGTTACTCCAGGTCGCGTTCTACGTAACGCCGATCATTTTCCGTCCAGACGCGTTGAATCGGTTCTCGTTCATCGTGGAATGGAACCCGCTTGCTTACCTGATTGATGTCGTGCGCAGCCCCCTGATAGGGCAGATTCCGAGCGGCACGAGCTGGGCGGTAGCGATCGGCATGGCGGTAATCGGATGGCCTGTCGCGCTATACATGACAGGGCGCTACCTGAAGCGCATTCCGTATTGGGTTTGAGGAGGCGCTATGGCATATATTGAATTGAAGAATGTCACGCTTGATCTGCCGATCTTCGACGTGCAGGGGCGTTCGCTTAAGAAACAGGTGCTCCGCATGGGGCGGCGCAACAGGATCGCAGAAGGGAACGATGGAGTGATCGTCGTACGCGCGCTGGACGACGTGAACCTGCGTTTCGAGCGCGGCGATCGTGTTGGATTGATTGGATATAACGGCGCGGGCAAATCGACTCTGTTGCGGGCGATGGCAGGGATTTATCCTCCGACCTCTGGCGCGCTTTCGCGGGAGGGGAAAGTCGTGCCGTTGCTCGATATCGGCCTTGGCATGGACGAAAATTCGACCGGTATGCAGAACATCCGGCTCCGCGGGTTGCTGCTCGGTATGTCCGATGCGGAGATCCGGGCAAAGCAGCGCGAAATTGCTGACTTCTGCGAGCTCGGGGATAGCCTGGACCTGCCGATTCGGACGTATTCCAGCGGGATGAAAGTACGGCTTGCGTTTGCGGTGTCAACGGCGGTGGATGCGGAAATCCTGTTGCTGGACGAAGTGATGGGGGTCGGAGATGCACTGTTCATGCACAAGGCGGAGGCGCGGCTGGCGGATCTACACAGTCGGGCGGAAATAGTCGTACTCGCGATGCACTCGAACTCGGAAATTCGCAAGGTTTGCAACAAGGTGCTCTGGATGGAGCATGGGCGCGTACGCGCGTTCGGGCCGACGGAAGAGATCGTATCCGCTTATGAGGCGACAACAGGCTGAACGCGTTGTCCATGCGTGATCGCTTGCGGGATTTGCGGCACGTGGTGGAAAAATGTCCCGCGACGAGCTGTTCCTGGCCGAGCGCGATCGGCTGCTTGCGTCTGAGAGGGGCGGGCCGGTCATGCTGCCCGACATCTGAGTTCAGAACAGCGAATTGCTCGATATCCGAGCGATCTACTTCGGGAATGCGTGCAAAATCCAAGGTTGCGGCGACGCCGCACCTGCACAACCCATGCCTACATGGCGATTCCCGGCCCTCACCGACACGTGATGTGCCGAGGCCGAATGTGCGATCGCTGTGCACGCAGCCTTCAAGCCGTCTCGCCTCGGCCACGTCCATGCCACCGAACTTGGTGCGCCACCGATAAAACGTTTGTTCCGAGATGTTGTAGCGCTTGCACAGATCCTTGACCGGAACCCCCTGGCTCTGGGCTTCTGTTCGTCGGTATGTCGCTGCTTCATCGAGTTCTCCTTGCCTCTAGGATAAGAGAACTCACTTGCCGTTTGGCTACACGATTCGTCTCAGGTCAAGCGACCGTTCAATTGTGTCGTACTCACAATGCGGCCATCGAGAGCACCCGGCCAAGCATCCCGCCGAGGCAGCGTTATGGATACTTCCGCCGTACGGGTGCGAATCGATGGTTCCTGGATCGTGACGCTGGTCTTTTGGCTGATTCGGAAATTGACTGATGAGGAAGTGCGCGGGCTCGACGAGGCGAGGCTGATTGTCGCCCTCAACGACGTGGGATTGTGCTTGTTCGTGCGCGACAGAGGTTGCTGAAACTTATGGGCGTAATTTCGGAGCTTTATCATTGCGCGTCCACTGCGTGGTTGGGACGACAACAGGGGAAGGCAGATGCGCGCCCTACATGAAATTGGCTACATGCACAAGTGCTGAGTCGTGCTCGTGGCCGACGATCGCGTCTGCAGCTTACATCCTTCTTTGGAGTATGACGACTTCCGTCTTCGTGCCCCAGCCGTCGTCCGTCGAGCAATTGCGTTGAGGAATCCATGGCCCGTCGTACTTGCGGTCGTCTCCTTCGGCGGATCAGTGTCTGTATAATTGTTGCGGATTGTAACGTTTGCAGCACCATATGCTCTTCCAACGTTGAACTCGATTGCGGTCGCAAAGTGTTTGACGGGAAAGCGAATGGTTAAAATTTGGAGAGTTTAGGAATGGCGGAATCTGAAGAGCGAGTCTTGATCACGGGTGCCGGTGGGGTTATTGGCCACGCATTAAGGCAGGAGTTGGCGGACTCGGGGTACTCGAACGTCGTTGCAATCACGAGTAGTGACGTCGATCTTAGAGATCAGAACGCGACTGAAAAATTGTTCGATGAATTACGCCCGACGATCGTTTTCCATATGGCGGCGCGGGTGTACGGCATCATGGGAAATATGTCCAATCGGGGCATCGCGTATCTGGACAACGTTCGAATCAATACCAACGTAGTCGAGGCTGCGCGTCAGACAGGCTGCAAGAAGTTTGTCGCCATGGGCTCGACAGCTATTTACTCTGATCAGGTGCGTCTTCCGATGTCGGAGGAGGAAATCTGGGTGGGGGCGCCGCATCATTCCGAGGCTCCGTACGCACACAGCAAGCGCGGTATGCTTGCGCAGCTCGAGGCGTACAAAGATCAATACGGAATGGACTACGCATTTTGCGTATCCACCAATCTCTTTGGTCCTTACGATAAATTCGACGAGAAGTTCGGACACGTCATTCCGTCGCTTGTGTCGAAGTTCTACCGTGCGTCTGTTCTAGGGCAGCCCATCTCCGTCTGGGGGTCTGGGAAGGCTGAACGGGATTTTCTCTTCAGCAGCGACGCAGCGTATGCGCTTCGCCTTATCGCCGAAAATCACTCGGGTGCAATCAATCTGGCGACCGGTCACTCGCACACGATTCGACATACGGTCGACACGCTTTGCAAGATTTCGGGCTTCAGTGGCAGCGTGGAATGGGATGCGACAAAGCCGGATGGCCAAAAACTTCGCGCATACGATATCTCTCGTCTGGCGGCGTTGGGTTTCAAACCAAGATTCTCGTTCGACGAAGCGTTGGCGATTACTTACGACTGGTATTGCAAGAATGTGGAGTCTGCCAGAAAGTAATTGCGTGGTATTGCCTCTGGTGTGCTTGCGTGTAAAGAGGCTGCACACCATCTTCCTAACGTGTGGTCATTCGAGTTGTTTGATCGATGAAATTTGTATCGTACGCGCAGAACTATGAAGATGTGATGCTCCGGCGCGCGCTCGCTAAAGTCGATCGCGGATTTTACATAGATGTTGGCGCCGCCGAGCCGTATGCAGATTCGGTAACGGCAGCATTCTACGAGCGTGGCTGGCGTGGCATAAACATCGAGCCGATGCCTGGGCCGTTCGATAGGCTGGCCCAGGCGCGACCTCAAGACGTCAATCTACAAGTCGCCGTGGAGAACAAGCAGACGGTCGCCCGGTATTTCGCAGTGGATGGCGGTAACGGGATTTCGACGGGTATTCAAAAGCTTGCCGAAGGGTATAGGAACGCGAACTGGGACATCAGTCAGGTAACGGTTGCGGTCACGACATTGCGCGATATATGCGAAACGTATGTCGGCGAGAGGCCGATCCATTTCCTCAAGATCGATGTGGAAGGTAATGAAAGGGAGGTGCTGGCGAGTGCTGATTTCAATACCTTTCGCCCTTGGATCATCCTCGTCGAGGCCACGGAGCCGAATTCCCAGATACCGTCCCATGACGACTGGGAAGCTCTCTTGTTGGAAGCGGAATATCATTTCGTCTATTTCGATGGATTGAATCGCTTCTACGTGTCGGCAGAAAAGATGGACGAATTGAAACAAGCCTTTATGGTTCCGCCAAACTGGTTTGACGGATTCATTCGAGCATCGGAATCCGACATTATTCGGCGTGCGACGGATCTGGAGCGGCAACTCGTTGAGACGCAGCGGCAGCTGCAGGAGGCTCGTGACGGATGGTCTTTGGAAAAGGGCGCGCGCGAAGAATTAGAGGTGCGATTGAACACTGCATATCACAACATGACTGATCGGGTGCATGACGAGCAGGCGTCGCAAGTTGTTTTGGAAGACGCAAGCCAAGGTCGCGCGATGAAGAATCCCGAGATCTCGCACGAGGAGATCGATCAACTCAAGGCGCGGCTTGCGGGAAGTGAGAGAGACCTCGAGAATCATCGGATCCAATTGGCCGAGTTGCGCGCCCGATTGACCGAGAGTGAGAAGTCCGGACAAGCGCTCAGCGCCGAGCGTGACACCGCCTACCAGGAACTATTCGAGTCATCTAGGCATGCTGCGTGGTTGAGCCAGGAAAGAGTGCGCTTGCAGGAAAGGATCGACGAGTCATCCAGACATGCTGTTTGGGTGAATCAGGAACGGGGGCGCTTGCAGGGGAAGGTTGACGAGCTTGAGCACATGGTCGATACGCTCCGCTTACAAGAGGAGCGTGTTTCAGCCGCGCTGCACGCGGTGTTTCAGAGCACATCGTGGAAATTGACCGGCCCGATGAGATGCATAAAGCGCATGATGCATCGCCGATCCTAGTATTAATGGAGCAAGTTTTGGTATCGAATTCGATTTGCGTCATTGGTCGCTGTACTTTCGGCACTGGAATCGGCGCTGTGACTTATGCAGCGTGTGAGATGTTGAGCCGATTTTATGCTGTTTCCATTTTCCCGACTGAGCCGCATTTCCGTACTGAGCGCGAAATTGTACTGCCAAACGGGACGGTGATCCCCGTTTGCACTGATCTTTCGCAGGCGAAGGTTGTCTTCTATGCGGACGTGCTCTGGAACGGGGCATATGACTTGAATTACACCCTGGTTCCGCCCGGGGCGTTGAGATTTGCTCATATCGCTTACGACTCCGATGAACTACCGTCTCAGTGGGTCAAAGTGCTTAACGAGCACTTCGATTTTGCGCTCTTCATGAGCCATCACTTGGAAGGCGTGGCTCGGAGATCGGGTGTCGAGATAGGGGTGGGTACACTGCCACTCGCCTTGGACATTGAAGGGCTGTTGAGTCGTCCCTATAGAGCATCGTCGGACGGCAAGATCAAATTCTGTTCGATTGCAGCATTTCACGCACGTAAAGGTGTTGAGGCGCTTGTCGAGGGGTTCATTCGCGCCTTCGGTGATCGACAGGACGTGGAGCTCACGATACATTCAAATCTAGCTATCGGCTCAAGTTTTGAGCGCGTCAAAAAACTGGTCGACTCTAGAAAGGCAACGAATATTGTCATCAGTTGTGCTCCCCTGACTGATCAAGAGAAAAATTCACTGATCGAGGAATGTGATGTTTTCGTGAATTGCTCTCGTGGTGAAGGGTATTCCATCGGGCCGCGAGAAGCCCTGGCATTGGGGAAAGTGCTTGCAATAACGGCTGTCGGCGGTCATAACGATCTAATTTCTGCGCCTGGCGTTTTTTCTATACCGGCTACTATTGCGATGCCGGCACGCTACCCGGAAATAGATAACCTTGTGGTCGGTCGGCAATTTGCTGCGGACATCGACGACATTGGCGCGGCGCTCACGGACGCTTTCGAATACGTTTCGTCGGGCACAAGTGCGACGACGGTACACGCGCGGCGCCAACTCGCTGCCGAGTTCAGTTTTACTGCTCTGGAGCTGAATTACGGTGAGTTGATCGATACCAAGCTTCGGTCATTCCGGCCCCGGCAATGCGGTTCGCGTTTCGCCAGATTGCCGGCCGAATTGCCAGCGACCGTGGAGCGGTTTCTGGGTCATCGTTCAGCATCACTTCCCGGTGTTGATCGCACCGTCGTGCAATCTCATGACGGCGGCTTCTTCTCCGTCTTCAATGCATTCATGAGCCATTTGGTGTGGGACCAGCGTGATAAGCGGTGTCACATGGTCTTGCCTGACTGGAACGTGGATCGCATGATCAAGCGCGCAGGTACGGCTCAGTTCATGAGCTTTTGCTATGGGCGCCCAAACGAGGGAAATGTCTGGTCCAAGCTGTTCGAGCCGCTCTATGGCCTCAGCGACGCAGACATGGACGACGAGAGCTTCCTGTACGCAAAGGGGCGACCTCCTGTCGCGGTATTCAATCACGAGCGTGAGCCGCAGCTTACTTATGTCCATGCGTATAAGCTGTATAAGAGCGGTCAATTTTCTCGCATTCGCTCGCAATACAACAGGGTATTCAAGGATCATGTGCATTTGCGCCCTCGATACCAGCGAGAATTGAATGAATTCCGGGAGAAATTTGCCGGGAAGTTTATGATCGCAGCGCACGTCAAGCATCCGAGTCATGTGATCGAGCAGCCGAGTGGAAAAATCGCACACATCCAATCGTATATAGACGGGATTAGGCGTCAGCTTGATGCTCGTGGGTTCAAAAAGGATTCACCAGGCTGGGCGATATTTCTCGCGACGGATCAGGATCGAGTAATTAATGTATTCAAGGGAGAATTTGGCGACAAGGTCTTTTTCTATGAGGATGTCCGTCGAACGACGGAGGCCGAAGATGCGCGCTACGACCAGTTGGGGGCAGAGGAGCGTCGTGCAGAAGGCTTCCAGGTGCAGCATTTGGTCGCTGCAAATCCGGATAACTGGAACATTAGGATGGCTTGGGAAGTCATTCGTGATGCGATGACCATGGCATATTGCAATGTGCTCCTCCACATTGTCAGCAATGTGTCGACAGCAGTGTCGTACATGAATCCTGACATTGAACTGGTTTTCTGTTCAGCAGAAGAGGGTGAGTCCGCACGTCACTGAATGCCTGCTTTGCGTTTGGTGCCGAGGGATGCGGAGCGTGGAGCGCGCGCAGGGCTTGGTCGTTGCGTCTGATGGCAAACATATGGAGCCAACAAGCAAGTGCCGGTGCGCATGACAAAGCTAGTACGTCTGCGCGACAAGTGCACCAGATCTACAAGGTGACTTGTGTCCTAAGTGCGACGCTATATCAGAACTTACGGTGCCGCACCGTAAGATGTATCGCCGGTCAGTCGAATTGGTACGGCCTATCGGCAGATTGTCGGATGCCGTGGGGCGTTTGATTCCAACGCGGGCAGGCGATACGAGCGTTGGGAGGGGCGATGCAACTCTCTGAGGCCTCCGCGAGACCTGTCGTTATCTAGAATTTATATGTGAGTTACAGGAGATAGTTTGTCCATCAACGCTCAGGATTGTCCAACTAGCGAAATTTTGCGTATCGCGGTGGTGAGTTCCCCGCGGAGCGGTAATTCATGGATCAGATCAACGCTCGCCGGCGCACTGTCCATGCAGGAGATCGCGGTTCACAATTATCTCGATGCCCCTGCCGTTTTGCCGGCGAGGTGTTTTCTTCAGATCCATTGGTATCGCGAGCCGAACTTTCAAGCTTGGCTTCGTGCGAACCAATTTCGCGTATTGACGGTAGCAAGACATCCACTCGACGTTCTTGTGTCGGCGCTGCACTACATTCGATACGAACCGGGAACGAGCCGATGGCTTGAGGGAAATGTGAAGTTGCCTGGGAAATTGGCGAGCGCCAGCCCGTCATCGGCCGAATTTCTTGAGTACGCTCTAGGCATGGGAGCGGAGGATCTGCTGTCGATCACCTATCAATGGTGGAACGATCCAGAGGTGCTTCGCCTTCGATATGAAGATGCCGTCGCGAACCCGGAGGGGGTGCTGGGCAATCAGATCGCTGCATTGGGAGGTAGTGCGCAGGATGTCGTCCCCTGGCTGGCGCACCTCAGTATCGAGAAGATGCGGGCGACGCCGAACCGGCACGGATGGCAGGGAAGCCCGGGGCTCTGGCGTCGTTTGATTGTCCCTCAAGACGCCATTCGCATCTACAGAAGGCATCGAAGAGTTTTTGATACCTTGGGCTACGCGATTGGGCCGTACTTTCTGACGCGTGCATCGGCCTATCGAAACTGGATGGCGCGACTGTAGCAGGAGACGCTTGGTCGTGTTTCACAACGCGACGGCCGGTGTATGCCTCGCGAATTCCCGCTCACCCGATAGGGGGATGTGTTTCGTCAAGCGCTCGGGGCTGACTCGGGTTGGTAAATGGTGTTGCTACGCAGCATCGCACGGATAGGGGGAGCGTTGCAAAGCTGGCTGCGGGGTAGAACGGAGGGCGCTATATCGCGGGCGGCCTAGATACTACTTCAACCGGAGGATTTCTCCGGTGATGGGGGGTATTGTATCAATTTGTTACGGGCATGACTCTTGCTTGATGCGATTTCCTATAATCGCTTTTTCTCGCAAAAATTAGCACTTCGTGACATTGGCGACCGTGGTGACCGGTTAAAATCCGGGCCTGACGTGGCTCGGGCGCTGCCTCCCGTGATATGTCATGCGACGAGCGCCCGACCGGGCGTGCCGCACATTTCTAGAGGAAGTCTCATGATCCTGGTGACGGGCGGTGCGGGTTTTATCGGTGCCAACTTCGTTCTCGACTGGCTACACCGCAACGACGAACCCGTGCTCAATGTCGACAAGCTGACCTATGCGGGCAATCTAAGCACGCTGCGGTCGCTGATTGATAATCCGAGGCACGTGTTTGCGCGTGTCGATATTTGCGATCGCGCCGCGCTCGACGCACTGTTTGCCGAACACAAGCCGCGTGCCGTCGTGCACTTCGCCGCCGAAAGCCACGTTGATCGTTCGATCCATGGTCCCGCCGATTTCGTGCAGACCAATGTCGTCGGCACGTTTACGCTCCTCGACGCGGCGCGCGCCCACTGGAGCGGGCTGGGTGATGCCGACAAGGCCGGCTTTCGCTTCCTGCACGTGTCGACCGACGAGGTATTCGGCTCACTCTCCCCGACCGATCCACAATTCTCCGAAACGACACCATACGCACCGAACAGCCCGTACTCGGCGACAAAGGCCGGCTCCGATCACCTTGTGCGTGCCTATCACCATACGTACGGCCTCCCGACGCTGACGACGAACTGCTCGAACAACTACGGTCCATATCAGTTTCCCGAGAAGCTGATTCCGCTGATGATTGCGAACGCGCTTGCGGGCAAGCCATTGCCGATCTACGGCGACGGCCAGAACGTGCGCGACTGGCTGTACGTCGGCGATCATTGCAGCGCTATCCGCGAGATACTCGCGCGCGGCGTACCAGGCGAGACGTACAACGTCGGTGGCTGGAACGAGAAGAAGAATCTCGACGTCGTGCATACGCTGTGCGACCTGCTCGATAGCGCGTGTCCGAAGGCGACGGGCTCCTATCGTGACCAGATCACCTATGTGACAGATCGTCCTGGCCACGATCGCCGCTATGCGATCGACGCGCACAAGCTTGAACGAGAACTAGGGTGGAAGCCGGTGGAGACGTTCGAAACGGGGCTGGCGAAGACCGTACGCTGGTATCTCGACAATCAGGCTTGGGTGGGCGACGTCGTGTCGGGCGAATATCGAAAGTGGGTGGAGACGAATTACGCGCAACGCACTTGAGGGCATGGTCGATGGCACGTAAAGGCATCATTCTCGCGGGCGGTTCCGGCACGCGACTGTATCCGATCACGCATGTCGTATCGAAGCAGCTCCTGCCCGTCTACGACAAACCGATGATCTACTATCCGCTGTCCACGCTGATGGTGGCCGGGATCCGCGACGTACTCATCATTTCAACGCCGCAGGATACGCCGCGCTTCGAGGCGATGCTTGGCGATGGTAGCCAGTGGGGGATGAATATCCGCTACGCGGTACAGCCGTCACCGGACGGGCTCGCGCAGGCGTTCATCATTGGCAGGGAATTTGTCGGCAACGATCCGTCGGCGCTGATTCTCGGTGACAACATCTTCTACGGGCACGATCTGGCGAAAAAGCTGGAGCGTGCGGACGCGAAGGAGTCGGGCGCGACTGTGTTCGCGTATCACGTGCAGGATCCCGAGCGCTACGGCGTCGTCGAATTCGACAAGCAGTTCCGCGCGCTGTCGATCGAGGAAAAGCCGGCCGTGCCGCGCTCGAATTATGCGGTGACAGGCTTGTACTTCTATGACAATCGGGTGTGCGACATCGCCGCGGATATCAAGCCATCCGCGCGTGGCGAACTTGAGATCACTGACGTGAACTCGCGCTATCTCGCTGACGGCAAGCTCGACGTCGAGATCATGGGGCGCGGCTATGCATGGCTCGATACCGGCACGCACGATTCGTTGATCGATGCGGCGACGTTCATCGCGACGTTGCAGAAGCGTCAGGGGCTCGTTGTTGCCTGTCCTGAAGAGATCGCCTATCGCAGACAGTGGATCGACGCGGATCAGTTGCGCAAGCTTGCCGTGCCGCTGGCGAAGAACGGCTACGGGCGCTATCTCGAACACGTTCTTTTGGATCAGGTTGCATGGCAATTCAAGTAACGGCAACGGCGCTGCCGGAAGTCAAGATTATCGAGCCGAAGGTGTTCGGCGATGCGCGTGGCCATTTCTATGAAAGCTTCAACGCGCGCGACTTTGCGGAACACGTGGCGGCGGGCGTCGAATTCCTTCAGGACAATCATTCACGCTCGACAAAAGGGGTGCTGCGCGGCCTCCACTACCAGATTCGGCACGCGCAGGGAAAGCTCGTGCGCGTCGTGGAGGGTGAGGTATTCGACGTCGCGGTCGACATCCGCAGGCACTCACCGAATTTCGGCAAGTGGGTCGGCGTCGTGCTGTCGGCCGAGAATCATCGGCAGGTATGGATTCCGCCCGGTTTTGCGCACGGCTTCGTCGTGCTGTCCGACGCAGCGCAATTCCTGTACAAGACGACCGATTACTGGTACCCGGAGCACGAGCGCTGTATCGTGTGGAACGATCCGGAGATCGGGATCGAATGGCCGGTCGATGTAGAACCGTTGCTGGCGGCCAAGGATGCCGCAGGCGCACGACTTAGCGAAGCCGAGGTCTACGTTTGAGACAGGATACGAGGCAGCAGTCGACGATTCTCGTGACCGGGGTAACCGGCCAGATAGGTTTCGAATTGTTGCGGGCGCTCCAGGGGCTCGGCCGAGTGGTGCCGTGTGACCGGTCAATGCTCGAT
This sequence comes from Burkholderia sp. A2, assembly GCF_001729305.1. Classification (NCBI taxonomy): domain Bacteria; kingdom Pseudomonadati; phylum Pseudomonadota; class Betaproteobacteria; order Burkholderiales; family Burkholderiaceae; genus Burkholderia; species Burkholderia sp. A2. Next base: position 219,208 of record NZ_LZXX01000127.1, on the reverse strand, counting down.
CTTTCCGATCTCGATCGCGTGCGCGCTTTCGTAAGGGATCTGAAGCCGTCCCTGATCGTGAATCCGGCCGCTTATACGGCGGTGGACAGGGCAGAGAACGAACTCGAGCTGGCGCGGCGCTTGAATGTCGACGTGCCGCGCGTATTTGCTGAGGAGGCGGCGCGTAGCGGTGGCGCACTGATTCACTACTCGACCGATTATGTGTTCGACGGTGCGAAAGCAGGAGCGTATGTAGAAACCGACGCGACGAATCCCCTGAATGTATACGGAGCGACGAAGCTCGAGGGTGAACAGGCGATCGCCGCGACCGGATGTGCGCATTTGATCTTGCGAACGAGCTGGGTATATGGCCGGCGCGGCAGCAACTTCCTGCTGACGATGCTGCGGCTGGCTGCCGAGCGCTCCGAGTTGCGGGTCGTCGCGGATCAGATCGGCGCGCCGACTTGGGCCAGGACTATCGCCGCCGCGACATCGCACATCGTCGCCCAGGGCGTTGCATCGGTTGACGCCGACTGGTGGGTGCGCCGCTCCGGTATCTATCACTTCACGTCTGCCGGGGCGACCTCCTGGTGCGGCTTTGCCGAAGCGATATTGGGTATCGCGATGGCTTCGCGTGCGCCGAGTGTGGTGCCGATTTCCTCGGACGACTATCCGACGGCTGCAAGGCGGCCGGCCAACTCGCGAATGGCACTGGGGAAGCTGACGGCAGCATTCGGCTTGCAGATGCCGGATTGGCGCGATGCATTGCAACTGTGCTTGAGCGAATGACGGGGCGCGGCGCCGTCCGCGCCGGGCGAGACGTGTGGCGGGCGCTCGCGCGAATGTCCCGGCCTTCCCCGGCGGTTGTTCCGGGTGCCTCGACCGTTTCCGGGGAAGATGGTTCGCCGGCTATAATTCCTCTTTCGGCCCGGTCCGATGCGGCCCGACCGACACCGATGCCGGCGGTGTATTAATGCAAATGGCGAAGGCCTTGACCTTGCCAACGGATACTAAATTTCTGGAGTGAATGCGATGTTAATCCCCGTCATCCTGTCCGGTGGTGCTGGCACCCGACTTTGGCCAGTTTCCCGCGAAGGGCATCCCAAGCCGTTCATGAAGCTTGCTGACGGCGAGAGCTTGCTCGTGAAAACCTACCGTCGTGCAGCAGCGGTGGTTGGCGACAACGCGGAATCGCAGCGTGGAGAACTGTTGACGGTCACGAACCGCGACTACTACTTCATGAGCAAGGATGAGTTCGGTTATGCCGCGCTCGGCAATCAGCAGTCCGGTGTATTCATGCTCGAGCCGGCCGGTCGCAACACAGCGCCTGCGGTGGCGATGGCGGCGCACCACGTAGCTGGCAAGTACGGGCGCGATGCGCTGATGCTGGTGCTCGCAGCCGATCACCTGGTGCAAGACCAGCAAGGTTTCTCGGCCGCCGTCGCGAGCGCCGTCGAGCTGGCGAAGCAGGACAAGCTGGTCACGTTCGGCATCGTGCCGACGAGTCCGGATACCGGCTTCGGCTACATCGAGGCCGGGGAAAGAGTCGGTGGCGGCCGCGCTGCGTTGCGCTTCGTCGAGAAGCCCGACGCGGTGAAGGCCGCCGAATATCTTGCAGCGGGCAACTATCTGTGGAATTCGGGCATGTTCTGCTTCAAGGCCGGCGTCATTCTCGACGAGATGGCGCGTCATGCCCCGGACGTCGCGACGGCCGCCGACGCATGTTGGGCCTCGCTGCAATCGGACAAGGACTCCGCGCAGATGCTCGAGATTCCCGCCGAGTCGTTCCAGAAGATGCCCGACATCTCGATCGATTATGCGGTGATGGAACGTTCGTCGAAGGTTGTGGTGGTGCCGTCCAGTTTCGGCTGGAGCGATATCGGCTCGTGGGGCGCTGTGCGCGACCTGACCGTGCCGGACCAGGACAGCAATCGGGCCGTTGGCGAAGCGATCTTCGTCGATAGCCGGAACACCTACGTGCAGAGCCAGGATCGTGTCGTGGCGGCGGTTGGTGTCGCTGATCTGATGATCATCGATACGCCGGACGCATTGTTGGTCGCGAGTCCTGATCGCGCGCAGGACGTGAAGCAGGTTGTCGCCCGCCTGAAAAAGCAGAATCACGATGCGTACAAGCTGCACCGCACCGTGAGCCGCCCGTGGGGTACCTACACGGTGCTGGAGGAAGGGCCGCGCTTCAAGATCAAACGCATCGAAGTCAAGCCGGGCGCGAGCCTCAGTCTGCAGATGCACCATCATCGCAGCGAGCACTGGATCGTCGTATGCGGGATGGCCAAGGTGGTCAACGGCGATCGGGAAATCTTCGTTCGCACCAATGAATCGACCTATATTCCTGCCGGTCACAAGCACCGCCTCGAGAACCCCGGCGTGCTCGACCTCGTGATGATCGAGGTGCAAAGCGGCGAATATCTGGGAGAAGACGACATCGTTCGCTTCGAAGATGTGTACGGGCGTGCTTAACGTCGGGCAGGCTGGCAGTCCTTCGAATCCGTCAGGGCTTTGTTGTGGGAAGCGTCAAGCGGGAATTCCGGCCCAGGTACTGGAATTCCTTGCCGGGCGCGGCCTGGGCCATCTTCGCCGCACGATGATCGTCTCGGCGGGCACGGATGCCTGGCTGCCTGTTGCCGACAACGGCTTCGCGTACAGCATCCACCTGTATGTACGCATGTTGCCGTGCAACATGTTCGTGGAAATCGTCAGCCGCTCCCGGAATGCGTTCATCGATAGCGTCCACCTGGTCAAGCAGCTGAGGTTCCCCCGGCTCCGCTTGCCGGTGATGGATAGATTCGTCGGTGTGGCGTGGCTGCAGGCGACGGTGAGGAGTTTGCCGTAGTGGATAGCTTTTATCGTGCGTTCGAAGATCAGCATCGCGGCTCAAGGGAGCTGATCAAAAGTCGACTGGCGAAGTACCAGCCGTTTATTGCGTCTCTGGCGACGCTTCATCCGGGCGCGAAGACACTCGATCTGGGTTGCGGCCGCGGTGAATGGTTGGAGTTGATGGTCGAAGCAGGGTTCACCCCGGTAGGTGTGGACCTCGATGCCGATATGCTGGAAGCGTGTCGGAGGCGTGGTCTGCCGGTATTTCTGGGTGATGCTATCGAGTATCTTGCCGCGCTCGATTCGGATAGTCACGCCCTTATTTCGGCTTTTCACGTTGTCGAGCATGTGCCCTTTGAGCAAGTTCGAAGAATTGTGACCGAAGCTTTGCGCGTGCTGAAGCCTGGCGGGCTGTTGATTCTCGAAACACCGAACCCGGAAAATATCGTCGTTGCAGGCTGCAACTTCTATCTGGACCCCAGCCACAAACAACCGATTCCTTCTGAACTGCTAAGTTTCGTTGGCGAGCATGCGGGATTTGCCAGAGTCAAGCGGCTTCGATTGCAAGAACCGCCTTTGTTGAAGGATGGGAGCGTGCGGGTCCATCTTCTTGATGTGCTGGGCGGTGTAAGTCCGGATTACGCCATTGTTGCCCAGAAATCCTGCAGTGAAAAAGAGGCTCGATTGTTTGACGAAGCCTTCGATGCCGACTACGGACTGTCCTTGGCCGAGCTTGCCGCCCGTTTCGAGGAGGGAGGGGCCCGGGAGCATAAAGCCATCGCCGAACAGACCCAACGAACGCAAGACGAAGTGGCGCGACTTCACGGCGAACTGGACCTGGTCCATGACGAATTGACTCGCACTCGCAGCGAGCTGACGCAAGTCGTCGATGAATTGGAGCGAATTCGGGGCGATTTGGGACGGGTCCGGGACGACCTGGATCAAGTGAGCGGCGATCTGGAGCGGGTCCATGACGAGGCGCAGCACACTGCCGGGCAATTGCAGGCAGTTTATGGCAGCACGTCATGGCGTGTCACCGCGCCCATGCGAAGTGCCGTAACGTATGCCCGTAGCGCGAAAGGGGCGTGCAAATCCGGCATGAGGCGCGTGCTGTTCAGGAGCGTCGCGTACGTCAATCGCAATCCCCGTCTGCGACGATTGGCCGTGCGAGTGTTGGGCGCGATGCCCGGAGTGAAGCAGCGACTCGTTCGGATTGTCGTTGGGGCTCCTACGCAGTCGGTGCAGAGGAAACCGATCGATGATGATGGTTTGACGCCCCGCGCGCGCGAAGCGTACATGGCTTTGAAGTCAGCCCTCGCGCCCGAAACTGGGGATATTGAATAATGCGTATTGTTGTTGACATGCAAGGGGCGCAGAGCCTCAATTCGCGTAATCGCGGCGTGGGCCGTTACACTGAATCCATCGTCAAGGCGATGATTCGAAACCGCGGTGACCATGAAATCGTACTTGCCCTGAATGGCGCGTTCAAGGAGTCCGCTCGGATTCTGCGCGAGGAGTTTGAAGCATTACTTCCGAAGCGTGACATTCACGTCTGGCATGCGGCGGCGCCCGTCGCCCATGCAGATAAAGCAAATCGTTGGCGCCGCCAGTCAAGCGAATTGACCTATGAAGCGTTTCTGACGAGCCTGCAGCCGGATCTCATTTATATCGCCAGCCACTTCGAAGGCTTCGGCGACGATTCGATTACCAGCATTCATGCGCTTCAGACCAGTGTTCCGGTCGCGGTCACGCTGTACGACCTGATTCCATACCTCTATGCCAAGCCTTATCTGGAGAATCCTTTATTCAAGGATTGGTACCTGGGGAAAATCGAACATCTTCGACGCGCAGATTTGTGGCTCGCCATATCCGAATCGTCGCGTTCGGAGGGGATCGAGCATCTCGGTCTTTCGGCCGAGTGGTCGGTCAACATGTCCGCCGACGTCGACGCGTGGTTTCGTCCGGAGCAGATTGCTGCCGAGCGTGAAGCGGCATTGCGGAGCAAGTACGGGCTGACGAAGCCGTTCGTGTTGTATACAGGCGGTATCGACCATCGCAAGAACGTCGAGGGCATGATTCGCGCATTCGCGTTGTTGCCACCCGCGTTGCGGAAGTCGCACCAACTGGCGATCGTTTGCTCGATTCAGCCGGCCAGCCGTGAGGCGCTGACGCGTCTGGCCCGGCAAGTCGGACTGGACGCGGCCGATGTCGTGTGTACGGGGTTCGTACCCGACGAGGATTTGCTGTCGCTTTACAACTTGTGCCGTTTGTTCGTCTTTCCTTCATGGCACGAGGGCTTCGGTTTGCCGGTGCTGGAGGCGATGCGCTGCGGCGCGCCCGTGATCGGCGCGAATACGTCGAGCGTTCCAGAAGTGATTGGTTGGGAGGATGCGCTATTCGATCCCCGATCCGACGAAGCGATTGCGCGACACATGCAGCGCGGTCTGACGGACGAGGACTATCGTCAGGCCCTGATCGAACAGGGAAAGCGCCAGGCCGCGAAGTTCTCGTGGGATCGCAGCGGGCGTTGCGCGCTCGATGCAATGGAGCGGAGGCGCGAGGCGTGGCTGACCGAACCGCACGAGCTGGAGGTTCAGGCGCAACGTCCCAGGCTGGCTTACGTGTCGCCGTTGCCACCGGCCCGCACGGGGATTGCCGACTACAGCGCGGAATTGCTGCCGGAGTTGGCTCGCTTTTACGATATCGATGTCATCGTCGACACGGATAAAGCGGGAGAGATTCCGTCCGGTCAGTTTGCGCACGTTTCGGTGAAAACACCGGCGTGGCTGCGCAAGCATGCGGATTCCTACGATCGTGTCCTCTATCATTTCGGAAACTCGTCGTTCCACGAGTACATGTTCCCGCTGTTGGAAACCGTACCGGGTGTGGTCGTGCTGCACGATTTCTTTCTGTCGGGCATTCTCGCGCACATGGCCATTCACGGAAATCGTTCCGACTGCTGGTCCAAGGCGCTGTATGACGCACACGGGTATGTCGGTTTGAAGGCACGGCATCTGAAAGCGGACATCGCGGATGCCGTCTGGGAGTATCCGTGCAGCTTGGGCGTGATTCAGAAGAGCTTGGGCCTGATTGTTCACTCCCCCAATTCGCTACGATTGGCGCGCCACTGGTACGGCGGGGACACGACCGACTGGACCGTGATTCCGCATATGCGCGACGCGACTACCGTATCGGGCAGCGACGATGCGCGCGATGCGCTGGGAATCGGCAGGAACGACTTCCTGGTGTGCGCGTTCGGCGGGCTGGGGCCGTCCAAGCTGAATCATCGGTTGCTTCGCGCATGGAGTCGATCGTCCCTCGCGCGGGATCCGGCTTGTCATCTGGTCTTTGTCGGGGAGAATCAGCCGACCGAATATGGCGAGGAACTCGCGCGCAGCATCCGGCAAACAGGCCAGAAGGGCAGAATCCGGATTACCGGATGGGCCGATGCTCAGATGTTCCGGCAGTATCTGGCGGCGGTCGATGTTGGCGTCCAGTTGCGGACGCTGTCGCGTGGCGAGACGTCGGGAACCGTGCTGGACTGCATGAATTACGGCAAGGCAACGATCGTCAATGCAAACGGAAGCATGGCGGACCTGGATCCCGAGGCCGTATGGATGTTGCCGGACGAGTTCTCCGACGAGCAACTGATCGACGCACTGGAGACGTTGCGTTCGGATCCGGCGCGCCGACAACGAATGGGCGCGCGCGCACGGGACATCATCGTGAGCGCTCATGCACCGGACGTCTGTGCCGAGCAGTATCGCGATGCCATCGAGCGATTCTATCTCCGGGCCGACGCGAATCCGATCGTATTGTCTCGCGCAATCGCGCGTCGAGCGGGCCGGGCAAGCGACGACGAGTTGCGCACATGGGCGCTGAGCGTGGCGAAGAGTTTCGTTCCGCGCAACAACAAGCGGCAATTGCTGGTAGATATCTCCGAGCTCGTGCAGGTGGATGCCAGGAGCGGGATCCAGCGTGTGGTGCGCAATCTGCTGAAGGAATGGCTGGATTCTCCGCCCGACGGCTTTCGGGTGGAACCGGTATATGCCACGACCAAGGATTCCTATCGCTATGCGCGTGAATTCACGATGAGGTTGATGGGGTTCGACGATGGCTGGCTGCAGGACGAGCCGATCGACTATGCGGCGGGAGACGTGTTTGTCGGTCTGGATCTGCAACCCCGGGTCGTCCCTGCGCAGCGGGCGTTTTATCGAAATCTGCGATTGCAGGGCGTGCAGGTCAAGTTTGTCGTCTACGATTTGTTGTGTGTGCTGCTCCCTCAGTACTTTGTTCCTGGCGCCGCTGAGGGTTTTACGGGCTGGCTGGACGTCGTGGCGGAGAATGACGGAGCATTGTGCATTTCGCAGGCGGTGGCCAAGGATCTGTCGTCATGGATCGCGACGCACGCTCCCGAGCGGGCACGCTCGTTCGAGATCGACTGGTTCCATTTGGGTGCGGATATCGAAAATTCCCCGACGACTTCGGAAATCCCCCGAGACGGAGGCAAGGTACTTCAACAACTGCGTAATTGCCCGACGTTTCTGATGGTCGGGACCTTGGAGCCTCGCAAGGGACATGCTCAGGTCCTGGAGGCGTTCGACCGGCTGTGGCGCGAGAATCAGCATGTCAACCTGGTTATCGTGGGGCGGCAGGGGTGGATGGTCGAGGATCTGGTCGGGCGGTTGCGGGCGCATACGGAACAGGGACGCCATTTGTTCTGGCTGGAAAACGCCTCTGACGATTATCTGGAGAAAATCTACGGGGCGAGTTCGTGTCTGATCGCGGCGTCTTATGGTGAAGGCTTTGGTTTGCCGCTGATTGAAGCCGCGCAGCACGGACTGGCGATCATTGCGCGCGATCTGTCGGTGTTTCGTGAAGTGGCTGGCAAGCATGCATTTTATTTTTCCGCACAAGACGGGCACGATCTGGCGACCGAGATCAAGGCATGGCTCGAGCTTCGAGCGAAGCAGCAAGAGCCTTCGTCTCGCGATATGCCGTTCTTGACTTGGGCGCAGAGTGCTCGCCATTTGGCAAAAATTCTCACGCGCACTGAAGCGTATTCTTAAAGTAGGACGATTATGTCTAACAAAATTTCCATCATCACTGGCATCACCGGACAAGACGGCGCTTATCTGGCCCAGTTGCTGCTCGACAAAGGCTACACGGTTTATGGTACCTACCGTCGCACCAGCTCGGTGAATTTCTGGCGCATCGAAGAGCTGGGCATTGGCAAGCACCCGAACCTGCATCTGGTCGAATACGATCTCACCGATTTGTCGGCGAGCATCCGCCTGCTGCAGACGACCGGCGCGACGGAGGTTTACAACCTGGCGGCGCAGAGCTTCGTCGGTGTGTCCTTCGACCAGCCGGTCACAACTGCCGAGATCACCGGCATCGGCCCGCTGAACCTGCTCGAGGCGATCCGCGTCGTCAATCCGAAGATCCGCTTTTATCAGGCAAGTACGTCGGAAATGTTCGGCAAGGTGCAGGCGATCCCGCAGATCGAATCGACGCCGTTCTATCCGCGCAGCCCGTATGGCGTGGCCAAGCTGTATGCGCACTGGATCACGGTGAACTATCGCGAGAGCTATGACATCTTCGGTTGCAGCGGGATCCTGTTCAACCACGAATCGCCGCTGCGCGGCCGCGAATTCGTTACGCGCAAGATTACGGACTCTGTCGCCAAGATCAAGCTCGGCCAGCTCGACGTACTCGAACTGGGCAACATGGATGCGAAGCGCGACTGGGGTTTCGCGAAGGAGTATGTCGAAGGTATGTGGCGCATGCTGCAGGCCGACGAGCCGGATACGTACGTGTTGGCCACGAACCGTACGGAGACCGTGCGTGATTTCGTGAGCATGGCGTTCAAGGCGGCCGGCATCGACCTCGAGTTCAAGGGCAGCGACGAGCAGGAAATCGCGGTCGATGTCGCTACCGGCAAGACGGTGGTTCGCGTCAATCCGAAGTTCCATCGACCGGCCGAAGTCGATCTGCTGATCGGCAATCCGGAGAAGGCCAAGCAGAAGCTCGGCTGGGAACCGGAGACGACGCTCGAGCAGTTGTGCGCGATGATGGTAGAAGCGGATCTGCGCCGAAATGAACGCGGCTTCTCGTTCTGATGCCCCGCGTGCCCTGGTGACAGGGCTCGGCGGCTTTACCGGCGACTATCTCGCGAAGTCGTTGCAGGCCGCCGGTTATCGCGTGTTCGGCACGACACACGGCTCCGAGGCGACCGGAGCCGGCATGTATCAGGTCGATCTGTGCGACCGGGCGGCGCTGGCAAAGGTCGTCTCGGACGTGCAGCCGGACGTGGTCGCGCATCTCGCCGCGGTCTCGTTCGTCGCGCACGGTGATGCGGACGCAATCTATCGCACGAATGTGGTCGGCTCGCGGAACCTGCTGGAAGCGCTCGCGAATCTGGCGAATCGTCCGCGAGCAATTTTGCTGGCGAGCAGCGCCAATATCTATGGAAACGCGGCGGTCGAGATCATCGACGAATCGGTCGAGCCGAATCCCGCGAACGATTACGCGGTTAGCAAACTGGCGATGGAGTACTTGGCACGCCTGTGGCAAGACAAACTGCCGATCGTCGTTGCGCGCCCGTTCAACTACACGGGTGTCGGGCAGTCGCCGCAGTTTCTGCTGCCGAAGATAGTCGGCCATTTCCAGCGCGGCGAGCGTGCGATCGAACTTGGCAATATCGATGTTGAGCGAGATTTTTCCGACGTGAGGCGCGTGGTGGATGCCTATCGGCGCCTTCTGGAACAGGCACCGGCTGGTGGCGTGTTCAACGTTTGTTCGGGCCGCGCGGTGTCGCTGAAGGCGGTGATCGCGATGATGGAGCAGATCGCCGGCTATACGATCGACGTCCAGGTCAATCCCGCATTCGTACGGGCGAACGAGGTGCGCCGACTGCGGGGTGATGGTGCGCGATTGCAGGCCGCCATCGGGCCGCTCGGCGACATTCCGCTGGAGAGTACGTTGCGCTGGATGTTCGAAGCGGGGCGTGGGTGAGAGTTGGTTTCGATATGGTCGCGTCGGTCTCGCGTGGTGCGTACGTCGTCTTGCCGGGCGCGTGTCGGCGGTTTGTTCAACGTGCAGGGTGCGATGAGGTATCGACGTCGTTCGGCCGGCTTGTACGATTCTCTGCGTTCGGGGGCCGCGTTCGCGCGGCTTATGAGTGGGCTCGGATGAGGAGCAGCACGTGAAGTTGGGGGTGGATATCACGTGGATGGTGGGCAATTATCGCGGCATGGGGCGATTCGCCCGACAACTGGTGGAACCGGTCAGCGCGTCGGTGCTGGGTCTGGCCCCGAGTGGCTTGAGTGCCGAGGAATGGCCATTCGTCAGTGACGGACGGGGTTTCTTCCCGTGGTGGGAGCAGGTCGAGTTGCCGCGCTTGTGCCGCGAGCAGAAGCTCGACTATCTGCTATGCCCGTATAACACGGGGCCGCTGCGGTCCACCGGCAACACGCGGGTGATCGCGGTTGTCCATGACCTTATCTACATGAAGCCGTGGCATGTGCTGCCGCCGGCGCGATCGCTGTATCAGACTGTTGGGCGAGTCTACCGTCGTCAAGTGGTGCCGCGGCTCGTCCGCCGGGCCGACGCCGTGCTCACCATCTCACGCTTCACGCAGCAAGAGTTGATGGAGCGGTTCGGGTTGCGCGAGGCGGACGTTCCTGTCATTCCGTGCACGATTTCGGACGACTGGTTCGCGCCGCCGGTCAGTCGGTCTGCCCGCCAGCCGTATCTGTTCACGGTGGCGGGGGAAGTGCCCAGCAAAAACGTTGACCGTTTGCTGCAGGCTTTCGCGATGGCGAGGCCCGCGCTGGGCGATGACGCACGGCTCAGGATCGCGGGAATCAAATCAGACCATCACGCGCACTTTCTCGGGCGAGCGAATGCGCTCGGTCTGGAGGGCGTCGTCGAACTGCTGGGCTACGTGTCGCGGGAGGATCTGCGGCAACAGTATCGCCACGCCCGCGCATTCATCTTTGCGTCGTTGTTCGAAGGGTTCGGGATTCCATTGCTGGAGGCGATGGCGTCCGGTACGCCCGTCGCATGCAGCAACACGACGTCGATGCCCGAGATCGTCGGCGAGTGCGGCCTGCAGTTCGATCCTTATTCGGTCGAGGACATGGCCGAACAGATCCGCAGTGTATGGAGCGATAGCACGCGATTCGACGTGGCGGTCGGTGCCGGCATGGACCGAGCGCGCACCTTTTCAGTGTCTGCCGTTCGTCCATCGATTCAGGATTTCTGGGCCCGTCTGTCATGAGCCAGAACAAGAAGAAACTGCTGGTACTGACGCCGCGGTTTCCGTATCCGGTGATCGGCGGCGACAAGCTGCGGATCTACCATCTTTGTCGCGTGCTGTCCCGCCATTACTCACTGACGCTGCTGAGCATGTGCGAGACCGACGAAGAAATGCATGCCGCGTTGCCGGACGACGGCGTGTTCGACCGCGTCGAACGGGTCTTTCTTTCGCGCCAGCGGTCGTACGTCAATACGCTGCTCGCGTTACCGACTCGCACGCCGTTGCAGGTCGCGTACTACCGGAGCCGCGCGTTTGCGGCGGCGGTGGCGAGATTGCTGCCGTCGCACGATGGCGTATTCGTGCATCTCGTGCGCTGTGCCGAATATGTACGCAAGTCGGACAAGCCGCGCATCCTCGAAATGACCGACGCGATCTCGCTCAACTACAGTCGCGTGAAGCAGTTGAAGAATGCGCGCGGGCTGAAGTCGCGCGTGTTCGGTATCGAGGCAAAGCGCCTGCTCGAATACGAGCGCACGATCGTCGACGACTTCGATCTGTCGGTGCTGGTTTCCAGGGCCGATCGCGACTACCTGTTTCCCGGCGCGTCGTGCAAGAACGTGATGGTGTGCTCGAACGGGGTGGATCTGTCGGGCCTGCCGTACACGGCGCGCAGCATGGCGAGCCGGATCGTTATTTTCATCGGCGACATGCGCACGGTCCAGAACCAGGATATGTGTCACTTTTTCGCCGGGGCCGTGTTGCCGTTGCTGCGCAAGCGTGCCGACTACCGTTTCCGGATCGTGGGGTCGATCGTACCTGCACTCGCCGAACGATTTCGCGCATACGACGGCGTCGAAGTAACCGGTCGGGTCGAGTCGGTTGCGCAAGCTGCGTCCGACGGCGCAATCGGCGTATGTCCGATGCGCATCGGCGCCGGGGTGCAGAACAAGATTCTCGAGTACATGGCGCTCGGGCTACCCGTCGTCACCACGTCGCTGGGTCATGAGGGCTTGGGCGCGGAAGGAGGCCGGGAACTGTTGATTGCCGACACTCCGGAGGAATTTGTCGATTGCATCGAACAGCTCGTTGCCGACAAGGCCGCGTCGGTAGAGATGACGGCGCGAGCGCGAACCTTCGTCGAACGTGAGCATGGGTGGGAGCGAATGATTGCGCCGCTGGTCGAAAAGGTGAACGCGTTGCTGGCTTGATCGCTGTCGTGCCCGCGATTGTCGCGGCCCATACGCGCACGGCTCGCTTGCAAGTAGCGGTTCGAGCGCCGTCGGCCCGGCTATTCGAGGCGCCCGGCTTGGAGGCCGCGAGCCGGCACGGTTACAATTTGGCACGCGTCCGATTGAACCGCCGATGCCGGCGACGGCCGTCTTTTTTGATGATGCTGTGTCCGGGAAGGGGCGATCCCGGTCACATACGCAATGCAGCGTTTATGTCCGATTCAGAGACCGCGCATCGATTCGTATCGGCCCTGCCACGGCCGCCTGCGCGGTGGTGCGAATCGATGTCGGTGTCCACGATCGATATCTTCCTCGTTTTCGAGAGCCATCCGTGTTCTTCTTTGGCCCCCTTCCCGTATGCCCCTGCTCGCTGGGCACAGGCGGTCCCGCGTGCCATACAGCGCGTGGTGTCGTGGAGCGGGAGCCTGTCGCTCCAATTTCGTGCGTGGTCATTGGCACTGGCATCACGCGGTTATATAGCAATGTCAGTCGGCTGAGTCGGAGGCGTCCATGACGCATCTCGTTGTCACCGGCGCGAACGGCTTCGTCGGCCGCGCGGTTTGCCGTCGCGCGCTAGACGCCGGGCACGCTGTCACCGCACTGGTGCGGCGGCAGGGCGGATGCGTCGACGGCGTACGCGAGTGGGTGCATGGCGGCGCCGATTTCGATGGCCTCGACGAAGGATGGCCGGCTGACCTGACCGCCGATTGCGTAATCCATCTCGCCGCACGCGTGCATGTCATGCGTGACGAGTCGTCCGATCCCGACGCCGCATTCGACGCGACCAACGTCGCGGGCACGCTGCGTCTCGCCGAAGCCGCGCGCAAGCATGGCGTGTGTCGGATCGTGTACGCGAGCAGCATCAAGGCGGTGGGCGAAAGCGACGGCGGCGCGCCGTTGTCCGAAAGCATTCACCCGGACCCACAGGACGCATACGGCCGCTCGAAACTGCGTGCGGAGCAGCAACTCGTGCGGTTCGGTGCATCGTCCGGGCTCGATGTCGTCGTCGTGCGACCGCCGCTCGTCTATGGTCCGTCCGTCCGTGCCAATTTTTTGCGAATGATGGACGCGGTGGCGCGCGGGATGCCGCTGCCGCTCGGTTCCGTCCCCTCGCGCCGGAGCATTGTCTATGTGGACAATCTCGCTGATGCGATGCTGCAATGCGCGACGGACCCGCGCGCGGCCGGCGAATGCTTCCACGTTGCCGACGATGACGCACCGTCCGTCACGGGCCTGTTGCGTCTGGTCGGCGACGCTCTTGGCAAGCCGGCGCGGCTTCTGCCGGTGCCGGCTGCGTTGCTACGTGCGCTCGGCAAGCTGACCGGCCGCAGCGCGGCGATCGACCGCCTGACCGGCAGCCTGCAGCTCGACACGAGCCGAATCAAGCGCGTGCTTGGCTGGCAACCGCCTTATACGACTCGCCAGGGCCTCGAAGCGACCGCTGCATGGTATCGTTCGCGCGATACACAACAATAGCCGATATGCCTTTCCCGATATTCACGTGGCCCTTGGCGGTTACGGTGGCGTTGGCCGCCGCCATCGCATCAACGGCCATCCTGCGCGTGCTGCTCGCGACCGGTCTCGCTTGGCGCCTCGCCACCGACATCCCGAACGACCGTTCGCTCCATACGCTCCCGACGCCGCGCGTCGGCGGCTGGGGCATCGTGCCGGTTTGCATCGTCGCGCTGCTGGCGCTGGCGCCGCACCTGTGGCTGATCGCAGTCTCCGCCGCCGCGCTTGCCGCGATGTCGCAGATCGACGATCGACGCGGGCTACCGGCCCGCGTGCGGTTCTCGGTGCACCTGGCGGCCGTCGTCGCGCTGATCGCGGTCTATCCGGCCGATGCGCCGTGGTGGCTGCTCGTCGGCGTCGGCTTCGTGATGGTGTGGCTCACGAACCTGTACAACTTCATGGACGGCGCTGACGGCCTCGCGGGCGGCATGGCGCTGTTCGGCTTTGGCGCGTACGCCGTCGCGGCAACGACCGGCGCGCATCCGTCCCCCGATCTCGCCTTGACCGGCGCGGCGGTGGCGGGCGCGGCGTTCGGCTTCCTGCTACTCAACTTCCATCCGGCGAGGCTGTTTCTCGGCGATGCCGGCTCAATTCCGCTCGGATTCCTGGCCGGCGCCCTCGGCTACTGGGGCTGGCGCGGCGGCGTGTGGCCGCTCTGGTTTCCGGCGCTGGTGTTCGCGCCCTTTATTGCCGATGCATCTGTAACACTTTTGAGACGTCTGTTACGTGGCGAAAAGTTCTGGCAGGCGCACCGGGAGCACTATTATCAAAGGATGGTCCGATCGGGCGTAGGTCACGGTCGGACCGCTCTTTATTGGTACCTCATCATGCTCGCAGGCATAATCGTCGCCGTGTGGGCAAAGGACCGCGCGGAACTACAGCAATGGCTGTCGTTCTTCGCGTGGTACGGCGCCTTGGCATGTCTCGGATTGGTGATCGACATGCGTTGGCGCCGGTTTCAGTCCGCCGCCGAAAATAACTCTTGAGGTTTCCTGCCGATGTTGCGATCCAAAGCATCATGGCTTTCGCTGAGCGCTTTCCTGTTTGACCTGACGGCGGTCACCGCCGCGTGGTTGTTCGCCTATCTCGTCCGATTCAACGGCAGCGTTCCGTCCGGCTTCATGGGCGGCGCGCTGACGGCGCTCGTCTGGGTGTTGCCGGTCTACGCGCTGATGTTCCTCGTGTTTGGGCTGTACCGCGGGCTGTGGGTGTTCGCGAGCCTTCCCGATCTGATGCGGATATCGAAGGCAGTCATCGGCGGCGGCGTGATCGTGATGATCGGCGCCGTGATGTTCCAGCCGCAGCCGATCATTCCACGTTCGGTACTGCTTGTGTCGCCGCTGATGCTGTTCCTTGTAATGGGCGGTGCCCGGGCGCTGTACCGCGCGACGAAGGAGTACTACCTGTACGGCGGGCTCGTCGGCAAGGGTAAGCCGGTGCTGGTGCTTGGCGCCGGCACGGCCGGCGCGAGCCTTGCGCGCGAGCTGTCGCGTTCCGGAGAATGGCGCCTGGTGGGTCTGCTCGACGACGATGTCACGAAGCAGGGCCGCGAAATCTACGGCTACAAGGTACTCGGCTCGTTCAACGACCTGAAGCACTGGACCGACACGCTGAAGGTGGAATACGCGATCATCGCGATTCCGTCGGCCTCGGTGGAGACACAGCGTCGCGTTGCGACGCTATGCGTGCGTGCCGGCATCAAGGCGATGGTGCTGCCGTCGCTAACCGCACTGATGCCGGGGCAGGGCTTCCTGTCGCAGGTACGGAACATCGATCTCGAGGATCTGCTAGGCCGCGACGCCGTGACGATCGACACACCACACGTCGAGGCGCTGCTACGCGGCCGCGTCGTGATGGTGACGGGCGCGGGCGGGTCGATCGGCTCCGAACTGTGCCGGCAGATCCTGCGCTTCGCGCCGGCGCAGCTCGTTGCGTTCGACTTGTCTGAATACGCGATGTACCGGCTAACCGAGGAATTGCGCGAGCGTTTCCCCGATCTGTCCGTCCTGCCAATCATCGGCGATGCGAAGGATTCGCTGCTGCTCGACCAGGTGATGTCGCGCCACGCACCGCACATCGTGTTCCACGCGGCTGCGTACAAGCACGTGCCGTTGATGGAAGAGCACAACGCGTGGCAGGCGCTGCGCAACAACGTCCTTGGCACCTATCGCGTTGCTCGCGCGGCGATTCGCCATGACGTACGTCACTTCGTGCTGATCTCTACCGACAAGGCCGTCAATCCGACCAACGTGATGGGTGCGAGCAAGCGGCTCGCCGAGATGGCGTGCCAGGCGTTGCAGCAGACGAGCGACAGCACGCAGTTTGAGACAGTGCGTTTCGGCAATGTGCTCGGTAGTGCCGGCAGCGTGATTCCGAAGTTTCAGCAACAGATCGCGAAGGGCGGGCCGGTGACGGTCACGCATCCCGAGATCACGCGCTTTTTCATGACGATTCCGGAAGCGTCGCAACTCGTGCTGCAGGCGTCGAGCATGGGGCACGGCGGAGAGATCTTCATCCTCGACATGGGCGAGCCGGTCAAGATCGTCGATCTCGCGCGTGACCTGATTCGTTTGTACGGCTTGTCTGAAGGGCAGATCCGGATCGAATTCACGGGGCTGCGGCCCGGCGAGAAGCTCTACGAGGAACTTCTCGCGGACGATGAGACGACCACACGCACGCCGCATCCGAAGCTGCGAATCGCGCGTGCGCGGGAAGTGCCGGACCATCTGCTTGACGAGCTATTGCCTTGGCTGATGCAGCACCGCGTGCTCAGCGACGACGAAGTGCGGCGCGATTTGCGGCGCTGGGTGCCGGAATATCAGACGACGGTGACTCCGGTGCTTCAGAGCGTGCCGAGACGGGCGATTGCCAGCGAGTGATCGCGCCGTAATCGATCGCGGCGAAATAACTGCGATCGCGAAACCCATGCCGTTCAGTAGCTAACTGAACGGCATTTTTATTGGTGGGTTCGCCCAAGCACAGCCGGATTGGCGCGGGACGCGTTGCGGAGGCGATGCTTGCGGTCGTACAACGTCCGAGGCTTGTGCGACGTCTATTGGGGCGTGACCGCAGAGGCAAATTGCGCTGCCCGAACTTCGGGTTCGATACATCGGAGTATTTGACTACCAACCGATTCCTTCCTATGTTTTCCTCAAGGTAGCCGTGCGATTGCCGTAAAGAAAAAAGGCGAGAAGCCAAATACGAGGCTCTACGGTCCATACCAATTCGATGAAAACGGAACAACTTGTCAGGGGAATAGGCGCGGCACTCTTGGTGCTTGCGCTTGCAGGCTGCGGCGGCGACGACGCTGATCCGACTGCGACTGCCGCGCAGGCGGTCAAACTATCGGCGCTGCGGGCCACGGGCAACGTGGTGAGCGCGGCGCCTATGAGTGCGACGGCGCCTGTCCATGTTGCGCTAGTGCTCAAGCTAAATGACGAAGCCGGGCTGAACCGCTTCGTGCAGCAAGCGCGGACGCCCGGTAGCGCCAACTTCGGGGCCGTGCTGACTTCTGCGCAGATTGCTGCGCAGTACGCACCCACCACCGGCCAGGTCGCCACCGTGAAGGCCTACTTGGCAAGTAAAGGCTTCACGAACATAAACGTGGCCGGCAACAACATGATCGTCGAAGCCGATGCCCCGGCCGGCGTGATATCGGGTGTATTCCAGACGACGCTCGTACCGGTTGCGATGGCGGACGGCACCAGCACGCATATCAATACCGCCCCGGAGACGTTGCCCGATGCGCTCGGCGGTGTCGTTCAAGGGGTTCTCGGGCTTGATACCGCAACTCGCCTGCGCCCGAATTTCGTACGCGCGTCCAATGCCGCCGCAGCGCCGACTGCGAATGCATCGCCGACGACTTCCGCCGTCACGGTGGGCCACAATCCGACGGATTTTCCCCGCATCTATTCCGTCGGCAGTGCCCCGACAGCGGCGAACATCACAGTCGGCATCATTGCCGAAGGAGACGTGACGCAGTCCGTCATCGACTTGGCGACGTTCGAAAGCAATAACCATCTGCCCGCCGTACCCGTTTCCGTGATTCATGCCGGGCTGTCGAGCGGGGACACGAGCGCCACCACGGAATGGTCGCTCGATAGCCAGACCATCGTCGGGATGTCCGGCGGCCTCAAGCAACTCAATTTCTACGTTGCGCGGTCGTTTGCCTGGAGCGATATGGCGCTTGCGATCAATCGCGCCGTGACCGACAACACCGCCCGGGTCATCAACATGTCGATCGGCGGTTGCGAGAACTGGGCGCCGACGGCGGTCATCGACACGCTGTTCCAGCTCGCCGTCGCGCAGGGGCAGACTTTTTCGGTCAGTTCCGGCGATTCAGGCAGTGTGGCGTACGGCTGCTCTGGCACATCGGTGCAGTACCCTGCGACGTCACCGTACGTGGTGGCCGTCGGCGGCACGACGCTCTATACGAATGGGAACGGCAGCTACGCAGGCGAGACGGCCTGGGATTCCAGTGGGGGCGGCATCAGTGGCATCGAGCCGATCCCATCGTGGCAGTCGAATGTTCCGGCGCTCAAAGGCCGCGCTTTTCGGGGTATGCCGGACATCGCGTTCGACGCCGATCCAAACAGCGGCGAAGCAGTCGTTGTGGGCGGACAACTCGTGACAATGGGTGGGACGAGCCTGTCCGCGCCGCTGTTTGCTGCGACCTGGGCGCGCATGCTGTCCGGGCCTTGCGCGACGAATCTCGGTTTTGCTGCGCCCACGCTGTACAGCGCCCAGGCCACGACGCCATCGATCTTTCGCGATATCACCTTCGGGTCAAACGGCGCATACAGTGCAGGCTCGGGATGGGATTTCGTGACCGGCTGGGGCACGCCGAACGTCAGCGCGATGTATTCCGCGATATGTGGTTCGACGGCGGCGATTTACGGCGGTGTGATCAACCAAGGTACGACGCTCAGGCCGGGGCAAATCGTGTATTCGGGTTCCAGAAGCCATCAACTGGCCATGCAGAATGATGGCAACCTCGTGCTTTACAACACGACCAATGGTGCTGCGGTGTGGAATTCAGGCACTTACGGAAATCCCGGAGCGTATGCCGTCTTCCAGGGCGATGGCAACTTCGTGGTGTACGGCGCGAGCGGCAACGCGCTGTGGAACTCGGTGACCAGCAGCACGTCCTACAGCCAGTTTCTCGTCGTGCAGGACGACGGCAACCTGGTGATATACCGATCGTTCGTTCCGGTGTTTGACACATCGACCGCTTCCAGCGTATACGCGAACTCCACGGCCGGCCCGGCCGTCTGGAAGGGCGGCGTTACTCTCGGCAGTGGCCAGAGTTTCACTTCAGGCAATGGCGCGAACGTGCTGGTCATGCAGGGAGACGGAAATCTCGTGCTGCTCCGCCAGGGCGTTGTGCAATGGAATTCGGGTACTTATAGTCATCCGGGCGCATTCGCGGCGATGCAAGCGGATGGCAATTTGGTCGTCTACAGTTCGACGGGTGTCCCGCTCTGGTATTCCGGCACCAGCGGCAATTCAGGCGCGGCGACTTATGTTCAGGACGACGGTAACGTCGTGATCTATGCGCCACTGCCGCGCTGGAGCACGAATACAGCGGGGGCCTAGCAGTTTCACTCGTCGCATCGCGGCTGAATCGGACGGCCCCCGTCACCGGCGGCGGGCCGTGCGAGCCGGGCAACACGCTGGCCGAGGCTCCTCAGTGCCCCCGCTTCTCCTTCCTCACCACCATCCACCGCGGCGCCCTGAACCTGACGATGCTGAGATAAAGCCACACATAAGTCAGCGCGAACAGCACGACAAACACGAACAGATGCACCGTATGCCGCCAGAACAGCGTCGCCGGAATCACCGCGACGAGGCACAGCAGCCACAGATAAGGTGAAGTCAACGAATTCCGCCGCGTCAGATCATGCGCGTGCTTCGTCCCCACGGCCCACCGCATCAACCGCTTGTACACGAGCATATGCAGATGCACGCCATCGGGAATCCCCGGCGACATCCCGCGGATGAACTTCTTCCGGTAGATCGAAAAGCACGTCTCGAAGATCGGATACATGAACAGCAGCACCGGATACCACGCGGACACCTCGCGATTGCGCATCACGAGCATGATCGCGAGCTCCGCGAGCATGAAGCCGATGAAATATGCGCCGCCGTCGCCAAGAAAGATCAACCCCGCCGGGAAATTCCACAGAAAGAAGCCGAGCACCGCGCCCATCATGATGATCGACGCGGACATCACGACCGGGTCGTTCACATGGAACGCGACATACGCGAGCGACGCGAACATCATGAAGCTGACCATCGATGCGAGCCCGTTGAAGCCGTCGATGATGTTGATCGCGTTCGCGAGCGCCGCGACCGCGAGCACGGTGATGAACGCCGAGATGGCCACGTAGCCGAGCAGGAAGTCGAGCGGCGGCACGCTGATGCGCTTGACCGCGATGCCCAGCAGCCAGAACGCCAGCGCGGCCGCGCCCATCGTGCACAGCAGCCGTGCGCGCGGCGATACGCGCTTGGTCAGGTCCTCGACCAGGCCCGACAGGAACGCCGGCATCCCGCAGGCGACGATCCCGAGAATGCTGCCGGCGATCGTCGGATAGCGCCGCGACACGAGCAGCGCGGCCACGACGACCCCGGCGAGGATCCCGATGCCCCCGACGCGCGGCACGGGCCGCACGTGGAATTTCTGCACGCCGGCCAGGTCGCTGTCGATCGAGAATTTCTCGTGAAGGTGCGCGTAGCGCACGATGAACAGCGTGACGAGCAAGGAGACGATGAAGCCGGACGCGAAGCTGAGCATGGGATCGCTCGAAAAATGGACAGCGGATTATACAAAACCGCGCGGGTTCCCCTCCTGCCATCGCCAGTGGTCGGCGCACATTTCCTCGATGCCGAGCGTCGCACGCCAGCCGATGATGTCGGCCGCGGCCTGCGGGTTCGCATAGCACTCGGCAATGTCGCCCGGGCGGCGCGCGACGAGTTCGTACGGCACCGGCCGGCCCGACGCCTTCTCGAATGCACGCACGACTTCCAGCACGCTGTAGCCCTGCCCGGTGCCGAGGTTCACGACGAAGCTCGCGTCGCGCTTCGCCAGTGCGTCGAGCGCGGCGATGTGCCCCTTCGCGAGATCGACGACGTGGATGTAGTCGCGCACGCCGGTGCCGTCCGGCGTCGGATAATCCGAACCGAACACCCGGAGCTTTTCCAGCTTGCCGACCGCGACCTGCGCGACGTACGGCATCAGGTTGTTCGGGATGCCGGCCGGATCCTCGCCGATCAGCCCGCTCGCGTGCGCGCCGACCGGGTTGAAGTAGCGCAGCGTCGCGATTCGCCACGACGGGTCCGAGACTTCGAGATCGCGCAGGATCTGCTCGGCGATCAGCTTCGACTGGCCGTACGGGTTCGTCGCGGACAGCGGGAACGATTCGTCGATCGGCGAGCGTTCGGGCACGCCGTATACGGTCGCGGACGAACTGAACACGAACTGCCTGACGTTGCGCTCGCGCATGACCTTGAGCACGGCGAGCAGGCCGCCGATGTTGTTCTGGTAGTACTCGAGCGGCTTCGCGACCGATTCGCCGACGGCCTTGAGCGCCGCGAAGTGAATCGTGCCGGTGATCGGGTGCGCGTCGAACACCTTCGCGAGCGCGGCTTCGTCGCACACGTCGACCTGGTGGAACGCGGGCGTCTTGCCCGTGATCCGCTCGATGCGGCGCACCGATTCGGCCTTGCTGTTCACGAGGTTGTCGACGATCACGACGTCGTAGCCGTTGTCGAGCAGCTCGACGGCCGTGTGCGAGCCGATATAGCCCGCGCCGCCGGTAACGAGGATGGTGCCTTTAGCGGTCATTGCAGATGCGCTCCTTCAGAGTGTGAATCCCGTCAACGAATGGATGGTCTCCCTGTAGCGTTCGACGACCTGCTGTTCGTCGAATTCCGCCGCGACCTTGTGCCGGCCGCGTGCGCCCATCGCCGCACGGCCTTGCGGCCCGAGCGCGATCATGCGATTCAGTTGTTCGGCGAGGCTCGCGCTGTCCCGCACGCGGCACAGGAACCCCGTTTCGCCGTCGGTGACGACGTCGCGGCAGCCCGGCACGTCGGTCGCGACGATCGGGCGGCCCATCGCCGATGCTTCCATCAACGTGCGCGGCACGCCTTCGCGGTACGACGGCAGCACGACGCAGTCGGCCGCCGCGATGTGCGGGCGCACGTCGTGCGCTTCGCCGAGATACTCGACGATGCCTTCGCCGACCCACGCGTCGACGTCCGCGCGACCGATCGCGCTCGGATTGTCGACGCCGAGCGGCCCGAGCAGCTGGAAGCGCGCGCTCGGGTAGCGCTCGCGCACGAGCCGCGCGGCTTCCACGTATTCGCGCACGCCCTTGTCCCACAGCAGCCGGCCGATCAGGATGAAGACGGGCGCGTCGCCGCCCGGCAACGGCACGGGCGAGAACTGTTCGAGATCGACGCCTTCGCCGTGCAGCAGCCGCGCGCGCTCGGGATGCGCGAGCAAGCGCTCGTCGGTGAAGGTCGCGAGATCGTCGCGATTGAGGAACCACACCTCGCGCGGGAAGCGGAACGCGAACCGGTACAGGCGCTTCGCGACGCTCGCCGCGCGGCTCTTCTGGATGAACACGTAGCCGAGGCCCGTCGTCACCGCGATCGACGGCACGCGCGCGAGCCATGCGGCGACGGACCCGTAGATGTTCGGCTTGATCGTGTAATGGAACACGAGATCGGGCCGCAGCGCGCGGTAGTGGCGCGCGAGCGCGGCGAGCGTGCCGAGATCCTCGCGCGGGCTCGTGCCTTTCGACGCGACGGCAAGCGCCACGTAACGGCAGCCCATCTGCTCGAGCAGCGGCACCGTGCGATCGTGCGGCGCGATCACGATGACCTCGGCGCCGCGCGCGACGAGCGCACGGATCAGCCCGTGGCGATACGTATGGATCGCCCAGGCCGTGTTGCAGACGAGCGCGATGCGCAGCGGGGAGGTGGCGGACATGAAAAAAAGAAAAAATAAAGCGTCGAAATTGCCGAACGGGCCGGATACGCGTCAGGCGGACGGCCGTGCGCCGAACAGCGTCTGCTTGATGCGCTGCAGCGTACGGTACGGCGTCACGAAATGCAGCAGGTTCTTGGCGAGGCCGGCCCAGTCGTACGGGTTCAGCACGTTGAAGTGGCGCAGCAGCAGCGTGAGCGTCGACACCAGCTGGCGCCGGCGTTTGGTCGCGCTGATCCCGCCCTCGTTAAGCTCGTAATACAGGCCGAGTTCCGGCAGGTTCGCGCAATCGTAGCGTTGCATTAACCGTAAAAAAAGATCGAGATCCTCGGCCGCACGGTACTTCGCCCGATAGTTGCCCACTTCGCGCACGGCGTCGATGCGCAACATGACCGACGGATGCACGAGCGGCGAGCGCAGGAAGCGCGTGCGGCGCAACGTGCGCGGGTCGGCGGGCGGCGTCAGCATGAAGCGCGGCTCGCCGGCGCGCGACACGACCTGCGTCCACATGCCGACGCAGGCCACGCGCGGGTGGGCGCCGAGATAGGCGCGCTGCTTCGCGAGGCGCCGCGGCGTGGCGAGATCGCCCGCATCGATGCGGGCCGCATAGCGGAAGCCGCCCGCGGCGAGCGCGTCGATGCCGGCCGCCAGCGCGCGTTCGATGCCGCCGTTCTGCGGCATGCGCAGCACGTCGATCGCGAGGCCCGGCAGGTCGGGCGCGACGATCGGCGGCGTGCTGCCGTCGTCGACGATCAGCACGTGCACGCGCGCATCCTCGCGAAACGACGCGAGGGTCCGGGCGACGTCGTCGTGCCCGTTGTAGGCCGGCATCAGCACGGCCACGTCGTCGAGCGGGAGCGGGCAATCAGGGGACGTCATGTTCGCAGCTTGAAACGGATGTAATAAAAGTTGACGGCGGCAGCAGCCAGGTAGCCGGCCGCCAGCCCGACGAGCGCGCCGTACAGGCCGAGCCGCGGGATCGCGAACAGGTTGACGAGCGCGGCGATCGCCAGCGCGAGCAGCCATTTCGTGAGCAACACGAATTTTGCTTGATATTTGAGAACGATAAGATTGCCTATCGCCTCGATGCCGGCCGGCACGGACAGCCAGACGGCCCAGCGGAAGAGGTCGACGGACGCCTCGTAGCCGCGGCCGAACACCTTGCCGACGATCAGCGGGGCGGCCGCGTCGAGCACGAGCGCGCCCGCCGTCATCAGGCCGGCCGTCATCGCGATCAGCCGGACGATGTTGCGGCGCAGCCGCGCGACGTCCTGCACGCGGTACACGAACGCGGGCGCGATGGTCTGCGCGAGCATCAGCGCGAGCGTGATCCAGTTCTCGTTGAGCTGCTGCGCGGCCGAATAGCGGCCGAGATCGGCGAACGACACGTGGCGCTCGAGCATCAGGCGGTCGAGTTTCAGGAACAGGTACATGCAGATGAGGCCGAGCCAGAACACGGTGCCGGCCGTTGCAAAGTGCCGGAACAGCGGTGTGTCGAACGTCCAGCCGAGCGCACCGCCGTTACGATGGCGGTAGTACAGCAGCAGCGCGAGGCCGATCGCGGCGGCTTCCAGCGCCCACAGCCACGCGAAGCGGGCGGGGCCGGCGGCCGCCCGCACCAAGAGCCACACGAGCAGCGCCTTCGCGAGCGCGGTGACCATGCTGGTGACGAGCTGCGGCTTGCTGTAGGTCATGCTCTGCAGCCACGCGTTGATCACGCCGACGAACGGCTCGCGAAACACCATCGTGACCGCGAGGCCCGCGAGCATCGCGCCGACCAGCGGGTCGAACGCGCCCGCGGCGATCGCGATCCAGGTCGCCGCGAGCGCGGCGACCGACACGGCGATGCGCAGCACGAACGCGCTGCCGAGCACCGCGCCGAGCTGGGCGGGCGGGCGCTGGACGATGGTCGGGACGAGGATTTCCGCGCCGCACACCCAGGTGAGCGGCGCCAGTACCAGGAGAAGCGTATTCGCATACTGCCATTTGCCGAACACATCTGGCCCGAAATAACGGGCCAGCAGGCCGCTGATCGCGATCGCGACGCCGATCTGCGTGAGCCGTTCGAGCCCCAGCCAGACGAGGTTCGCGACGGCCTTCGCGACGTCCGGGTTGCCGAAGCGCTTCAGCATGCGCGGCAGCGGCGGCGCGCGCGGGGGGCGGCCGGAAGCGGCGGGTGGGCGGCGGCGGGACGGCTAGGCATTAAAATGGGCGGTATGCGCGTCATCGAAACCCGCGATTATAAGTGGGATCGCGACCGCTCCAGCCGTTCCGTTCCTTGTTTTGCGGGGCCGCATGTATCATGCGCGGCACCGGCGAGAGGCGGCCAGCCAAGCCAGACAATTTTCCATGCACGCAACTGAGAGAGAAGAGAATCGATGATCTCCCAATCCATCTTCAAGGCATATGACATCCGTGGCGTGGTCGGCAAGACGCTCGACGTCGACACGGCGCGCGGGATCGGCCGCGCATTCGGCAGCGAAGTGCGTGCGCAGGGCGGCGATGCGGTCGTCGTCGCGCGCGACGGCCGCCTGTCCGGGCCGGAACTCGTCGGCGCGCTGGCAGACGGCCTGCGTGCGGCCGGTGTCGATGTCGTCGACGTCGGCATGGTGCCGACGCCGGTCGGCTATTTCGCGGCGAACGTGCCGCTGGCGCTGAAGGGCGGCGAGCGCCGCGTCGATTCGTGCATCGTCGTCACGGGCAGCCACAACCCGCCCGACTACAACGGCTTCAAGATGGTGCTGCGCGGCGCGGCGATCTACGGCGAGCAGATCCAGGCGCTGTACCGCCGCATCGTCGACGAGCGGTTCGAGACGGGCAGCGGCACGTACGAGGCAATCGACGTCGCCGATCAGTACATCGCGCGTATCGTCGGCGACGTGAAGCTCGCGCGGCCGCTGAAGCTGGTCGTCGACGCCGGCAACGGCGTGGCCGGCCCGCTCGCGACGCGCCTGTTCAAGGCGCTCGGCTGCGAACTCGTCGAGCGCTTCACCGACATCGACGGCACGTTCCCGAATCACCACCCCGATCCCGCCCACCCGGAAAACCTGCAGGACGTGATCCAGGCGCTGAAGGACACCGATGCGGAGCTCGGCTTCGCGTTCGACGGCGACGGCGATCGCCTGGGCGTCGTCACGAAGGACGGCCAGATCATCTATCCGGACCGCCAGCTGATGCTGTTCGCGGAAGAAGTGCTGTCGCGCAACCCGGGTGCCCAGATCATCTACGACGTGAAATGCACGCGCCACCTCGCGCAGTGGGTGAAGTCGAAGGGCGGCGAGCCGCTGATGTGGAAGACGGGCCACTCGCTCGTGAAGGCGAAGCTGCGCGAGACGGGTGCGCCGCTCGCCGGCGAAATGAGCGGCCACGTATTCTTCAAGGATCGCTGGTACGGCTTCGACGACGGCCTGTACACCGGCGCGCGCCTGCTGGAAATCCTCGCGAAGACGGCCGATCCGAGCGCGCTGCTCAACAGCCTGCCGGACGCGATGAGCACGCCCGAACTGCAGCTCTGGCTCGACGAAGGCGAGAATTTCCGCCTGATCGAGCAACTGCAGAAAGAGGCGAAGTTCGACGGCGCCGACGAAGTCGTGACGATCGACGGCCTGCGTGTCGAGTACCCGGACGGCTTCGGCCTCGCGCGTTCGTCGAACACGACGCCGGTCGTCGTGATGCGCTTCGAAGCCGAGACGCAGGAAGGGCTCAAGCGCATCCAGGAAGACTTCCGCCGTGTGCTGACGGCCGCGAAGCCGGACGTCAAGCTGCCGTTCTGAGCGCCGGCGGCCGGCGGGCCGCCCGTACGACGGCCGGTTCGTCGGCCGTGTTTATCTCGAAAAGCGGCGCGTGCCTCGGGCGCGCGGCCGCTTTTTGTCTGTCCGGTCGTCCGGCCGGGATAAAATCCCCCCTTTATGTCTGTCGCCGGCTGTCAGCCGGCGTTTTTTCAGCGTGCAAAAGATCCTGATCGTGCGCGTGTCGTCGCTGGGCGACGTCGTGCACAACATGCCGGTGATCGCCGATATCCGGCGCCGTCACCCCGATGCACAGATCGACTGGCTCGTCGAGGAAAGCTTCGTCGACCTCGTGCGGCTCGTCGACGGCGTGCGCAACGTGCTGCCGTTCTCGCTGCGCCGCTGGCGCAAGAAGCCGTTCTCGGGCGCGACGTGGCGCGAGATCCGCGCGTTCCGTCGGCGCCTCGCGGCCGAGCAGTACGACCTCGTGATCGACTGCCAGGGCCTCATCAAGACGGCGTGGGTCGCGAGCTGGGCGCGCGGCCCGCTCGTCGGGCTCGGCAACCGGACCGACGGCGCCGGCTACGAATGGCCGGTGCGCTTCTTCTACCGCAAGCGCGTGCCGATCGCGCCGCGCACGCACGTGGTCGAGCGCTCGCGGCAGCTCGTCGCGGCCGCGCTGGACGACCCGGCGCCGACCCCGGCCGATCCGGTCGAGTTCGGCCTCGACACGCGGGCGGCGGCGCTCGCGGTGGCCGCGCTCGGCCTGAACCTGCCGGTGCCGTACGTCGTGTTCGTCCACGCGACGTCGCGCGCCGACAAGCAGTGGCCGGACGCCGCATGGATCGAGCTCGGCCAGGCGCTCGTGCGGCGCGGCGCGTCGCTCGTGCTGCCGTGGGGCAACGACGCGGAACGCGCGACCAGCGAGCGGCTCGCGAAGGAATTCGGCGCGGCGGCGATCGTGCCGCCGAAGCTGTCGCTGCCGGCCGTGGTCGGTCTGATCGACGGCGCGGCCGCGACGATCGGGGTTGATACAGGTCTGGTTCACATCGCGGCCGCGCTGAAGCGTCCGACGGTCGAACTGTACAATTTCGCGACGGCCTGGCGGACCGGCGGCTACTGGTCGCCGAACGTCGTCAATCTCGGCACGGCGGGGCAGCCCCCGTCGATCGCGCAGGTGAAGTCGGCGCTCGCGGGCTTCGGTCTCCTGTAACGCTGTCCACACGCGAACCGATCATGAGCGAATCCCAGATCATCGAAATTCCGTCCGCCGACTGGAGCGGACACAACCTGTCGGCGCCGCGCGAGCAGTTGCTCGCCGCGGTCGAGGAAGGCAAGGTGCTGTATTTCCCGCACCTGCGCTTCGCGATCGAAGGCGGCGAGGAAGCGCTGCTCGATCCGGCGCTCGCCGATCCGAAACGCAAGAACATCAGCCTCGCGCCGAACGGCGGCGCGCTCGCCGGCGTGCTCGGCGACAGCGTCACGCAATCCGCTGTGCGCGCGCTCGTCGCGCGCTTCCAGCAGCAGGCCGGCACGCTCGTCGACGGCCTCTTTCCCGAATACCGCGGCAAGCTGCGCGTCGCGCCGACGAGCTTGCGGCTGATGCAGGTCGAAACGCGCCAGACGTCGTGGCGCAAGGACGACAGCCGCCTGCACGTCGACGCATTCCCGTCGCGGCCGAACTATGGCGAGCGGATCCTGCGCGTGTTCACGAACGTGAACCCGGCCGGCGCGCCGCGCGTGTGGCGTGTGGGCGAGCCGTTCGAGGACGTCGCGAAGCGCTTTCTGCCGAAGATCCGGCCGCAGTTGCCGGGCTCGGCGTGGCTACTGAACCTGCTGCACGTGACGAAATCGCCGCGCAGCGCATACGACCACCTGATGCTGAACCTGCACGACGGGATGAAGGCCGATCTCGACTACCAGAAAACTTGCCCGCAACAGACGATGCCGTTTCCGCCGGGCAGCGTGTGGATATGTTTCTCCGATCAGACTTCGCACGCTGTGATGTCCGGCCAGTTCATGCTCGAGCAGACCTTCTTCCTGCCGGTCGATGCGATGGTGCGCCGCGAGTGCGCGCCGCTCGGCATTCTCGAACGCCTGACGGGCAGGGCGCTGGTTTGAGCGCGCACCTGCTTCGACGCAACATCCGGGCGGCCGCATGCTGAGGGCGATCTATCGCGCGCTGTGGTGGCTCGTCGCGCCGGCCGCCGTCATCCGGCTCTATGTGCGTTCGCGCAAGGAGCGCGGCTATCGCGAGCATATCGGCGAGCGCTTCGGCCACGTCGCAGGCCGCTCGCCGGACGATCGCGCGCCGCTGATCTGGGTGCATGCGGTGTCGGTCGGCGAGACGCGCGCCGCGCAGCCGCTGATCGACGCGTTGATGCACGCGCGTCCCGACGCGCGCATCCTGCTCACGCACATGACGCCGAGCGGGCGCGCGACGGGCGAACAGATCTTCGGCGATCGCGTGCTGCGCTGCTACCTGCCGTACGACATGCCGGGCGCGGTGCGGCGCTTCCTGCACGCATGGCGGCCGACGCTCGGTCTCGTGATGGAAACCGAGGTGTGGCCGACGCTGATCGACGAGTGCCGCCGCGCGGACGTGCCGCTCGTGCTGACCAATGCGCGGATGTCCGCGCGTTCGTTCCGGCGCGCGGCGAAGTTCGGCGCGGCGACGCGCGACGTGTTCGGCGGCTTCTCGCGCGTGCTCGCGCAGAGCCCGGCCGATGCGGAACGGCTGACGTCGCTCGGCGCGCGCAACGTGACCGTGCTCGGCAACCTGAAGTTCGACATGACGACGCCGCCGGAACTCGCCGCACGCGGCCATGCGTGGCGCGATGCAATCGGCGCGCGGCCGGTGTGGGTCGCCGCCAGCACGCGCGAGAACGAGGAAGCGCTGGTGCTGCAGGCGTTCGCGGAAATGCGCACGCCCGGTGCGCTGCTGGTGCTCGTGCCGCGTCATCCGCAGCGCTTCGCCGAAGTCGAGGCGCTCGTCGTGCGCAGCGGGCTCAAGTGCGTGCGGCGCTCGGTCTGGGCAGCCGATGCGGCCGCGCTCGCGGCCGGCCGGCCGGCCGCCGAACCGCTGCCGGCCGACGTGACGGTGCTGCTCGGCGATTCGATGGGCGAGCTCGGCGCGTACTACGCGGCGGCCGATATCGCGTTCATCGGCGGCAGCCTGCTGCCGCTCGGCGGGCAGAACCTGATCGAGGCGTGCGCGGTCGGCGTGCCGGTGCTGATCGGGCCGCACGTGTTCAACTTCACGCAGGCGACCGCCGATGCGGTCGCGGCCGGTGCGGCGATGCAGGTCGCGGATCCGCTCGATCTCGCGCACGTGCTCGACGCGCTGTTCGCCGACAAGGCGCGGCGCATCGCGATGGGCGCGGCCGGCGCGGCCTTCGCGTCGCGTCACCGCGGCGCGACTGCGCGCACGGTCGACGTGCTCGCCGCGCTGCTGCCGGCCGGCGAAGCCGGTGCGCGTGGGCTGCCGGGCGCTTCCGACGACGACGCTTAGACGACGGGCGGCGCGATGCCGCCCGGCGTGCGTGGCGGCGTCGCAGGTAGCCGCCGTGCCGCTCACACCGTCAGCAAGCCCTTCTTCTCGATGAACGCGATCACGTCCGAGACGCCGTCGAGCGCCTTCAGGTTCGTCATCACGTAAGGCCGCTCGCCGCGCATTTTTTGCGTGTCGGATGCCATCACGTCGAGGTTCGCGCCGACCAGCGGCGCGAGGTCGGTCTTGTTGATCACGAGCAGGTCGGACTTCGTGATGCCGGGGCCGCCCTTGCGCGGAATCTTCTCGCCGCCGGCCACGTCGATCACGTAGATCGTCAGGTCCGACAGCTCGGGGCTGAAGGTCGCCGCGAGATTGTCGCCGCCCGACTCGATGAACACGATGTCGGCATCCGGAAAGCGCGCGAGCATCCGGTCGACGGCCTCGAGGTTGATCGACGCATCCTCGCGGATCGCCGTGTGCGGGCAGCCGCCCGTCTCGACGCCCATGATGCGTTCCTCGGGCAGCGCGCCCGCGACCGTCAGCAGCCGCTGGTCTTCCTTCGTATAGATGTCGTTCGTGATCGCGACGAGGTCGTACCGGTCGCGCATCGCCTTGCACAGCATTTCGAGCAGCGTGGTCTTGCCGGAGCCGACTGGGCCGCCGATGCCGACGCGCAGCGGCGGCAGTTTCTTCGTGCGGCGGGCGGGGGAGGGAGCGGGTGCGTTCATGGTGTGGATCAGATTCAGGAGCGGAACAACCGCGAGTACTGGGTTTCGTGCCGCGCGGACAGGATGCCGAGCTGCGGCGCGAACGTGTTGACGGCGTCGGGCGGCGTCGCGAGCGCGCGGCGCACGGCTGCGTCGATCGCGCCGCGCAGCGCGACGATGATGCGTTGCCCGGCGAGCTGGCCGAGCGGCACGGCCTTCAGCGCGGCGGACGTCTGGTTCTCGACCCAGCCGAATGCATACGCGGCGAGCGTCGCGTCGGCGCTGGCGTCGTGTGCGGCGGCCGCGTACGCGAACGCGGTCGGCAGCGCGATCGGCGACAGCGACGCGAGCGTCGCGCGGCGTGCTGCGTCGCCCCATTCGAGCGACGCGCACAGCTGCGCGAGCGACCAGCCCATCTGTTCGGTTTCGCGGCGCAGTTCGGTCGATTCGCGGCTCGCGACGAACCACGCGTTTTCGGCGACGAGCGCGCGAATGTCGTGCGTCTGCCAGCGGGCGAGCTGGTGCGCGAGGAACGGCAACTCGCCGTGCGCGAGCACGTCGGTCAGGCCGCTGGCGATCCAGTCGCGCGCGGAATCGGCGTCGCGGATCAGGTTCGCGTCGAGCGCGGCTTCGAGGCCCTGCGAGTAGCTGTACGCGCCGATCGGCAAGGCGGGCGACGCGAGGTGCAGCAGCGCGACGAGTTCAGTGGTGGTCATGACCGTGGTGGCCGTGCGTGCAGCCGGGACCATGCTGATGATCGTGATCGTGATCGTGATCGTGATCGTGCGAGTGCGAGTGCGAGTGCCCGTGGTGCTCGCCGAACACCTGCTGCGCGAGCGCGTAATCCTCGGCGAACGTCGCGTCGTGCCCGTGCTTGTGACCGCCGCCGTACGCGCCGGCTTCCGGCTGGAACGGCGCGCGTGCCTCTTCGACCTGCGTGCCGAGCCGGCGCAGCATGTCCGCGAGCACGGGATCGGCCTCGAGCTTCAGGTAGCCGTCGCCGATCTCGACCGGCGTGTGGCGGTTGCCGAGATGGTAGGCGGCGCGCATCAGCGTGAGCGGGTCGGCCGCGCGCACGAGCAGCACGGTTTCGGGTGCAGCGGCGATACGTACGAGCGCGCCGTCGTCGGCGACGAGCACGTCGCCGTCGCGCAGCACGGTGCCGCGCGGCAGCAGGACCGCGACGTCCTCGCCGGTGTCGAGCGTCGCCGCGAGGCGGCTCTTGCAGCGGGCGTCATAGGCGAGCGTGAGCGTCGGCGCGCGCGCGACGAGCGACGCGGCGAGTTTCACGTTCGGGGCAATGCGTTTGTCGAGGGTGCGCATGAAACCGAGGATTCCGGATCAGAACAGGAAATAGCGCTGCGCCATCGGCAGCACCGTTGCCGGTTCGCAGGTGAGCAACTGGCCGTCGGCGATCACGTCGTAGGTTTCCGGATCGACGCTGATCGACGGACGCCATGCGTTGTGGATCATGTCGGCCTTCGTCACGTTGCGGCAGTTGCGTACCGGCACGATCCGCTTCGCGAGGCCGTAACGCTCCGCGATGCCCGCATCGGCCGCCAGCTGCGACACGAAGGTCAGCGACGTGCGCGCGAGCGCGCCGCCGCGCGTCGCGAACATCTCGCGATAGTGAACCGGCTGCGGCGTCGGGATCGACGCGTTCGGATCGCCCATCTGCGCGACGGCGATCATCCCGCCCTTGAGGATCATCGACGGCTTGATCCCGAAGAACGCGGGCTCCCACAGCACGAGGTCGGCCCACTTGCCGGGCTCGATCGAGCCGACTTCGTGCGCGATGCCGTGCGTGAGCGCCGGGTTGATCGTGTACTTCGCGACGTAGCGCTTCGCGCGGAAGTTGTCGTTGCGCGCGTTGTCTTCCGGCAGCGCGCCGCGTTGCACCTTCATCTTGTGCGCGGTCTGCCACGTGCGGATGATCACTTCGCCGACGCGGCCCATCGCCTGCGAATCGGACGACAGCATCGACAGCGCGCCGAGATCGTGCAGGATGTCCTCGGCCGCGATCGTCTCGCGGCGAATGCGCGATTCGGCGAACGCGAGATCCTCGGCGATCGACGGATCGAGGTGATGGCACACCATCAGCATGTCGAGATGCTCGTCGAGCGTGTTGATCGTGTACGGACGCGTCGGATTGGTCGACGACGGCAGCACGTTCATCTCGCCGCACACCTTCAGGATGTCGGGCGCATGGCCGCCGCCCGCGCCTTCGGTGTGGTACGTGTGGATCGTGCGGCCCTTGAACGCGGCGACCGTCGATTCGACGAAGCCGGCCTCGTTCAGCGTGTCCGTGTGGATCGCGACCTGCGTGTCGGTGTCGTCGGCGACCGACAGGCAATTGTCGATCGCGGCGGGCGTCGTGCCCCAGTCCTCGTGCAGCTTCAGGCCGATCGCGCCGGCCGCGATCTGCTCGACGAGCGGCTGCGGCAGGCTCGCGTTGCCCTTGCCGAGGAAGCCGAGGTTGATCGGCCAGCCGTCGGCCGCCTGCAGCATCCGCTCCATGTGCCACGGGCCCGGCGTGCAGGTGGTCGCGTTGGTGCCGGTGGCCGGCCCCGTGCCGCCGCCGAGCATCGTCGTGACGCCGGACGCGAGCGCCTCGTCGATCTGCTGCGGGCTGATGAAGTGGATGTGCGTGTCGATGCCGCCCGCCGTCACGATCAGCCCTTCGCCGGCGATCACTTCGGTGGCCGCGCCGATCGCGATCGTCACGCCCGGCTGGATGTCGGGGTTGCCGGCCTTGCCGATCGCGGCGATGCGGCCGTGCTTGATCGCGATGTCGGCTTTCACGATACCCCAGTGATCGAGGATCACCGCGTTCGTGATGACGGTATCGGGTACGTCGGCGGCGACGCGCTGCGACTGGCCCATCCCGTCGCGGATCACTTTCCCGCCGCCGAACTTCACTTCCTCGCCATAGGTCGTGAAGTCGCGTTCGATCTCGATCAGCAGTTCGGTATCGGCGAGCCGCACGCGGTCGCCCGTCGTCGGCCCGAACATTTCCGCGTACGCGCGGCGGCTCAAGCGTAGTGTCATGTGCTGTTCCTGAAGAGCGGGGCGCGGCTTACAGCGGCCCCATCACCTTGCCCTGAAAACCGTAGACGGCGCGCTCGCCCGCGAGGGCGACGAGCTCGACGGTGCGCGTCTGGCCCGGCTCGAAGCGTACGGCCGTGCCGGCCGCGATGTTGAGCCGGAAGCCGCGTGCGGCCGCGCGGTCGAACGACAGCGCGTCGTTGACTTCGAAGAAGTGGTAGTGCGAGCCGACCTGCACCGGGCGATCGCCGGTGTTCGCGACGACGAGCGACAGCGTCGCGCGGCCCGCGTTCAGTTCGTGTTCGCCGTCGTCGGTGAGGATTTCGCCGGGGATCATGCGGGGGGCCTCACGGAATCGGGTGGTGGACGGTCACGAGCTTCGTGCCGTCGGGGAAGGTCGCCTCGACCTGGATGTCGGGAATCATTTCCGGCACGCCGTCCATCACGTCGTCGCGCGTGAGCAGCGTCGTGCCGTAATGCATGACCTCGGCCACGGTCTTGCCGTCGCGCGCGGCTTCCATCAGCGCCGCGGTGATGAAGGCCACCGCCTCCGGATAGTTGAGCTTCAGGCCGCGCGCGCGGCGGCGTTCGGCAAGCAACGCCGCCGTGAAGATCAGCAGCTTGTCCTTTTCGCGGGGAGTCAGTTTCATGAAGGCAGGCGTTCAGGAAAACGTAATTTTTATCGGTGTGCACGCAACCGGGCAGGGGCGGATCATCGTAGCACCGCGCTGTTTGGCGTGCGTCGTGTATCGCTTATGTAACCAGCAAGGTGCGTGCCATGTGCATCCGGCGTGCCGCCGTGCGCATTCATGGTGCGTGATGCATGTAGAGGGTGCGCCGTGCGGGGCGGCGTTGCGCCGAAACGGTGCGCGATGCGCGCGCTCAGGTTTGCCAGAGGCGCAGCGGCCGCGCGTCGACGCCGTGCACGATCGGTCGCAACTGCAGCCAGCAGTCGACGAAGTGGCGCTGCAGCGCTTCCATCGACGTCGCCAGCGCGCGTACGAGCACGACGCCGGGCGTCACGCAGGTGGCGCCCGCGCGCAGCGTGTCGTCGAACGGCATGCGCGCGGCGAGCGATTCGGCGAGCGCGGCGTCGCACGCGGCGCCGGCCGCCCACAGCGTGCCGTACGCGGGAAAGCCGGCGAGGCCCTGCAGCGCGCCGCGCAGCGGATCGCGCGCGTCGAGCAGCGCGCGCTCGGTCCACAGCGGCCGGCCGTCGGCATCGACGAGCGCGGACGTCGACGCGATGCGTCCCGCCGACCAGGTTTCGCCGGCCGCCTGCCGGCCGAGCTGCGTCGCGTCCCAGCCGATCGCGCTCGCGCCTGCGCCGAGCGTCACCGTGAAGTCGAGCGCCGCGTGCGCCGCGTCGAAGAACAGGTTGTTCTGCGGCAGCCAGTCGAGCTTCGCGTGCGCGCCGACCGCGATGCCGATGCGCTGCGTCGCGTCGAGGCCGTTCGACTTGTACCACTTGGTCGCGCCGGGCGTCGTCAGCACCGCGTGCGTGCCGTCGCCGAGCGCGATGTCGATGTCGAGCCGGTCGCCGCCCGCGACGCCGCCCGGGGGATGGACGATCACGGCGTGGCAGACCGCGTCGCCTTCCGGATACAGCGGCCGCTGCACGCGCAGCGGGCCGTCGTGCAGCCGGTGGGCGAGCGTCGTGCGCGCACCGTGCCGCTCGAAGCCGAGTTCGAGGCGGCCGCGCCACGACTTGGCGACGGCGGGGCGGGACAGCGAGGCATGCGAATCGGGGGCGGACATCGGCGGCGAACGGGAAACGAGGAAGCGGGTGCGAAGAACGTGGATGCTACCGGAACAATAATGCAGATACCGCGTTCGCAGGAAGCGCCGCGTGCGTGCGTCCCGCGAGCCGGCCGTACATGTCCCCCGTGGTGCCTACCGCCGTGCCCACCGCCGCGCCTACTGCCGTGCCTACTGCCGTGCCTACCGCCCTGCCGCCCGTCACACCGCGATCAACTCGCGCACGCCGTTCGTCTCCATGTCGTGCGCGTCACCACCCGCGACGATCTCGCCGCGGCTCATCACCCAGTAGCGATCGGCGATCGATCGCGCGAAATCGTAATACTGTTCGACGAGCAGCACGGTCATCTTCGATTCGTCGACGAGTTGGCGCAGCGTGCGGCCGATGTCCTGGATGATCGACGGCTGGATGCCTTCGGTCGGCTCGTCGAGGATCAGCAATTGCGGCTCGCTCATCAGCGCGCGGCCGATTGCGAGCTGTTGCTGCTGGCCGCCCGACAGGTCGCCGCCGCGCCGCGCGCGCATGTCCTTCAGCACCGGGAACAGGTCGTAGATGCGGTCCGGTACCTTCGACGGCGCCTTGCGGCTCGCCGCGCCGACGAGCAGGTTTTCCTCGACGGTGAGCCGCGGAAAGATGTCGCGGCCCTGCGGTACGTACGCGAGTCCGGCCGCGACGCGCGCATACGGCGGCAGTGCGCCGAGCGCGGTGCCGCGCCACGACACGCTGCCGCTTTTCGCGGCGACGACCCCCATCAGGCAGCGCAGCAGCGTGCTCTTGCCGACGCCGTTGCGGCCGAGCAGCACGGTCAGCTTGCCGTCGTCGGCCGCGAGGTTCACGTTGCGCAGGATATGGCTGCCGCCGTAGTACTGGTTCAGCGCTTCGATTTTCAGCATCGCATCATCGTCCGAGGTAAGACTCGATCACCGCTTCGTCGCGCTTGACCTGGTCGAGCGTGCCGTGCGCGAGCACCGCGCCTTCGGCCATCACCGTCACGCGTCCCGTGTCGCCCGCGAGCGCCGCGACGAACTCCATGTCGTGCTCGACGACCATCATCGAGCAGGTGCCGCGCAGCGTGTTCAGCAGCTCGGCGAGTTCCATCGTCTCGTGGTCGGTCATCCCGGCCGCCGGCTCGTCGAGCAGCAGCAGCGCGGGACGCTGCATCAGCAGCATGCCGATTTCGAGCCGCTGCTTCTGCCCGTGCGACAGCTCGCCGGCCGCGCGATACGCGTGGCTTTCGAGGCCGATCAGCGCGAGCGTCTCCTCGATCTTCGCCTGCGCGGTGCGGTCGAGCCGCGCGCGCAGCGACGCGAGCCAGCCCTTGTCGGTCTGCATCGCGAGTTCGAGGTTTTCCCACACCGGATGCTGTTCGAACACGGTCGGCTTCTGGAACTTGCGGCCGATGCCCGCACGCGCGATCTCGGGTTCGTTCATCCGCGCGAGATCGATGGTCTGGCCGAGAAACACCTTGCCCGCATCGGGCCGCGTCTTGCCGGTGATGACGTCCATCATCGTCGTCTTGCCCGCGCCGTTCGGGCCGATCACGCAGCGCAGCTCGCCCGCGTCGATCGCGAGCGACAGCTTCTTCAGCGCGCGAAAGCCGTCGAAGCTCACCTCGATATCCTCGAGATAGAGGATCGTCCCGTGCGACGTGTCGATGCCGGCCGGCACGACGCGCCCCATCGACGCACTGCCGCTGACGGCGAGCAGCTCGTCTTCGGGCGGCGGTGGCGTGAACTGATAGAGAGCCGTTCCGTTCATGCGCGTTTCCCCTTCGCGAGCACGGTTTCGACGAGGCCCATGATTCCGCGCGGCAGCAAGAGCGGCACGAGCACGAAAATCAGGCCGAGGAAGAACAGCCAGTATTCGGCGAAATACGCGGTGAAGAAACTCTTCGCGCCATTCACCGCGAACGCGCCGACGATCGGCCCGATCAGCGTGCCGCGCCCGCCCACCGCGACCCAGATCGCCATTTCGATCGAATTGCCGGGCGACATCTCGCCGGGATTGATGATGCCGACCTGCGGCACGTACAGCGCGCCGGCGATGCCGCACAGCACGGCCGACACGGTCCACACGAACAGCTTGTACGCGAGCGGGCTGTAGCCGAGGAACATCAGCCGCGTCTCGCCGTCGCGCACCGCGGTCACCACGCGCCCGAGCTTGCTCGTGACGATCGCGCGCGCGGCGACGAACGCGAGCACGAGCGTCGCGAAGGTCAGCAGCAACAGCACCGTGCGCGTGCCCGGCGACGTGATCGCGAAACCGGCGATGCGCTTGAAATCGGTGAAGCCGTTGTTGCCGCCGAAGCCCGTCTCGTTGCGATAGAACAGCAGCATCGCGGCGAACGTCATGGCCTGCGTGATGATCGACAGGTACACGCCCTTCACGCGCGAGCGGAACGTGAAGAAGCCGAACACCCACGCGAGCACGGCCGGCACGAGCACGACGAGCGCGAGCGCCCATGCGAGATGCTGCGTGCCGCTCCAGTACCACGGCAACTGGTGCCAGTCGAGAAACACCATGAAGTCGGGCAGGTCGCTGCCGTACTTGCCGTCGCGGCCGATCTCGCGCATCAGGTACATGCCGATCGCATAGCCGCCGAGCGCGAAGAACAAGCCGTGGCCGAGGCTCAGGATCCCGCAGTAGCCCCACACGAGATCGAGCGCGAGCGCGGCGATCGCGTAGCACATCAGCTTGCCGGCGAGCGTCATCGCGTAGGCGGACAGATGGAACGCGCTGGCTTCCGGCGCGACGAGCGCGGCGAGCGGCACGCCGACGCCGATCGCCACGCACAGCGCGACGAGCGCGAGCCACGCGCGGCGCGACAGCAGCGCGGGGCGGGGCGGCAGGCCGAGCGCGAAGCCGTCCGCCGCGCGCGCGCCGGCGGCGGGCCTCGCCGTGTCGGCGACCGGGTTCGACATCGAATCGGTGTATGAAGTCACGTCAAGCCTCCGCGCTGCGGCCCTTCGGCGCGAACATGCCCTGCGGGCGTTTCTGGATGAACAGCACGATCATCACGAGCACCGCGATCTTCGCGAGCACGGCGCCCCAGAACGGTTCGATCGCCTTGCTCGCGAGGCCGAGCCCGAAGCCGCCGAGCACGGTGCCGGCGATCTGCCCGACGCCGCCGAGCACGACGGCCATGAACGAATCGATGATGTAGTTCTGGCCGAGGTCGGGACCCACGTTGCCGATCTGCGACAGCGCGCAGCCGCCGAGGCCCGCGATCCCCGCGCCGAATGCGAACGCATACGCGTCGACGCGGGCGGTCTTCACGCCGACGCAGGCGGCCATCCGGCGGTTCTGCGTGACCGCGCGCACGAACAGGCCGAGCCGCGTCTTCGTCAGCACGGCCCACGCGACGAACACCACCGCGAGCGCGAACGCGAGGATCGCGAGCCGGTTGTACGGCAGGATCAGGTTCTGCATCACGGTCACGCCGCCGCTCATCCACGACGGGTTCACGACCTGCACGTTCTGCGCGCCGAACAGCATGCGCGTCGCCTGGATCAGGATCAGGCTCACGCCGAAGGTCGCGAGCAGCGTTTCGAGCGGGCGGCCGTACAGATGCCGCAGCACGAGCCGCTCGAGCACGATGCCGACGAGCGCGGCCACCGCGAACGACACCGGCACGGCGACGAGCGGATACCAGTCGAATGCGCCGGGCGCGTAGCGCTGGATCAGCGTCTGCACGACATAGGTTGCGTACGCACCGATCATCAGGAATTCGCCGTGCGCCATGTTGATCACGCCGATCAGCCCGTACGTGATCGCGAGGCCGAGCGCGGCGAGCAGCAGCACGCTGCCGAGCGACAGGCCGGCGAACACCGTGCCGACGATTTCGCCGCGGCGCTGCAGCGCGTGCAACGTATCGAGCCCGTGTTGCGCGGCGTCGCGCACGCGCGCGTCGGGTTCCGCGTAGCTGCCGTCGGCGTTCTTCGCGACGAGCG
This sequence comes from Burkholderia sp. A2, assembly GCF_001729305.1. NCBI lineage: Bacteria > Pseudomonadati > Pseudomonadota > Betaproteobacteria > Burkholderiales > Burkholderiaceae > Burkholderia > Burkholderia sp. A2. The sequence goes on along the minus strand of NZ_LZXX01000127.1, from coordinate 179,716 downwards.
GGCGCAGTTGTTCGATCATGTCGAGATCGCTGCGCGCGGCCACCACCTGCACGGCTTCGAGGCGTTTCGCCGGATCGGCATCGTGCAGCGCGGCGATCGCCCACAGCGCATCGAGGCGACGTTTCAATACCGGATCGGTTTCCTTTGCACGGGCGCGGTCGATCATCGGCTTGAGCGCCGGGTCGGGCGACTTCAGCAGCGCGTCGATCGCGTCGCGGCGCGCGGCCACGTCGGGCGACGCGAGCGCGAGGCCCGACAGCGCGCCGGCGATCTTCGTGCGCAGCAGGTTGTTCAGCATCACCGGCTGCGCGTCGCCGGCCGGCGTCGCGGCCTGCGTGAGCGCGTCGTGCGCGGTGTCGCCGGACTGGATCAGCAGCCGGCCGTCGCCGGTCGCGAGCGCATCGCCGCTCGACAGCGCGTTGAGCACCGCAACGGCGCGCGGGTCGGTGTCGGCGGCGAGCCGTTCGATCGCCGCCGTCTTCGCGTCGAAGTCGTCGCCGGCGAGCGCGGCGGTGTCGGCCGCCGTCAGCGCGAACGCGGCGTGCGGCAGCAGGCCCGCGAGGGCGGCGCATGCCGCGATCGCGCGGGCGGCTCGGCGAAAGCGTGTAGGCATCGGGGAATCCTGTCGGGCGTGGGGAAGGGGAGCGGTGCGGCGTGGCGCCGGCGATGGGTCACGGCAAGCGCGGCCGGCGCATCGGCAGCGGGCGGGCAAGCGAGCGGCACGTCGCACACGAAGCACGACGCGCCGCTCGGCATCACGCCAGCGCCGCGCGCTGCCGGCGCAGGAACGCCGGGATCGAGCTCACGACGTCCGGCTTGCCCTGGTTGCCCGCGATGTACGGGCTCCACGGCTGCGCGCGCACGGCCGTCTTCGTCTTCCACACGACGTTGAACTGTCCGTCGCCGCGGATCTCGCCGATCATCACCGGCTTGTGCAGGTGATGGTTGCCGTCCATCGAGAGCGTGAAGCCCGACGGGGCGGCCACCGTCTGGCCGATCATCGCGACGCGCACCTTGTCGACGTCGGTGCTCTTCGCTTTCTCGACGGCCTGCTTCCACATATGGATCCCGACGTAGGTGGCTTCCATCGGATCGTTGGTCACGCGCTTCGCGCCGCCCGGCAGGTTGTTCGCCTTTACCCACGCGGCGAACTGGTCCTTGAACTTCGTGTTGGTCGGATTCTTCACCGACATGAAGTAGTTCCACGCGGCGAGATGGCCGACGAGCGGCTTCGTATCGATCCCGCGCAGCTCTTCCTCGCCGACCGAGAACGCGACGACCGGCACGTCGGTCGCCTTGAGCCCCTGGTTGCCGAGTTCCTTGTAGAACGGCACGTTCGAATCGCCGTTGATCGTCGAGATCACGGTCGTCTTGCCGCCCTGCGCGAAGGTCTTGATGTTCGCGACGATGGTCTGGTAATCGCTGTGGCCGAACGGCGTGTAGACCTCCTGAATGTCGGCGTCCTTCACGCCCTTCGATTTCAGGAACGCGCGCAGGATCTTGTTGGTCGTGCGCGGATACACGTAGTCGGTGCCGAGCAGGAAGAAGCGCTTCGCGCCGCCGCCTTCCGCGCTCATCAGGTACTCGACTGCCGGAATCGCCTGCTGGTTCGGCGCGGCGCCCGTGTAGAACACGTTGCGCGACATTTCCTCGCCTTCATACTGCACCGGGTAGTAGAGCAGCCCGTTCAGTTCCTCGAACACCGGCAGTACAGACTTGCGCGACACCGACGTCCAGCAGCCGAACACGCAGGCGACCTTGTCCTGCGTGAGCAGCTGGCGCGCCTTCTCGGCGAACAGCGGCCAGTTCGACGCCGGGTCGACCACCACCGGTTCGAGCTTGCGGCCCATCACGCCGCCGCTCTTGTTGATGTCGGCGATCGTCATCAGCGCGGTGTCCTTCAGCGACGTCTCCGAGATCGCCATCGTGCCCGACAGCGAATGCAGGATGCCGACCTTGATCGGGCCGGTGCCCGCATCGGCCGCGTGCGCGAACGGGCTCTTGCCCGCCAGCGCGAGCGCGCCGGCCATCGAACCGAACTTCAACAGACTGCGACGTTTCATCGGTATCCCCTTGTCGTGTTGGATGCGCGTGCGCCGTGGCGGCGCCGGCCATCGTGTAACGCAAGGCATGTGCCAGTCGCGCGGATGCACGCCCGGCGTGCCTGCGCGGGCCATCGGCGGGCATCGGCGCGGTGCGGATGACGCGCCGTGCAGCATGCGCGGTCCGTTGCGGTGCAGACGCACGGGCGCAAATGGTGCACGGCGGTGCCGCGGCGTCGAAATGCAGGGAAACCGGGGAGGAAAGCGAAACGGGCGCGCGGTGCGCGCCCGTTCGGCGGATCGGTGCGGCCGGCGGCGGCGTGCCGGGCGGCGCGGCGGCGCGCGATGCGCCGCCGGAAGGATCGATCAGTAGCGCGGCACGGACGGATCGACGTCGCGCGACCACGCGTCGATCCCGCCTTGCAGGTTGTACAGCTTCGTGAAGCCGCGCGATTCGAGGAACATCGCGACCTGCGCGCTGCGCATCCCGTGATGGCACACGCAGACGATTTCCGCTTCGTCGTCGAGTTCTTCGCTGCGCGCGGGAATCTGCTGCATCGGAATCGACACGCTGCCGGAGATCTGCGCGGTCGCGATTTCCCACGGCTCGCGCACGTCGAGCACGACGGGCGCGGGGCGCGCGGTGTCGCCGAGCCATTCCGCGAGCATCGCGGGCGTCAGGATCTGCATGGAGGCTCCGCCGCTCAGAACTTGAAGCGCGACGGCTCGATCGCGTTGACGAGGTGGTCGATGTACGTTTCGAACACGTCGGCGACGCGGTACTGCTTGTCGTCGATGCGCGTGATGATCTGCGCCTTCATCACCGGACGGCCGCCGACGAACGCCGACAGGCGGCCGCCGACCTTCAGCTGCTCGAGCATTTCCTGCGGCACGACCGGCAGGCCGCCCGCGACGCAGATCACGTCGTACGGCGCCTTGGCCGCCCAGCCGCGCGAGCCGTCGCCGAGCACGACTTCGGCGTTGGTCACGCCGTCGTTGCGCAGGTTGTCTGCCGCGAACTTCGCGATCGCCGGATCGATCTCGACGGCCGTCACGTGCTGCGCACGATGCGCGAACAGCGCGGCCAGGTAGCCCGAGCCCGCGCCGATCACGAGCACGTTCTCGTGCTTCTTGACCGCCAGCTCCTGCAGCACGCGCGCTTCGACGCGCGGGAACAGCATCTTGCTCGCGCCGCCCGGCAGCGGGAGTTCGAGATCGGCGAACGCGAGATCGCGGTATTGGGCCGGCACGTAGTTTTCACGCTTGACGATCGACAGCAGGCCCAGGACATCCAGATCCAGCACGTCCCACGGACGGATCTGCTGTTCGATCATGTTGAAACGCGCGTTTTCGATATTCATGGTGTGGTCACGCAGCCTGGTCGGCCATCAGCGGGGGTAGAGAAACTTCGTGATTGTACCAAACGGCACGGCCGCGAAGCCTTCAGGCGGCCTGCAACAGACCTTTACCCTTTGCTCTTCTTGATCTGCGCCTCGAACGCGAGGTCGAGCTTGCTCGCCTTGCGCGGTTTTTTAGGGCCAAATTCGTCGACGAACTTGACGAACTCGTCGAGCGGCAGCGGCTCGCAGCGCTTCTCGGCGGTGCCGCCCGAGCGGTCGACGAGATAGAACAGGCCGCCCGCCATCGCGACGGCCGCGAATTGCGGGTTGCCGGAGCGGGTCTTCAGGCGTTCGACCGCGTGGGTCGCTTTGGTGGTGCGCATCTTGGAGGGCAGGCGAAGCGGATGTAAGCCTCACACTCTATCAAACCGGCCGGGCCGGCGCCCGCCCGTGGCCGGCGCGAAGCGCGCGCTAGACCGTGCGCGAGTAGCGCTGCCGCGGCGTCTGGCCGAGGTACGCGTCGAACGCCATCGCGATGTTGCGCACGACCATCCGGCCGGCCGGATGGATCGTCAGCCGGTCGCGCGCGATCGTCAGCAGCCCGTCGCGCTCGAACGGACGCAGCGCGTCCAGCTCGCGCGCGAAATGATCGGCGAAGCGGATGCCGTGCGCGGCCTCGACATGCGAGAACGGCAGTTCGAGGTTGCACATCAGTTGCGTGATCACGTCGCGGCGCAGCCGGTCGTCCGGCGTGAGCCGCACGCCGCGCGCGATCGGCAGCCGGCCCGCGTCGAGCGCGGCGCCGTATGCGGGCAGGTCCTTCGCGTTCTGCGCGTAGACGTCGCCGACCTTGCCGATCGACGACACGCCGAAGCCGATCAGGTCGGTATCCGCGCGCGTGCTGTAGCCCTGGAAATTGCGTTGCAGCGTGCCGTTGCGCTGCGCGCGCACGAGTTCGTCGGACGGCCGCGCGAAGTGGTCCATCCCGATGTACACGTAGCCGGCCGACGTCAGCATGTCGATTGCGAGGCCGAGCAGCGCGATGCGCGTTTCCGGCGGCGGCAGCGTCGCATCGTCGATCTGCCGCTGCATCTTGAACAGATGCGGCATGTGCGCGTAGCCGAACACCGACAGGCGATCGGGCGCGAGCTCGATGATCGTCTCCAGCGTGCGTGCGAACACGGCGATCGTCTGGTGCGGCAGCCCGTAGATCAGGTCGACGCTGACCGAATGGAAGCCCGTCGCCCGTGCGGCTGCGAGCAGGTCCGCCGTCATCGCGCGCGGCTGGATGCGGTTGATCGCCTGCTGCACGAGCGGGTCGAAATCCTGCACGCCGAGGCTCAGCCGGTTGAAGCCGATCGTGCGCAGGTGCACGAGCGTCGCCGGCGTGACCGTGCGCGGATCGATCTCGATCGAGAACTCGGCGTCGGTGTCCGGCGCGAGCGCGAAATGCTCGCGCGTGGCCGCCATCAGCTCGGCCGTTTCGTCGTCGGACAGGAAGGTCGGCGTGCCGCCGCCCCAGTGCAGTTGCGTGACGGGGCGGGACGGATCGAACAGCGCGGCCTGCAGCGCCATTTCGCGCTTGAGCTGGTCGAGATACGGGCGCGCGCGGCGGCGGTTGTTGGTCGCGATCTTGTTGCAGCCGCAGTAGAAGCACGCGGTGTTGCAGAACGGGATGTGGAAGTACAGCGACAGGTCGCTCGACGACGCGCCGGGGTCGCGGGCCGCGCGGACGTAGTCGGCCGGATCGAAATCGTCGCGGAACTGCAGCGCGGTCGGGTACGACGTATAGCGCGGCCCGTTCACGCCGTATTTCGTGAGCAAATCGGGACGGAACATCGGGTCGGCAGAACCAGAACGCATGGCGGTCTCGCGCTTTTTTTAGATGCTTTCGAGTATATGAACCCGCGGTCGGGCTGCATTGTGTAATAACGTCGCAGCGGCGATGGCACAATGCGGGGTGGGGCTGCCGGACGCCGCGTCCGGTTGCCGCACCGTTTTTCGTGTTCGTCGAGAGAGCCGAGTGTCCGTCGAAATGCCTGTCCGCCCGGCGCCCGCCGAAGCCCCGCCGCCGCATGCGTGCCGCGAGGGCTGCGGCGCGTGCTGCATCGCGCCGTCGATTTCCAGCCCGATTCCGGGCATGCCCGACGGCAAGCCGGCGGGCGTGCGCTGCGTGCAACTCGGCGACGACCTGCGCTGCATGATCTTCGGCCGGCCCGAGCGCCCCGCGTGCTGTTCCGGGCTGCAGCCGTCCGCCGACATGTGCGGCGCGTCGCGCGACGACGCGCTCGCGTGGCTCACGCGCCTCGAGGCCGCGACGCGGCCGGCGCATCCAGGAGAGAAATCAGCATGACCGTCCCTCGCGCGCCCGGCCGGCGCCGTTTTTTCGCTGCCGCCATCGGCGCCGTCGGCGTGTGCGTATCGCTTGCCGCGTGCGCGTCGACGTTCCCGTTCATTCCCGACCACTACACGTTCTCGCGCGGCGACGTGCAGAAGGCCGTCGCGCGGAAGTTTCCGTACCAGAAGACGGTCGCCCAGGTTGTCGACGTGTCGCTCGCGAATCCGGCCGTCAACCTGCTGCCCGACCAGAACCGCGTCGCCGTGCAGCTCGACGCGAACTTCGTGAGCCCGTTCCTGCGCGGGCCCGTCAGCGGCAAGTTCACCGTGTCGGGCCAGCTCGCGTACGACGCGCCGAGCCGCTCGGTCGTGCTGAAGGCGCCGGCCGTCGACAGCCTCGCGCTCGACGGCGACGCGCAGATGTACGCGCAGCAGGTCGGCGCGGCCGCCGGCCTGCTCGCGACGCAGCTGCTGACCAACTATCCGATCTACACGTTCAAGCCGGAACAACTGCAATTTGCCGGGGTGAACTACGAACCCGGTACAATTACGATCCTTACAAACGGCATACGCGTGGCGATCGTCGAAAAGTGACGACGGGGCGCGCACGGCCGGGCGGGCCGCGCGCGCAAGAGTGGCCTTTTCTTTCGACCATTTCGGAGTTGGGCCACGGATGGACTGGATCCTGATCTGCAAGGCATTGATCCTCGGCGTCGTCGAGGGGCTGACGGAATTCCTGCCGGTGTCGAGCACCGGTCACCTGATCGTCGCGGGCAGCTTCCTCAATTTCAACGATTCGCACGCGAAGACGTTCGACGTCGTGATCCAGTTCGGCGCGATCCTCGCGGTCTGCTGGGAATACCGGCAGCGGATCGTGTCCGTCGTGTCCGGGCTGCCGAGCCGGCCCGACGCGCAGCGCTTCACGCTGAACGTCGTGATCGCGACGATTCCCGCGATCGCGCTCGGCCTCCTGTTCGAGAAGAAGATCAAGGCTGTGCTGTTCTCGCCGGTGCCCGTCGCGTTCGCGCTCGTCGTGGGCGGCGCGATCATCCTGTGGGCCGAGGCGCGGCAGCGCGAACGCGGCGAGCCGCCGCGCGTGATGTCGGTCGACGCGCTGACGCCGCTCGACGCGCTCAAGGTCGGACTCGCGCAGTGCTTCGCGCTGGTGCCCGGCATGTCGCGCTCGGGCTCGACGATCATCGGCGGGATGCTGTTCGGTCTCGACCGACGCGTGGCCACCGAATTCTCGTTCTTCCTCGCGATTCCGATCATCTTCGGCGCGACGCTCTACGAAACCGTGAAGGACTGGCAGGCGTTCACCGTCGATTCGCTCGGCCTGTTCGCGCTCGGGCTCGTGTCGGCGTTCGTCAGCGCGTTCGTGTGCGTGCGCTGGCTGCTGCGCTACGTCGCGACGCACGATTTCACGGTGTTCGCGTGGTACCGGATCGCGTTCGGGCTGTTCGTGTTGCTAGTGGGTTACAGCGGCTGGCTGAACTGGGCGTGAGGCTGGCGAGCGGTCGATGCGCCGCTCCATGAAAAAATCCCGACCGGCGCGAGACGCCGGTCGGGATTTTTCATTCTGCGCAGGGTGGGACGCTCAGCTTGCGCGCTTGCGGAACACCAGGTCCCACACGCCGTGGCCGAGCCGCAGCCCACGCCGTTCGAACTTCGTCACCGGGCGGTAGTCGGGGCGCGGCGCGTAATCGGCGGCCGTGTTTTCGAGCGTCGGTTCCGCGCCGAGCACTTCCAGCATCTGCTCCGCGTAGTTCTGCCAGTCGGTCGCGCAGTGCAGGTACGCGCCGGGCTTCAGGCGCGATGCGAGATGCGCGACGAGCGGCGGCTGGATCAGCCGGCGCTTGTGGTGACGCGCCTTGTGCCACGGGTCGGGGAAGAAGATGTGCACGCCGTCGAGGCTTTCCGGCGCGATCATGTGCTCGAGCACCTCGACCGCGTCGTGCTGGATGATGCGGATGTTCGTCAGATCCTGCTCGCCGATCAGCTTCAGCAGCGCGCCGACGCCCGGCTCGTGTACCTCGACGCCGAGGAAATCGTCGCCCGGGCGGTGCGCGGCGATTTCCGCGGTCGATGCGCCCATCCCGAAACCGATCTCGAGGATGCGCGGCGCGCTGCGGCCGAAGATCGCGTTCCAGTCCGGCAGTTCCGGCGCATACGGGACGACGAAGCGCGGGCCGAATTCGTCGAGCGCGCGGCGCTGGCCGGTCGACACGCGGCCGGCACGCGTCACGAAGCTGCGGATGCGGCGGCGGTGCAGCGGATTGACTTCGTCGGCGCCTGCGCCGGCTTGGTCGGCTTCGTCGGGAATGGCGTCGTCGTGCGGCGGCAGGCCGGCTTCGTTCGGATCGTCGTGCATCATCGGTACAGAGAAAGGCTCGGTTCGGGCGAGGGCCCGTTGCGCAGCAATGCTGCCGGGCGATTCGGCGCATGGTACAAAAAAGCCGCCTTCGACGAGGCGGCTCATGCGCAGGCTGTCGTGCAGCCGCAAAGTGGAGCGGGCGATGGGAATCGAACCCACGTCATCAGCTTGGGAAGCTGAGGTAATGGCCATTATACGACGCCCGCGGAATTGGCGATTCTACAGGGGTTTGGGTGGGGATGGCAAGCGTCGGATCCTGGCTGCTGGCATCAAAACTGGCATGGCTCGATGCCGGAGCAGTGGCGTCGCTTGCAGCGGTGACGATTCGGGCTCGACAACGCATCAAGATTCCTCGGTTTCTTGATTCCACATTACGTTCTTGGGAGACTCCTGGTGAGGGAGATTATGTTCTGCAGAGGCGAACCTATAAATTTTACGTGACTCGTGAACGCTCAATTGTGCACCCACTATCTGGCACTAAATTTTGTTGAAATTTTTCAGTGATTGAGGCGAGGTGATCGTGCAGCATTGTGCTTGCTAAGAATCACCACGAGCATGTGTGGATAAATTAATCTGCTGCTGGTGGTGATCTCGAATTTATTCGGTGACGTACGCGCGCGCTGCCGCCTCTTTGGGGGTCTTAAAACGAGCAAGATGCGGGAGCTGGATATTCAACTCATCTTTTTGGACAAGCGTGGTATCTAAGAATGCTTGCATGCCATCCTCGCCGCGCCCATGGGCCCAGACAAATAGTTCAATTCCTGCGATGGTGGGTGTGATGAAAAATGCATGGGACGTCGTTTCTATTTTTGATTGTTGCATTTGCTTTGGTCCAGAAAAAACCCAGTGGTCTCCAATAAGTTCTTGTCTGGTTAGGCCGGCTAAGGCATGGGCAATAATTGGCTCTTCTTTTCTTGGGTCGATTGCGGAGAAGGTTTGGGAATAAATGTCGACTGGAATTATTATTTCCATTTCGTGGCGTCCGACGTAGCTGCTCAGGCTCAATTGCTTGCCTTTTGCAAGTTGCCATATCAGATAATAGAAGAGATAATGTAATCTTAATTGGTAGATCGACATGGACTGAACAACTTGTGCGTAGTAAGCGCCGCGGTCATCGAATCCATCTGGGGTGCGCGCCGAAGCTAAAACGCCACCAAAATATTCAGAGAGTAATTCATCTTCGGTAAACCTCCCCTCGTCCATAACATGTTTGAGTACGCGTGGATTGACGCTTCCTGGTTTGTCGAGTTTATTTCCTGCTTTTTTTGTCGCTCTGGAGAATATCGAGGCGATATTTTTCTGCCCTTTTTCGACGATATTTTTCAGTTCTCCACCGAGATATTCTGCTGTGGGGCCCAATAATTTCTCTACTCCATCTTTGCTCAGATAGGCTGTTACTGCGGCAGAAGTTATGGCGATCGGATCTGTCATGGTTTATGTGGTCCAGGGTAAAGTGTTGTTGTGCGTGATGTTGGTCGGTACTGATGTGTCTGATGATCTAAATGTATGTTGCGTCAATTATATTGCTGGTGAGGGGGTGGCAAGGGTTGGCATACATACTACACCGAAGTTGGAGGCGCGGCCCCGGTTTGCCATATTATAAGTGGATAATTTCAGCCTCCCGCGATAGCTCGCATTCGGCTGCTTGGCGTTGCCTTCGTGTACGCGCGAGTACGAAAGATTACGTTCGTCGTTATGAATTAATCCAATGTAGCTTTGCGTCAAGATGAAGGAAAACTTGTTGTGAAGTTTATGGAGTAGTCGGGATAGTCGTCGCATGGACGTTACTCAACACCCCAACGATACCTCGTCGCTGCTCGCCGAAAAGATTGACGATTTGGCTGCCGCGGCGCGTGAAGATTTCGGCGGCAAGCTTTCGCGGGCGGATTTCATCGAAAGTTTGCTGATGCTTCTCGAAGATGTTCCAGGATTCGAGGCGGGCGAGGTGGACGCGAGGACCATCGAATCCGCGTGGGCGACGTACAGCGGTCGTCCGCCCGAATCTTGAGATTTCTGCACTTCTCCAAAGACGCGCGCGCATACCGGGGTAAGCGTGCACACCGGCGCTGTCGAAAATAGACGAGTCGGCGTCGGAAGCATACAAGCCCGGGTAAAGCTTTCGAACTAACGTGACAGGTCTCTCATACGATCATCAGTCTGGAGCCGACATGTCCGATTTCATCACCGTTCTGCGCAAAACCTGCCCGACGCCTGTCCTTGACGCGACCAAATGGAAGCGCATTGGCGGCGATCCGCACACCGTGAACCTCAACGCGTACGTCTCGAAGGACGGTAGCAAGATCATGGGCACCTGGATCTGCACGCCGGGCAAGTTCGAGGTGAATTATGAAAAATGGGAGTACTGTCACTTTCTCGATGGCTACTGCATCATCACGCCGGAAGGTGAGGAGCCGGTGCACCTCAAAGCCGGCGACGTGTTCGTGATCGAACCCGGCATGAAAGGCACGTGGGAAGTGGTGGAGACGGTCCGCAAGTACTTCGTCTTCGCCTGAGCGGGGCGGTCGATTCGACCCGACCCGACCCATGCATACCGTCATCGCCCCGCGTCTTCGCGGTTCACGAAGCCGGAAGGGGCGAGCGAAGATTCCGGCTCAATAAAAGTCACCCGGTTCGGAAGCAGCGCGCCGAGGATGGGCGCGTGCTCGGCGCGCTCCGCTATCCGATCGCCCCCCATGACGAATTCGACGCGCGGTTGTTCTGCGACGACGCGATGACGCTCGCTACCGGTCCTGCACGCTGTCACGCAAACCCCTAAGATGCAGCGATCCGCCCACCGTTTCCGCTGCAGCGCCTGAACCTTCCGCCTGCGCCGGACGCCCCTCCGGAGCCCCGACCATGCGCATCACCGCGATCCACGAACGTGCGATTCCCGTGTCCCGCTATGCCGATCCGGCGATTCCGTCCGGCGGCCTGACGACGAGCGTCGTCGCGGTCGTTACCGACATCGTGCGCGGCGGCCGCCCGGTGACGGGCTACGGCTACGCGTCGATCGGCCGCTTCGCGCAGGGTGGCCTCATCCGCGAACGGTTCGCGCCGCGTCTGCTCGCCGCCGCCGACGCACTCGCCGACGAAGCCGGCACCAACCTCGACCCGTTCCGCGCGTGGCGCGCGATGATGGCCGGCGAGAAGCCGGGCGGGCACGGCGAACGCTGCGTCGCGGTCGGCACGCTCGACATGGCGATCTGGGACGCCGCCGCGAAGATCGCCGACCTGCCGTTGCACGGCTTTCTCGCCGATCGTCTCGAACGCACGCCGCAGTCGCGCGTGCGCGTGTACGCGGGCGGCGGCTACCGCTATCCGCATGACGATCTCGCGCGCCTGTCGGACGAGATGCGCCGGATCGCCGATCTCGGCTACACGCGCGCGAAGATCAAGATCGGCGGCGCGGATCTCGAGCAGGACCGGCGCCGCATCGAAACCGCGGCCGCCCAGCTCGCCAGCCCTGCGCATCTCGCAGTCGACGCGATGAACACGTACGACGCGACGACCGCCCACGAGGCGGCCAACATGCTCGCGCCGTTCGGCCTCTGGTGGTTCGAGGACATCTGCGATCCGCTCGATCTGCCGCTCCAGGCAGACGTGGCCACGCGATACGCGCCGCCGATCGCGGCAGGCGAAGCGCTGTTCTCGCTCGCGGAAGCGAAGCTGCTCGACCGTTACGGCGGCTTGCGCAACGACCGCGACGTACTGGTGTTCGATCCCGTGCACGGCTACGGGCTGCCGGGCTATCTGCAGATCGTCGATCACTTCGTATCGCGCGGCTGGCGGCGCGACGCGTTCTGGCCGCACGGCGGCCACCTGTTCTCGTTGCACGTCGTCGCGGCGCTCGGGCTCGGCGGTGCGGAAGTCAGCCCGTTCGCATTCCATCCGTTCAGCGGACTCGCCGATGGCGAAATCGTCGATGCGGGATACGCGCGCGTGCCGCAAGCGCCGGGCATCGGATTCGAGCTGCATGCCCACGCGCACGACGTATTCCGCGCGGTATCGGGATCGGTGTCGATAGCGGGCCGCTGACGCCTACAGCGCGTCGATCGCGCACCGCGGCATTCCCGCGCTAATCCGGCTGTTGTCCGAGCGCGCCGGTGTGTCGCCGCCGTCCAGGCGTCAGGACGTCTAGGCGCCCAGGCAGCGTCGCAACGTAAAGGCAATGGCGCCGCGCTACACGCCGCCGAGCACGTGCAAGCCGACGAGCAACAGTGCACCGACCGCGATCAACAGCAGCGCATGAACGCGCGTGTACATCACGCACAGCGTCGACACAATCGCGATCGCGCGTGCGGCCCACCCGCCGTCGAGCGCCTGCAGCAGCACGCACACCGACGCGAGGATCATGCCGGCCGCAACCGGACGCAGGCCGGCTTCGAGCGCGATCTGCCAGCGCGCGCCCCGGTGCCGCCGCCATAGATGCGCGACGCCGTAGATCAGGAACGCGGTCGGGCCGAACAGCGCGAGCGTCGCGATCACCGCGCCCCAGAAGCCGGCCACCTGCCAGCCGATCAGCGTCGCCAGCAGCGAGCCGGGGCCCGGCGCCATCCGTGCGATCGCGAAGTCGTTCACGAATTGCGTGGCGCTCATCCAGTGATGCACGTCGACGACTTGCCGCTGGATATCCGCGATGACCGCCTGCCCGCCGCCGATCGTTGCAATCGATAGCGGCGCGAACACGCCGAACAGTGCTGCGTACCGCGCAGATGCGTTCATCGTGCGTCGCTCCCGACCGGCGCGGCGGCCGCGCGACGGTATTCGAGCGCGACGCTCAGCGTGCCGCCGATCAGCACGGTCCACACGAGCGGCCAGTGCAGTACCGCAACCGACACAAAGGTGAGCGTCATGATCGCGAACGGCAGCACGCGGCGCGGCAGCCGGCGCACCGCGGTGACGGCCATCGAGATCGACAGCCCGATCGCCGCGGCCGCCGCCCCGGCGAGCGCGACATGCGTGAGCGGAAAGCGCGTAAGCGTCGAGAACGCGACGCCGAACAGCACGATCAGCACGGCCGGCGGCGCGATGATGCCGGTGAAGCCGGCCACCGCGCCGCGCCATCCGGCGAGCCGGTAGCCGATCCAGATCGCGAGGTTCTTCACGTTGACGCCCGGCAACGCCTGCGACAGCGCGAGACCGTTGAGGAACGCCTCTTCGTCGAGCCAGCGTCGCTCGTGCACGAAGTCGCGCATCATTCGGCCGCTGAGCCCGCCGCCGAAGCTGGTCAGGCCGATCTGCGCGAACGCGACGAACAGCGCGAGGACGCCCGGCGACGGTGCGTCGCCTGCGGGCGGTGCCGAGGGAGTCGGGGCGGAGGGCGAGGGCATCGGGCGGGCGGACACGTGGCGATCGGGCGATCGCCCATGTTAGCAAGCGGTGCCTGTCAGCACGCTGACATCGATTCGGGCGCCTGCGCGACGACACTTTGCAACCGAGCTGACAAGCGCGAATACCAATGCATCGCACGCTACGCGCGCACCACCGTCACACCCGCCGCCTCGATCGGCTTTGTCAGCGCGGCGTCGGTTTCCTTCTCGACGACGACCGTCTGCGCCAGCGAGATGTCACCGATCACGAACTGCGATGCCGCACGCAGCTTCGATTGCGACGCGAGCACGACCGTCTCGGCCGCGCGTTCGGCCAGCGCGCGCTTGATCGCCGCTTCCTCGAAATCGCCGGTGCTCAGGCCGACGACCGGATGCACGCCCGTGACGCCCATGAAATACAGGTCCGCATGAATGCGCGCGATGCCTTCCATCGCCGCCGCGCCGACCGCGACGATCGAGTGCTTGTAGAGCCGGCCGCCGATCAGGATCACGTCGATCGACGGATGCGCGGCCAGCGCGACCGCGACGCTCGGGCTGTGCGTGACGATCGTCGCGCGCAGGTCGGCCGGCAACTGGCTGACGAGCAGCGCGGAGGTCGTGCCGCCATCGACGATCGCCACCTGTCCGGGCGCGATCATCTGCGCGGCTCGCCGCGCGATGCGCCGCTTCTCCGTGGTGTCGAGCGCCTCGCGCTGCGCGAACGGCGCGACGGCCGGCGACGCCGGCAGCGCACCGCCATGCACGCGCTGCAACAGCCCTTCGGCCGCGAGCTCGCGCAGGTCGCGGCGCACCGTGTCTTCGGACACGCCGAATTGCACGCTCAGCTCGGCGGCCAGTACCTGGCCGTCGCGCTCGAGCGCATCGAGGATCGCCTTCTTGCGTTGCGTCGTCAGCATCGTGTTTGCACGAAAATTCTTGAAATTGCACGAATCTGCACGTTACCATGAGCGCCGTCCTTTGTCGAACCGGAGTCTGCAATGGCTGGAATGGCTGCAACGCGGGAGCGGGTGCGCATCGTCGATACGACGGTGCTGTCCGACGACTGGTATGTGCTGCGCAAGGTGACGTTCGATTTCCTGCGCCGCGACGGAACGTGGCAGCGCCTGAGCCGCGAGACCTACGATCGCGGCAACGGCGCGACGATCCTGCTGCGTCATGCCGAGACGGCGACGTGCTGCTGACGCGCCAGTTCCGGATGCCGGCGTACGTGAGCGGACACGACGGCATGCTGCTCGAGGCGGCCGCCGGGCTGCTCGACGACGACACGCCCGAGGCGCGCATCCGCGCGGAGGCCGAGGAGGAGACCGGCTATCGCGTGCGCGGCGTGCGCAAGGTGTTCGAGGCGTTCATGAGCCCGGGTTCCGTGACGGAGAAGCTGCATTTCTTCGTCGGCGAATACGATGCGTCGCTGCGCACCGGCGCGGGCGGCGGCGTCGCGGAAGAGGGCGAGGATCTGGAGGTCGTCGAGATGCCGCTGCAGGCGGCGCTGGACGCGATCGAGCGCGGCGAGATCGTCGACGCGAAGACGATCATGCTGCTGCAGTACGTCGCGCTGCGGGAAACCGCCGGCGCGCGCGCCGCATGACGCCGCGGCTCGTGCTGATCGCCGGCCCGTATCGCAGCGGCACGGACGGCGACCCGGCGCGCATCGCCGCGAACCTGCACCGGCTGGAAGCAGCGGCGCTCGCCGTGTATCGCCGCGGGCACGTGCCGATGATCGGCGAATGGGTGTCGTTGCCGCTCGCGGCCGCGGCCGGCTCGACGCAGGTGGGCGACGCGATCGGCGAGGCGTTCCTGTATCCGGCCGCGCACCGGCTGCTGCGGCGTTGCGATGCGGTACTGCGCATCGATGGCGCGTCGCGCGGGGCGGATGCGGACGTCGCGCTCGCGCGGCAACTCGGCAAGCCGGTCTATTTCGCGGTCGACGAGATGCCGGTTGCGCAGGACGAATCGGCTCACTGAGCAAGCGTAGGCGCCGGGTCGCGGCATCGCCGGTGCGGCGCTTGCGGACGGCGCGCATTCGCATCGCCGGCTGCCGCACGCGCGCAGCGCCACGTCGTTGCGTCGCCGATGCGGCGCGACACCCGAACCGGCGTATGATCGCGACGCCACCCGCGCAACGTTCGACGCCACCGTTTTTCCATCATGCCGCTTTCCGATCCCGCTGATCCCGCCGACTCCGCCGCCGCGCCGCTTCCCGCCGATCTCGTCGCGTCCGCCGTCGCCGCACTCGCGCGCGCCGACGCATTGCTCGTCACGGCCGGCGCGGGCATCGGCGTCGATTCCGGGCTGCCCGATTTTCGCGGTACGGACGGTTTCTGGCGCGCGTATCCGGCGCTGCGCCACGAGCGTTTCGAATTCCACGAGATCGCGTCGCCGCACGCGTTTCGTGCGCGTGCGGCGCTCGCATGGGGCTTCTACGGGCATCGTCTCGCGCTTTACCGCGCGACGACGCCGCATGCGGGCTTCGCGATCCTGCGCCGCTGGATCGATGCGATGCCGAACGGCGGCTTCGTGCTGACGAGCAACGTCGACGGCCAGTTCCAGAAGGCCGGCTTCGATCCGGCGCGCATCGTCGAGATCCACGGTTCGATTCATGCGATGCAGTGCCTGCGCCCGTGCACGGACGACACGTGGGACGCGGCGACATTCGTGCCGGCGGTCGACGAAGCGACGTGCCGCCTCGTTGGCGACATGCCGCGCTGCCCGCACTGCGGCGGTCTCGCGCGACCGAACATCCTGATGTTCGGCGACACCGGCTGGCTCGGTGCGCGCTACGACGCGCAGGAGCGCGCGCTCGAAGACTGGATCGCGCGGGCCGGGCGCGTCGCCGTGGTCGAGATCGGCGCGGGCACCGCGATTCCGACCGTGCGTCTGCTGAGCGAACGGCTCGGCGCCGACGTGATCCGCATCAACACGCGCGACGCGCATGCGCGCCGGGCGGACGTGATCGGGCTGAAGGGCGGTGCGCGGGCGACGTTGAATGCGCTCGACCGCGCGTGGCGCGGCGGCTGAGCCACGCGCCACGAGGCGACCGGCCGGGGCCCGGGTTTACGGCCGCGCGACGAGCGCTTGCACGAGCGCCGGCGCGATCGGCGAACCGAGGCCCGTCACGTAGTCGTAGCCGCCCGCCGCGCTGCAGACGCTGCCGCAATTGCCGTTGGACCCGGTCGTCACGTCGTGGAAGTCGCTGCCGTACGCGGTTTTGCCGACCGCATAGAGCGTGTCGTAGGCGCCGCTCAACGATGTCTTGCCGGCCGCCGTGCGCAGCGAATTCGCGATCGCGACGAGCGCCGCCCATTGCGGCGCACCCGCGCTCGTGCCGCCCACCTGGAACCAGCCGGCCTGCCCCTGATAGGTGACCGAGTCGTACACCGCGAAACCGCTGGACGGATTCGCGTCGTAACTGACGTCGGGCACGCCGCGCTTGCCGGCCACCGGAATCGGCCAGGCGGTCTGGCCGGCCGGCTCGGCCTCGACGCTGCTCACGCCGCCGCCGCTGCCGCTCCACGCCGCCTCGCCGATGTAATTGCCGGCCGTATCCGACGACAGCGTCGTGCCGCCGACGGACACCACGTAAGGCGACGCGGCCGGGTATTCGGTGCCGGTGCCGCTGTCGCCGGACGACGCCACGAACGTGACGCCCGGTACGTTGAAGTGGCTGTCGAAGCCGGTCTCGCTGCTGAATTCGTTGCCGCCGAAACTCATCGACACGACCGACGCGCCGCGCTTGACCGCGACGTCCACCGCGGCCATCAGGTCGTTGAAGCTGGCCGATGCCGCCTCGACGAGCACGATCTTCGCCTTCGGCGCGATCGCATGCACCCATTCGACGTCGAGCGAGATCTCGAGTGACCAGCCTGCATTGGGCTTGGGCCGGGCACCGCGGGCGTACACCTTGGTGAAACAGCCGTTCGACGACGTGCAGGGCGGCAGCGAGAACGCATTGCTGAACACGCCGAGATCGGCTTCGATCTTCGGGTCGTCGTACGCGTCGACAATCGCGACGATCATCCCGTCGCCCTGGTTCGCGATCGTGTCGAATCCGTATGCATGTCGGGTGAGCGCCGGCGTGAGACCGGCGATCGTGGCGGTGCTCGCGCGCGGCTTCGTGTGGAACGGCGGGCGTGCGAATCCTTTCGGCGCGCGGTTGCCTTCGACATAGGACGGCGGCCCGTTGCCGTCGGCGAGCGCGACGCCCGACGCGAGCAGCGATGCGCACAGCGCCGGGATCAACATGGATGACAGGCGGATATTGTTCATTTTTCGAGTCTCCATGTCGATGGAGTGGAGTGGCGAAACAATTCTACGAAATCGACGGCGATAACTACATCGAATATCGGCCGAATACGGGAATGTCTGATAAGGGAAAGTACGTGGAGCCTTGATGGGACAAGCGTTTGCAGGGTTAACCTGCGCGCGGTCGAGCTGCTTTATCGGTTTTAAAAAAGCTGATGAATAATCGGGGGTTCAAAATTGGTTCGTCATGTCGGATGTAATCGTCCGGTAAATATCCACGGCGGCGCGCGGGGGAAATCGTGAAACGCGTCATGCGATCGCGATACGATCCGCCGCCTGCGTGCACGGCCCGTCGGCATTGCCGGCGCGGCGCGATTCCGCATACAGTTCAGCGTAGCCGCGTGCGCGGCGTCGTCCGTGAGGGGTGCCCTTGTTCTATTCGATCGTCGCGATCTTCGTCGGCGCCGGCCTCGGCGCGTTGCTGCGCTGGTTCCTGAGCCTCGCGCTCAACGCGTTCTTTCCCGCGGTGCCGCTCGGCACGCTCGCGTCGAACCTGCTCGGCGGCTACGTGATCGGCGTGGCCGCCGTCGTGTTCACCGTTCGCGTCGGGTTGCCGCCCGAGTGGCGGCTGTTCGTGATCACGGGCTTTCTCGGCGGCCTCACGACGTTCTCGACCTATTCGGTCGAAGTGATGACGCACGCGCTCGACGGCGAATTCGGATGGGCGTTGGCGGTGGCTGTCCTACACTTGACTGGATCGTTCGCGCTGACGGCGCTCGGCATGTGGACCGCGCGCGCGTGGCTCGCGGCGGCCTGAACGGGCTGCCATCGGAGGGAGCGATGGACAGGGTCTTGTTGCGCTTCTACGTGCACGAGCAGCATCGGTTGCACTGGAAGCCGCTGTGGGAATGGCTGTTGGACGAGGCGAACCGGATGGGCGTCGCGGGCGGTTCCGCGTTTCGCGCGATGGCCGGTTTCGGCCAGCATCGCGTGCTGCACGAGGATCGTTTTTTCGAACTGCAGGGTTCGCTTGCGATCGAGGTCGAATTCATCGTCACCGAGGACGAGGCGCAGCGGCTGCTCGAGCGGTTGTCGCACGAGAAAGTGCGCGTGTGCTACGCGATGATGCCCGTGCAGTTCGGCGTGATCGACACGCTCGGCGCACCGCCGGCGCAGGGGCCGGCGGCGTAGGCGTCGCGCCGGATCAGATGCCGAACATCGTCAGCGACACGGCGGCGCGTGTGACGACCATCAGCAGCACCTGCACGATCACGAACAGCAGGATCGGCGACAGGTCGATGCCGCCGAGGTTCGGAATCACGCGGCGCAGCGGGTTCAGGAACGGCGCGGTGAGCTGGTAGAGGATCGGCATCGCCGGCGAGCGCGGGTTGAGCCACGACAGCAGCGCCATCAGGATCGTCATCCAGATCACGAGGTTGAGCGCCCATTTCACGACGGTGAGCAGCGCGACCACGACGAGCGTCGCGATCACGGCGGCCGGATCGAAGCCGGCCATCACGACCATCAGCACGACATAGACGAGCGCGGTGAGCAGCGCGGCGACGACGCTGGCCCAGTCGATGCCGCGTACGCCCGCGATCACGCGGCGCAGCGGCAGCACGAGCCAGTTGGTCGCCTGCAGCACGGCTTGCGTGACGGGGTTGTACGGCGGCACGCGGACGGCCTGCATCCAGACGCGCAGAATCAGCGCGGCGCCGAATAGCGTGAAGACGGTATTGAGCAGAAAACGGGCGATCTCGCCGAACATCGTTGGCATCCTTTTTATACAGTCAGTAGCGTGCGGCCGCCAACGCCGGTTGGCGGCGCATCGGCCGACACCTTATCACGCCTCGTCTCGCGACGGGGAGGGGGGCGTGGTCGCGCGCGCGAGGGACTTTTCAACGGCTTCGGCCAGCGCCGGCAGCGACGCCGGCGGCGCCGCGCGTTTTGCCGCGAGCGCGACCGCGCGGCGCGTCAGCAGCGCGTACAGCATCGCGTGATCGCCGCCGCGCGCTTCGAGCAGCGCGAGCTGGCGCTCGACGATGGCCGTGTCGCCGCGCGATACCGGCCCGGCCAGCGCATTCGCGAGCCCCTTGTCGCGCGCGGTCTCGATCGTGCCGGCGAGCATCGGCAGCAGCGCGCGCAGCGCGGCGTCCTCGTCGAAACCAAGGCCGCGCCACAGCTCGACCGCTTCCGACAGCCCGCACAGCGCGAAGCTCGCCGCGTAGTGGGCGGCCGCGTGATACAGCATCCGGCCGCCGGCCGGAATCGACAGCGGATGACAGCCGAGTGCGGCGGCAAGTCGCAGCAGCGTCGCGTGCAGCGCACCGTCCGCTTCGATCGTGACCGAGCAGCCGTCGATGCGCGCGAGGTCGGCGTCGCTGCCGCCGAACAGATAGAGCGGATGGAAGCCGCCGGTGGCCGCGCCTTGTTGCTTTGCCGGATCGAGCAGCGCGACCGGCGATGCGCCGCTGCAATGGACGACCGCCTGGCCGGCGGCGCGCGATGCGTCGAAGCGCAGCGCCGCGGCGCTCGACGCGAGATGATCGTCGGGCATCGTCACGAAGATCAGGTCGGCGGCGTCGACCACCTGCTGCGGGGTGGCGACCGCGCGGCAGCCGTCGATGCGCGCGGCGAGGCCGGCGGCCGACGCGGGTGTGCGGCTCGCGATCGCGACGATGGGGAAGCCGGCCTGCGCGAAACGCTGCGCGACACAGCGCGCGAGGCGGCCGGCGCCGATGAAGCCGAGGCGGGGTGTGTCGGGAAGCGGCATGGCGGCGGATGTAAGCAAAAACGAAGCAGCCGCCAGTATCGCAGGAATGACGACCGTTTCGCGGAAGACCGGCCGCGGGGCTGCCGCGTGTATGAATTACCGGTACGCAGAGAGGTCGATGGGCGGCCAGCGTCCGGCATCGCGGCCGAATCAGGATCGTGGAATCCGACCCCTAAACACCGCGCCGCCACATCCGATGTGGAATGTCGGCATGTTGTGTCGAATTTGTAATCGTTCATTACGTCTGCGTGCCCGCTGTGCGCGCTGGATCCGGTAAGACTGACCGGTCGGCATGCCGGGGGCCGACTCCTCGGACGGAATCGCGCGACCCGCAAGGCGCGCGGCCGACGCCCGGCACCGCGCCGGACGGCCGCTGCGGCCGCGTGCAATTGCAATTTGCAACAAATGCACGATACGCGCGGGGCGGGTTTTCGCTACATTGCTTGCATGCGACGTGCATGCCCGCCGTTGCCGACAGGAGCGCCTAAAATACCGCTCCAGCAGGAGAATCGAAGTGAAAAAGCTCATTCCGTTCATCGCCGCCGCCGCGCTGGGCCTGGGTGCCGCAAGCGCCGCGCAGGCTCACGTGTCGATCGGGGTCGGCATCGGCATCCCGGTCGCACCCGCTTACCCCGTCTACGCACCGCCGCCGCCCGTGTACTACGCGCCGCCGCCTCCGCCCGTCTATTACGCGCCGGCGCCGGCCTACTATGCGCCGCCGCCCGCGGTGGTCGTCGGCGGCTACTACGGTCGCCCGTACTGGCGCCATGGTTACGGCGGCTGGGGCCATCACGGCTACTGGCGTCGCTGATTCGTCTCCGCGCGGCCTGACCGCGCGCGGCAAAACGGCGCAACGTCCCGCGAGGGGCGCTGCGCCGTTTTTCATTGGGGCTGTGACATATGGCGCCGTCGCCGGCGCGGCCGCGATTACACCGCGTGCACGATCAGGTCGCGGTAGCCGCCGACGATCACGCTGTACGAGAAGTACGCGAACAGCAGCGCCGACGCGACGTGACACGCCCGCATCAGCCCGGCGCCCGCGCGCTTGCGGCCCTGGCTCGCGAGCGTGCACATGAAGAGCGTCCACGCGAGGCCGCCGAGGAAAAAGCCCGACAGGAACACCGACGCGGTGGCCGGCGTGGTCGCACCGGCTTTCGCGATCAGCGCACCGCCGACCGCCGCGAACCACAGGATCGCGCTCGGCGACGACATCGCGAGCAGCATCCCGCGCAGAAAGCTGCGCCGCGCGCTCGCCCGTGGTTGGGGTGCGTCGTCCGCGTCGTCGTTGGTCGACTTCGCGGGTGTCAGTGCTTCGCGCGCCATCTTCCACGTCAGGAACAGCAGCACCGCGCCGCCGCCGATCCACACGATCCAGCGCACGGGTTCGAACTGCAGCAGCACGGCCATCCCCGCGAGCGCGAGCGCCGCGTAGACGAGATCGCCGACGCACGACCCGACGCCGAGCCAGAAGCCCGGCCGGAAGCCATGCGACAGCGTGAGCGACAGCATCGCGACGTTCACGAGGCCGATGTCGAGACACAACGACAGCGACAGAAAGAATCCGTCGGACAGCATGGAGGCGGGTGGAAAGCTCATCTTCTGGGTGCCTGCGGCGATTGCGATGCGCGGGCCGGCGCGCGCCGGCCGTGTGGCGTCAGAGGCCGATCTCCTGCCACAGCCGGTCGACGCGCGCCTTCACGGCCGCGTCCATCTCGATCGGGCGGCCCCATTCGCGGCTCGTTTCGCCCGGCCACTTGTTGGTCGCGTCGAGCCCCATCTTCGAGCCGAGTCCGGCCACCGGCGACGCGAAGTCGAGATAGTCGATCGGCGTGCTGTCGACCATCACCGTGTCGCGCACGGGGTCGACACGTGTCGTGATCGCCCAGATCACTTCCTTCCAGTCGCGGATGTTCACGTCCTCGTCGACGACCACGATGAACTTCGTATACATGAACTGCCGCAGGAAGCTCCACACGCCGAACATCACGCGCTTCGCATGGCCCGCGTAGCTCTTCTTCATCTGGACGATGGCCATCCGGTAGCTGCAGCCTTCGGGCGGCAGGTAGAAGTCGGTGATTTCCGTGAACTGCTTCTGCAGCAGCGGCACGAACACCTCGTTGAGCGCGACGCCGAGCACCGCGGGCTCGTCGGGCGGCTTGCCCGTGTAGGTCGAGTGGTAGATCGCGTCGCGGCGCATCGTGATGCGCTCGACGGTGAACACGGGAAACCACTCCTGCTCGTTGTAATAGCCGGTATGGTCGCCGTACGGCCCTTCGAGCGCGTGCTCGTATGCGGCCGCCGCATGGCCGGCCGGGCGTGGCGGCGCGCCGGCCGGAGCGGGGCCGGGAGCGCCTTCCTGCGGATGAATGAAGCCTTCGAGCACGATCTCCGCGCGCGCCGGCACCTGCAGCGTGTCGACGCCGGGCGTCAGGCACTTCGCGAGTTCCGTGCGGCTGCCGCGCAGCAGGCCGGCGAACTGATACTCGGACAGCGAATCGGGCACCGGCGTCACCGCGCCGAGCGTCGTCGCCGGATCGGCGCCGAGCACGACCGCGACCGGATACGGCTTGCCCGGGTTCTGCAGCGCGAACTCGCGGAAGTCGAGCGCGCCGCCGCGATGGGCGAGCCAGCGCATGATCAGCTTGTTGCGGCCGATCAGCTGCTGACGGTAGATGCCGAGATTCTGGCGCGACTTGTTCGGCCCGCGCGTGACCGTCAGGCCCCACGTGACGAGCGGCCCCGCATCGCCGGGCCAGCAGGTCTGGATCGGCAGCTTGTCCAGATCGACGTCGGCGCCTTCCCAGACGATCTCCTGGCACGGCGGCGACGACACCGACTTCGGCGCCATGTCCCACACCGCCTTCGCGAGCGACAGCAGCTTGCCGGCGTCCTTCAGGCTCTTCGGCGGATCGGGTTCCTTCAGCGCGGACAGCAGGCGTCCGAGATCGCGCAGCGAGCCGAGCGCGGCATCGTCGCCCGCATCGACGCCCATCCCGAGCGCGACGCGGCGCGGCGTGCCGAACAGGTTGCCGAGCACCGGAAACGCGTTGCCGGGCGGCGCGTTGAACAGCAGCGCGGGGCCGCCGGCGCGCAGCACGCGGTCGCACAGCTCGGTCATTTCGAGCACGGGCGACACGGGCTGCGTGACGCGCCGCAGCTCGCCGAGCGCCTCGAGGCGCTGAATGAAATCGCGTAAGTCTTTGTATTTCATGAAGAAGGTCCGAGCTACCCGCAGGGACGGGCAGCGATGGGCGGGCGCAGCGGCCGGCTGCGACCCCGAATCGACCGACGATTTTACCCGCGCAGCCGCCCGGCCGCCCGGCGCAGAAAAAAGTCGACCGCGCGCAAACCCCCTACGGCACGGGGATTGCGTTCTGAAGAGGGGTTTTAAATTACTTTTTGTTATAGTTTTTAAGTTTTATAGTGTTGACGATCTATAAAACCCTGCTAGAATCCGCTCACATTGGTTGCAGGGTAAAAGGCTTCGAGCCGCCAATCACCGATCTTTGACGCAGCGCGTCACCGTCCGCCGAATCCTGCACGGCGTCTTCGACGGCTTATGTCGTAGTCCCAGCCAGCGCCACCAGACGCTGGTTTTTTGCGTGGGTGCCACCGCGTATGCCCGCCTCGCCCAGTGTGCGAAGGCGCCGGCCTTCTTACACCGTGGCCTCGAACGGTACTTATACCGTTTCCCCGATGCTTGCGCGTCCCAACCAAGGCGTGCGGCGTCGTGATTCCGCGGCGCGTTTTCTGTCTCGCCATCGAGCTGAGCGAGCCGCACGAGTCATGTTCATGGGAGATGATCTGAATGAACGCTTGGTTATCGTGGCGTCCCACTGAGCAGCATGCGCAAATCGTGCGCAACTTGCTGCGTCGCGGGACGCGTGTCAGTCACCATCTATTCAGCGTTGTCGGCTGTTTCGCTGTCGCGGTTGCGCTTGCACTGTGGCTGCTGCCAACCGTCCGCGGCACGCTCGCCGCGAAGCTGATGCCGGTCGTGTCCGCGGCCGTGCAGGCCGGTCCGGCCCGTCTGCTGTCCGGCCATCCGCTGCCGAACTTCGCGCCTGCCGGCGCGCAGCCGCAGCAGGAAGACACACCGGAAGCGGATGCGCTTGCGGTCGGCCTCGATGTCGCACCGGAAACCGCCGCACAGGGCGCTCAAGGCGCCCAGGGCGATGCGTCCGACGCGGCCCGCACCGGCCCGTCGCCCGTCGCACTGGCCAAGCTGATTCCGATTCAGCGCGTGGCGGCCGATGCCCGCGACGATCGCGCACTCGCGTCGAACCGCGAACAGGCGCTCGTCGCCACCTATCTGTCGCGCCGTTACCGCGTCGCGCAGGAGCCGCTCGGCCAGCTCGTCAAGGCCGCGTTCCAGACCGGGCGTGACGTCGGCCTCGATCCGTTGCTGCTGCTGTCCGTGATGGCGATCGAATCGGGCTTCAACCCGTACGCCGAAAGCGGCGTCGGCGCGAAGGGGCTGATGCAGGTGATGTCGAAGGTTCACTCCGACAAGTTCGAGTATTTCGGCGGCACCGACACCGCGCTGCAACCGCTCGCGAACCTGCAGGTCGGCGCCCTGGTGCTGAAGGACTGCATCGCGCGCGGCGGCTCGCTGGCGAGCGGCCTGCGCCTGTACAACGGCTCGACGAACCCTGACGACAACGGCTACGGCTCGAAGGTGATGGCCGAGCGCGGTCGCCTGCGCGACGTCGCGCGCGGCCGCAGCGTGCCGATCAACGCGCCGCAGGCGCCCGCGCAGCCCGCGAAGCCGATCGTCACCGCCGCTGCCGTGACGGCCGCGGCAGGCGGCGCGAAGCGCGTGCATGCGACGCTCGACGGCACGACGTCGATCAAGGCGGCGCCGAAGGAAGCGGCGTCGCAGGACGACGCCAGCGTCGATACCGCGAAGCAGTCGCACGGCGATCACTCGGAGCTCGGCGCGTAACGCGTCACGCGCTCCGCGCGGCTCCGGCCGGCAGGACATGCAAAAGGCACCCGAATCGGGTGCCTTTTCGTTTTGCGGGACGTGAAGCGGCCGGTGCGCCGGCCGTGGCGTCAGTGTTGGCCGAACAGCGTCGCGAGCCGGTCGACGGCCGCTTCGAGCCGCGAGTAGGCGGTCGCATAGGACAGGCGGATGTAGTCGCGCGGCGCATGGACACCGAAGTCCATCCCCGGCACCAGCACCACGCCTGCGTCGTGCAGCATCGCCCGCGTGAGCGCGGCGCTGTCGCCGGCCGCCGGGTGGGCGACGCCGCCGCAATGCGCATACACATAGAATGCGCCGTCCGGCATTACCGGCACCGTGAAGCCGAGCCGTTCGAGTGCCGGTGCGATGAAGTCGCGGCGGCGCTTGAATTCGAGCCGGCGCGTTTCGTAGATGTCGAGCGTCGCCGGCTCGAAGCAGGCGAGCGCCGCATGTTGCGCGAGCGCGGACGGGCAGATGAACAGGTTCTGCGACAGCTTTTCGAACGTGCCGACGAGCGCCGGCGGCACGACGAGCCAGCCGAGCCGCCAGCCCGTCATGCTGAAATACTTCGAGAAGCTGTTCACGGTGATCACGTCGTCGCCGAACGACAGCGCCGACACGGGCGCGGCGTCGTAGCTGAGCCCCTGGTAGATCTCGTCGACGATCGTGAAGCCGCCGCGTGCACGCACGGCTTCGACGATCCGCTTCAGTTCGTCCGGTTCGAGCGACGTGCCGGTCGGGTTCGACGGCGACGCGAGCAGCACGCCGCGCGTGCGGTCGTTCCAGTGCGTGCGGACGTCGTTTTCGGTGAGCTGGAAGCGCGCGTCCGGGCCGCTCGGGACGAGCACCGGGCGACCTTCGGCCGCCGCGACGAAGTGCCGGTTGCACGGGTACGACGGGTCGGGCATCAGCACTTCGTCGTCGCGGCCGACCAGCGCGAGGCACGCGAGCAGCAGCGCGGCCGATGCGCCGGCCGTCACGACGATCCGCTCGGGGGCGATCGCGAGGCCGTACGCGCGCGCGTAGTGCGCGGCGATCGCCTCGCGCAGCGGCGCGATGCCGAGCGCGCTCGTGTACTGCGTGACGCCACGGCGCAGCGCGGCCGCGGCGGCCTCGACAACCGGCTCCGGCGCGGTGAAATCCGGCTCGCCGATGCCCATGTGGATAACATCGCGCCCCAAGGACTCGAGCCGCTGTGCCTCCTTCATCAGTTCCATCACGTAGAAGGGCTGGATCGCGTCGACGCGTGCGGCGAGCGTGACGAGCGAATCGGCGGTGGTATTCATCGGCGGGCAGGGCGGAGGGAAAAGAATGAAAAACGGGCGCTTGCGCGCCCGTGGACAAACGAACGGTATCAGCCGTTGCGACGCGCCTGCGTTTCGGCGGGGCGCAGCTTCGCGGCCAGCTTGTCCAGCACGCCGTTCACGTACTTGTAGCCGTCGGAGCCGCCGAACGTCTTCGCGAGTTCGACGGCTTCGTTGATGATCACGCGGTACGGCGTTTCGACATGGTGCGTGAGCTCGAACGTCGCGATCAGCAGCACCGCGCGCTCGACCGGCGACAGCTGATCGATCGGACGGTCCAGCGACGGCGCCAGCGCTTCGACGAGCGTCGCATGCTCGCGGATCACGCCGTGCAGGATCGCTTCGAGCAGTTCCTTGTCAGCCTTGTCGTAACCGAGCGCGCCGCGCAGTTGCGCGTCGATCTCGCCGGAGGGCGCGTTCGACAGCAGCCACTGATACAGGCCCTGCGTCGCCAGCTCGCGCGATTGTCGGCGGGCGCTCTTCTTCATGCGCGCTCCTCTTCGTCGTCTTCGTCTTCCTCTTCGTCCTCGTCGTCGCCGAGCTGGTCGAGCGCCATCGTCAGGTTCGCCATCTCGACGGCGACGCGCGCGGCGTCACGACCCTTTTCGGTCATGCGCGCGACGGCCTGCTCGTCGTTTTCGGTCGTCAGGACCGCGTTCGCGATCGGCAGGTTGAAGTCGAGACCGATGCGGGTGATGCCCGCGCCGCTCTCGTTCGACACGAGTTCGAAATGGTAGGTCTCGCCGCGGATCACCGCGCCGAGCGCGATCAGTGCGTCGAACTGGCCGCTTTCGGCGAGCTTCTGCAGCGCGAGCGGGATTTCCAGCGCGCCGGGCACCGACACGAGCAGCACGTCTTCACCGGTGACGCCGAGGCGTTCCAGTTCCTCGACGCACGCGTCGGCGAGGCCGTTGCACACGGGTTCGTTGAAGCGCGATTGCACGATGCCGATACGCAGGCCGTCGCCTTCGAGATTCGGTTGGTATTGTCCGATTTCCATGATCTGGTCCGTGGTGTGGATGAACGGTTATAGGGCGAAAGCGCCGTGGCGGGTTACGCGTGGGACGCCGGGCAGGACGTGGCTTCGCCGCCGGGCATCGGAATGAAGCCCGTGACTTCGAGGCCGTAGCCGGACATGCTGCCCAGCTTGCGCGGATTCGACAGCACCTGCATCTTGCCGACGCCGACATCGCGCAGGATCTGCGCGCCGATGCCGAACGTCTTGAAATCGACCGGCCGGCGCTTGAGCGCAGCGGCCTTTTCTTCCTCGTCGAACGCCTTGAAGACGTCGATCAGGTGTTCCTTCGTATCGCCGCAGTTGAGCAGCACGATCACGCCGAGGTCGCGCGCCGCGATCTCGCGCATCGCCGCGTCGAGCGTCCACGAATGGGTCGACACGCCCGTCTCGAGCAGATCGAGCACCGACAGCGGCTCGTGCACGCGCGCCGGCGTATCGACGTCGGGCGTCGGCGTGCCGCGCACCAGCGCGATGTGCGGCGAGCCGCTCGGCTGGTCGCGGTACAGCACCGCGCGGAACGTGCCGTGCGCGGTTTGCATCGTGCGCTCGGCGATCCGCTCGATGATCGATTCGGTGCGGCTGCGGTACTGGATCAGGTCGGCGATCGTGCCGATCTTCAGGTTGTGTTCCTTCGCGAATTCGAGCAGGTCGGGCAGGCGCGCCATCGTGCCGTCGTCCTTGATCACCTCGCAGATCACCGCGGCCGGGGTCAGCCCCGCGAGCGCGGTGAAGTCGCAGCCGGCCTCGGTATGGCCGGCGCGCACGAGTACGCCGCCCGGCTGCGCCATGATCGGGAACACGTGGCCCGGCTGCACGATGTGCTCGGGGCGCACGTCGTGCGCGACCGCCGTGGCGATCGTGTGCGCACGGTCGGCGGCCGAGATGCCGGTCGTCACGCCTTCGGCCGCTTCGATGCTGACCGTGAACGCGGTGCCGTACTGCGTGCCGTTGCGATAGGTCATCAGCGGCAGGTGAAGCTGCTTGCAGCGTTCCTGCGTCAACGTCAGACAAATCAGGCCGCGGCCGTACTTGGCCATGAAGTTGATCGCTTCCGGCGTGACGAATTCGGCGGCGATCACGAGGTCGCCCTCGTTTTCGCGGTCTTCTTCGTCGACCAGGATCACCATCCGGCCGGCTTTCAGCTCGGCGATGATGTCGAGCGTGGAGGCGAGCGTCATAAGGGGGCGAGAAAGAGGAAAGTGCGTATTTTACGCCAGCCGGACGGCGTTTCGGCTGGCGCGGGCCGCGTGCGGCCGGCGAGGGCGCCGGAAAGCGCCGCGGCCGGCCTGCGCGCGGGTGCGGACGGTTGCGGGCCGGGCGTGTCCCGGCCGCGCGTCACGCGTGTTCGTTGCGCCCGCCGAGGTAATCGAGCTTGCCGAGTTCGACGCCGCTGTGGCGCAGGATGTCGTACGCGGTCGTCACGTGGAAGAAGAAATTGGGCAGCACGAAATTCAGCAGGTACGACTGGCCGGTGAACTCGATCGGGCCGACGCGCATCTTCAGCACGACCTGGCGCGCCTCGCTGCCGTCGATCTGCGCGGCGTCGAAGCTCTTCAGGTAGTCGATCGTCTTCTGAATGCGCGCATGCAGCTCGTCGAAAGTCTGCTCGACATCCGGGTAGCTCGGGATCTCGGCGCCGGCGAGCCGCGCGGCGCAGCCCTTGGCCGTGTCGGTCGCGATATAGACCTGGCGGACGAGCGGCAGCATGTCCGGGTAGAGGCGTGCGCCGATGAACACCGACGGATCGATCTGCTTTTCGGCCGCATGCGCCTGCGCTTTGCCGAGGATGTGTTGCAGGTTGGTGAGGCCGCGGATCAGGACGGGCAGCGAAGCCTGGTACATCGAGATGGACATGGGGACGACTCCAATGGGAAGAGGGGCGGCCGCTACGCGGCGCGTCGTGCGTGGCGGCGTGGAAACCGCTGTCGACGCATCTTAGCGCGATGGCATGACCCGTGCGCGTCGTTGGCCGTTCGGCCAGGTGTCGGCTGGCCGACGGGGCGGCCCGGCACGAAGTAGGGTGGGAGCAACGCCCGGTGGAGCGACAGGGCTGCGGCGACGCCCGGACAATGCCGGGCCGAACCGTCAGCCGTCATTTCATGTAGGGGACCGAGTTGGCCGATCAGTCCTGATGCACGCCCTGCGACGACGACAGCATCCGCTCCACATACCGCGCGATCATGTCGACTTCGAGGTTGACCTTGTCGCCGGCCTTCACGTGACGCAGCGTCGTGACTTCGACCGTATGCGGAATCAGGTTGATCGAGAATTCGCAGCCGTCCGCGCGGTCGTCGACCGTATTGACGGTCAGGCTCACACCGTTCACCGTGATCGAGCCCTTGTACGCGAGATAGCGGCCGAGTTCGCGCGGCGCGACGATCCGCAGTTCATGCGACTCGCCGACCGGCGCGAAGCGCGTGACGGTACCGAGGCCGTCCACATGACCCGACACGATATGCCCGCCGAGACGATCGTGCGCGCGCAGCGCCTTCTCGAGGTTCACTGCGCCGGGCTGCGCGAGGCCGACCGTCCGGTTCAGGCTTTCGCGCGACACGTCGACGTCGAACGTGGCGTCGGTCTTTTCGATCACCGTCATGCACGCGCCCTGGATCGCGATGCTGTCGCCAAGCGCGACATCGGCCAGGTCGAGCCCGCCGGCGTGCACGGTCAGCCGCACGCCGGCATCGGCCGACGTGCCGAGCGGGGCGATCGTTTCGATGCGGCCGACGGCCGCGACAATTCCGGTAAACATCGTGACGATTCCGTTCAGTGAGAGGCGTCGGGCGGCGCGATGCGCGCGAGGATCCGCAGGTCGTCGCCGATCCGCTCGATACCGTGGAACGACAGCCGCGTGCGCGCATCGAGGCTGGCCGGCGCGGCGAGATCGAACATGCCGGCCGCGTCGGCGCCCAGCAGGCTCGGCGCCAGATACACCAGCAATTCGTCGACGCAGTGCTCGCGCAGCAGCGAACCGTTCAGCTTGTGGCCGGCCTCGACGTGCAGCTCGTTGACGCCGCGCGCGCCGAGCGCCGCCAGCATCGCGGGCAGGTCGACCTTGCCGTGCGCATTCGCGAGCGGCACGATTTCCGCGCCGCGCGACTTCAGCACGTTCGCGCGGACTTCGCCGGCGGCGTCGAGCCGGCCGCAGAAGATCAGCAGCGGCGCGCCTTCGAGCAGCCGCGCGTCGAGCGGCAGGTCGAGGCGGCTGTCCACCAGGATGCGTTGCGGCTGGCGCGGCGTGTCGATGCCGCGCACGGTCAGCAGCGGATTGTCCTCGCGCACGGTGCCGATGCCGGTGAGGATTGCACACGCGCGTGCGCGCCATGCGTGCCCGTCGAGGCGCGCGGTCTCGCCGGTGATCCACTGGCTCTCGCCGGACGGCAGCGCGGTGCGGCCGTCGAGCGATGCGGCGGTCTTCATCCGCACCCACGGCCGGCCGCGCGTCATCCGCGACACGAACCCGATGTTCAGCTCGCCCGCTTCATGCGCGAGCAGCCCGCAGCGCACGTCGATGCCCGCATCGCGCAGCATCCCGAGGCCGCGGCCCGACACCTGCGGATTCGGGTCTTCCATCGCCGCGACGACCTTCGCGACGCGCGCGTCGATCAGCGCGTTCGCGCACGGCGGCGTGCGGCCGAAATGGCTGCACGGTTCGAGCGTCACGTAGACGGTCGAGCCCGCGACGTCGTAGCCGCGCGAGCGTGCGTCCTTCAGCGCCTGCACTTCCGCGTGGTCCTGGCCGGCCGGCTGCGTGAAGCCTTCGCCGATCACGTCGCCGTCCTTGACGATCACGCAGCCGACGCGCGGATTCGGCGCGGTCGTGTACATGCCGCGCGCGGCGAGCGCGAGCGCGCGCTGCATGTGGGCGAAATCGGTGTCCGAGAACATGCGCGCGCCCCCCGGGTCAGGCGGCGAGCGCCGCGAACGCGCGGCGCGCGGCCGCGAGCGTCGCGTCGATCACCGAGTCGTCGTGCGTGCTCGACACGAAGCCGGCTTCGTACGCGGACGGCGCGAAGTACACGCCCTCGTCGAGCATCAGGTGGAAGAAGCGGTTGAAGCGCTCGGTGTCGCTCTTCGTGACTTCCGCGAAGCTGGTCGGTACGCGCTCGGCGAAGTACAGGCCGAACATCGCGCCGATCGAATCGGCCGCGAACGGCACGCCGGCCGCGCGCGCTGCGGCCGCGAGGCCGTCGGCGAGCCGCTTGGTCTGCGCGGTGAGCGCGTCGTAGAAGCCCGGCGCCTGGATCAGTTGCAGCGTCTTCAGGCCCGCGGCGACCGCGATCGGGTTGCCCGACAGCGTGCCGGCCTGGTACACGCCGCCGAGCGGCGCGAGATGGGCCATGATGTCGCGGCGGCCGCCGAACGCGGCGGCCGGCATCCCGCCGCCGATCACCTTGCCGAGGCAGGTCAGGTCGGCCGCGATCCCGTAGTGCGCCTGCGCGCCGCCGAGCGCGACGCGGAACCCGCACATCACCTCGTCGAAGATCAGCACGGCGCCATGCTTCGTGCACAGCGCGCGCAGCGCGTTCAGGAATTCGGGCGTGCCGCGCACGAGGTTCATGTTGCCGGCGACCGGCTCGACGATCACCGCGGCGATCTCGTCGCCGAACGCGCCGAACGCCTCTTCCAGCGCGGCGACGTTGTTGTATTCGAGGACGGTCGTATGCTTCGCGATGTCGGCGGGCACGCCGGCCGACGTCGGATTGCCGAACGTCAGCAAGCCCGAGCCGGCCTTGACCAGCAGGCTGTCCGCGTGGCCGTGGTAGCAGCCCTCGAACTTCACGATGCGGCTGCGGCCCGTGAAGCCGCGCGCGAGACGCAGCGCGCTCATCGTGGCCTCGGTGCCGCTCGACACCATCCGCACCTGTTCGATCGACGGCACGAGCTTGCAGATTTCCTCGGCGATCTCGATCTCGGCTTCGGTCGGCGCGCCGAACGAGAAGCCGTCGGCGAGCACGTTCTGCACGGCCGACAGCACGTCCGGATGGACGTGGCCGACGATCATCGGGCCCCACGAGCCGATGTAGTCGATGTACTGCTTGCCGTCGGCATCCCAGAAATACGGGCCTTGCGCGCGCGCGACGAAACGCGGCGTGCCGCCGACCGAGCGGAACGCACGCACCGGCGAGTTGACGCCGCCGGGAATGGTCTTCTGGGCGCGTTCGAAGAGGATCTGATTGTTGGACATGAGCGAAACCTGCGAGAGAAGGGCGCGGGGGCCAGTGCACGGGCCGCGGCGCCTGGGCGGAACGATCGTCTGATTGTACCGGAGACGCGCGCGCCAAGCCCGCCGGGCGGTCTGCGGCCTTTCGGCGCGCGACGGGGAGGGCCGAGCGGAAGGCGGCCCCGATTCGCCCCGGTTTTCGCTTATCGCGGCGGCTTGCGCTTGCCCGTCAGCTCGGCCCAGCGCTTTTCGAGCGGACCTTCGACCATCGGCTTGATCGACGTGCCGGAACTCTGCGCGTCCCACGTCTGCACCGAGTACGGATGCACACGCAGCGCATCACGCGGAATCACGACATCCTGATGCGCGTCGACGAGCCAGTCGTACACGAAGTCGATGCACAGCCGGTAGCCGCGCTTGGTCGACGGATCGGGCACCTCGTACGGCGCGCGCGTCACATAGCCGGAGCCGAACACGCCCTTCGGTTCCTTCGCGACGCGGTGCAGGAACACGCGGTCGCCCGGCAGGATGCCGCGCGCGAAGCCGCAGCCCCACACGTCATGCACGGCCTCGCCGGCCTTCACGCGCGCGGCGACGTCGGGCAACTCGGGCCATGGCCATTTCTTGGGGCTCCAGATCAGCAGGAAAGCGGTCATCGGTTCGGTCGTGCGTCGAATTGATCAGACAAGAGGGGCGAGCAGCAGCAAGCTTAATCGAATCGGCCGGCGCGCTCGTTCGGCGCATGGCGAGTGTGGGCGTATCTCCGCCCGCCGCCGCACCGGGCTCGAGGCAGGCAAAAAAGTTGCGCGTACAATCATGGACCTGAGCGCGCCGCTTGCGGCGCGGCCTCCCGTCTTCACCGTCACGCGCGCTTCGATGCGCGCGGGCTCCCATTCCGGATACCCATGTCTCACGTCGTCCGGCGCCGGCCCGATGCCCGGCTGATCCTGTTGCTCGGCGCGCTCGCGGCCTGCGGGCCGATCGCCACCGACATGTACCTGCCGAGCCTGCCGTCGATCGCCGCCGGCTTCTCCGTCAGCCCCGGCGCCGCGCAACGCACGCTGACGAGCTTCATGGCCGGCTTCTCGATCGGGATGCTGCTGTACGGCCCGCTGTCCGACACGTGGGGCCGCCGTCCCGTGCTGCTCGGCGGGATCGCGCTGTTCACGCTCGCGAGCATCGGCTGCTTCGTGTCGGGCTCGATCGACATGCTGATCGTCGTGCGCTTTTTGCAGGCGCTCGGCGCCGGCGCCGCGTCGGTGCTCGCGCGGGCGATCGCGCGCGACGCGCACGAGCCGAGCGACGCGGCGAAGGTGCTGTCGATGGTCGCGATCGTCACCGCGGTCGGGCCGCTGCTCGCGCCGCTGATCGGCGGCCAGATCCTGCGTTTCTCCGGCTGGCGCGGCGTGTTCGTCGTGCTGGCCGTGTTCGGCGCGATATGCGCGACGACCGCGTACCTGCGCGTGCCCGAAACCTGGCCGAAGGAGCGGCGCAAGAGCGCGGCCGTACTCGCGTCGTTCGCATCGTACGGGCGCATTCTGTCCGACCCCGTCGCATGGGGGCACATGCTGTGCGGCGGGATGGCGTTCGCGTCGATGTTCTCGTACATCACCGCGACGCCGTTCGTGTACATCGAGTATTTCCACGTGTCGCCGCAGCACTACGGGCTGCTGTTCGGCCTGAACGTCGTCGGGATCATGATCGGCAACTTCGCGAACACGCGGCTCGTCGGCCGCATCGGCTCGCTGCGCATCATCTCGGCCGCGTCGCTCGTGAGCTGCATCGCGTCGCTCGCGGTCGCGTTCGTCGCGCTGACGGGGTTGGGCGGGCTGTGGTCGATCGTCGTGTGCCTGTTCTTCGTCGTCGGCGTGGTCGGGATCCTGTCCGCGAACTGCACGACCGACCTGATGCACCGCTATCCGCACAACGCGGGCGCGTCGGCGGCCGTGTTCGGCGCGATGCAGCTCGCGCTCGGCGCGCTCGCGAGCGTCGCGATCGGCGCACTCGCGGACGGCACGCCGTTCGCGATGGGCGTGACGATCGGCGTTACCGGCGTGCTGTGCTTCGTCGGGCGCTATCTGGTGCTGCGCTGGCATGGACGGCCGGTGAAGGCGGGCGCCTGAGCGGCGCGGCGGAACTGGCGGAGGGCGCGAGTATGTCGACGATATTCGCGCAACCGGCAACCCGAGCGAACACCATGCCGATGTAACCCGGTCAGCCGGCGACGCGGGTCATTTCCGCGTCCGCATCACTTGGAACGGTCTGACGAGCGATTGTCGAGTCGATAGCTGCGCTTCGGGTGGGGCACGACACACACGGAGCAGCGGATTTTGTCTCATGGCGGACTCCAGAGGTATGCATGGATCCGACGCATCGCCTAAACAATAAACCGGTCTATTTGGCGAGGTGCAATCAGCGTGGCAGGCTTTCCAAACGCTGATTGTTCCACTCTCCATCCAAAATAGCCTGATAGAGCATGCCTAGAGTCAGTGGCACTTTGTCATACTTTTTTCGGTGTTTTCTGGAGAAGACCATCCGCGCCACTTCAATCAAGCTAAAGCCCTCTCCCGAGAAGTAGCGATTGAACTCAAAATCTCCAACTTGCACCGGAAATTTATCGAAGAAGCGCTCCATGAACTCGACCGCATCGTCGCCAGTGATATCCAAATCACCCTCGATGGCATGATTTTTTGTGAGAATTTTCTTGGGACTAACGCCGGCCTCCCTTCTCACAAAATCTTCAAACTCGTTCCATGTGAACTGGCTCATCAGAATACCTTGTCTTCAGGCTTAACAAGCGCGTTATAGCGCGACACGGAACGAATGCTGATCGTCGTGACATCCTTGGCAGCAATGACCCAGCCAACGACAGGAACCGCGCGCCCAACGAAAACCCCAATGTTTCTTACCAGAATGAACTTCAAGCGCTTGACGCTGGCATTGGTCAGCGTTGGGAGGATCTTCTTCTTCAAATCGTAGTCCAGATACTTGCGACTCAATATCGACGCAACAGAAGTACCCGGCGTGGTACCAAAGGGCTTCGCTCGTGTTGGCATCCAATTTTGACCGGCCACAATCGCAACCACTGCTGCTACATCGTCAACACCAAGCTCCTTGCATGTCTCATCGATAAAGACGAGAAAAAACAGCTCCATCGGCGTGAGATCTCGATGTGTACCAAAGGCATAGGTATTGTTCATTATAGTATTCCTCTCTCAGGCTATCGACGAGGCTGATACCTCGAAGAGAACGATCCCCTGCCTACCGTCCAGGGTACTGGCTCCCAGCGAAGGCGGGAATTTGATCCCTTCTGCTTTGTCCCATCGCTGGATATTGGTGGCCACGTTGGCCCCAATCGTTAGCGCAACTTGCTCCGCGGAATTTATCGGCGCGTAAATGCGCATTGCTGCTGCCCATGCGGCTGAAAAACGTGGTCTAGGCATATCCCTCTCCGCAAACTGGATGAACATGATGCTGTCGATGCGAATCGGGGTTCTGTGAGAAACGTGTCATTTCTCGCGTCGGACCGGGATGGCGGCATCACGCGGAGTGAAGGAAGTTACCGAGCCTGGGCAACTGCTGACAATTGGACTTGTTCGAAAATGGGAGCGTGTACGAACGTATGACGTCACGCGCGCCCTCGGCAGAAGGCATCGTCGATGCATGCCGAGTCGCTGTGGTTCCGGGGGCGCTCATGCAAAACACCCCGAACGCCGGGCTTGAATCCAGCGTTCGGGGTGTCGTGGGTCGACGGTGTTTCGCCGAAGCGTCAGTCCCGCGCGACGTCCTTCGCCGCCGGCGACGCGCCGTGGCTCAGCCAGTCGAGCACGTCGGCCGTTTCGTCGTCGTTCGCCCGCGCGCGCGCCTGCGCGACGGCCTCCGGCAATTCGCCGTTGGTCGACGCGCGACGGATCGCGACGCCGACCGCGAGGATGTCGATCATCAGCAGATGCAGGACCCGCGAGATCATCGACAGCTGCGACTCGCGCATCTCGATGTGATCGGTCTCGAGCGCGACGGTCGCACGCTTCGCGAGCGGCGTGTTGCTCGACGTGATCGCGATCACCTTCGCGCCGGCCTGCATCGCGACCTCGAGCACGCGCAGCAGCTCGGGTGCGCGTCCCGACTTCGACACCGCGACGATCACGTCGCCCTTGCCGAGCAGCGCGGCCGACGCGGCCTGCATGTACAGGTCGCCGTACGCGATCGTCGGGATCCCGAAGCGGAAGAACTTGTAGTGCGCATCCTGCGCGACGATGTTCGAGTTGCCGAGCCCGTAGAACTCGATGCGGCGCGCGCCGTTCAGGATCTCGATCGCGTTCTCGACGTGCTCGAAATTCAGGTGCTCGCGCAGCTGCAGGATCGCGGACACCGTGTTGTCGAGCACCTTCGCGCCGAAGTCGGTGGCCGTATCGCCGAGATGCACCTGGCTGTGGCTCATCGGGATCGTGCCGGTGAGGCCGGTCGCGAGCTTCAGCTTGAAATCCGACAACCCCTGGCAGCCGAGCGAGCGGCAGAAGCGGATCACCGTCGGCTGGCTCACGTCGGCCTTGCGCGCGATGTCGACGATCGGGTCGTTGATGATCGAGCGCGGATGGTTCAGCGCGAGATCGGCCACGCGGCGCTCGGCCGGCGTCAGCGCGTCGCGCATCTGGCGGATCCGCTCGAACACGGCCGACGACGCGCCGCCGGAACGATTCGACAGCTGCTCCGCGAGGATGGCCGATACGCCGAGGAACGCCGGGTATTCGGCGGTGATCAGGTAGGTCGGGATGTTCTCGAGATAGTGCGTGAAGCGGCCCTTCGCCTCGAAGCGCGCGCGGAACGACGAGCGCGTGAACAGTTCGCCGAGCTTCAGCGCGACGCCGCCGCCGATGTACACGCCCCCGAGCGCGCCGAGCGTGAGCGCGACGCTGCCGGCGAACGCGCCGAGAATCCCGCAGAAGCATTCGACCGTCTCGAGCGCAAGCGCGTCGCCCGCATGCGCGCGCTCGACGATCTCGACCGTGTCGACGGACGCGGCCACCCGCTTCTTGTCGCGCGCGGCGAGCGCGCGATAGATGATCTCCATGCCCGGGCCCGCGCACACGCGTTCGAACGACACGTGCGGAAACTTCTTGCGCGCATACTGCAGCACCAGATCCTCGCGCTCGTCCTGCGGCGCGAACGATGCGTGACCGCCTTCGCTGCCGAGCGCGATCCAGCGGTCGTCGGCCGGGATCAGCCCCGACACGCCGAGCCCGGTACCGGGCCCGAGCAGACCGATCACGCTGTTCTGGCGGCGCGCGCCGCCGCCCACCTGTACGCGCTGCGCATCGGTCAGGCCCGGCAGCGCCATCGCGAGCGCGGTGAAGTCGTTGACGACCAGCAGCGTGTCGAAGCCGAGCGCGCGGCGCGTTGCCTCGATCGAGAAGCTCCAGTCGTGATTGGTCATCGTGACCTGGTCGCCGTCGACCGGGTTTGCGATCGCGATCGCCGCGTGGTTCACGCGGCTGATCTTCACGTCCTTCAGATACTTGCGGATCGCGTCGGTGATCGTCGGATAGTCGGCGCCGGGATACACGCGGATCTGCGTGATCTCGCCCGGGCCGGTTTCCAGCGCGAAGCGCGCGTTGGTGCCGCCGACGTCCGCGAGCAGGCGCGGGCCGTCGGCATGCTGACCCGCGACGACCGCCTTACTTTGCGCACCAGTAGACATCGAGCTGGGTCCCCTTGTCGTTGGCCAGTTGGGAAATCGCGTTCTTCTGCAGCGACGCGGCCGCGGCGTCGAGCACGTCGCGTTTGCGGGCGCCCGCGATCAGCAGGAACAGCCGGTCGACACGCTTCAGCGCGTCGAGCGAATAGCTCACGCGTGCATGGGGCGCGGCGCCCGGATGCACGGCGACGAACCGCTCGGGCGTCGTGATCGCGTGGTCCCATTCGGGCGCGTCGGCGAAGATCGACGCGGTGTGGCCGTCCTCGCCCATGCCGAGCACGGCGACGGTCGGCACGCGGTAGTCGGCGTTCGCGTTGAGCGCGGCGACGTGCGCGTCGAGCGTGGTGCGCGTGTCGACGAGCGGCAGGAAGCGGGCAGGGGCCGCCGCGTGTTGCAGCAGCGTGTCGCGCACGAGCTGCGCGTTGCTGGCCGCGTCGTCGTCCGGTACCCAGCGGTCGTCGACCAGCGTGACGTCGACGCCGGCCCAGTCGAGCGCCGCGTGCGACAGCGTGTGCAGGAACGGGCGCGGGCTGGTGCCGCCGGACACCGCGAGCGTCGGACGCGCGGGGCGGGCGAGCGCCGCGCGCAGCGCATCGCCGACGGCGCGCGCGAGCGCTTCGCTTTGCGCTTCCTGGGTGTCGAAAGCGTGGATCTCGATCACATCTCCTCCGGACTGCTTTGTCTGTTCAAATCGTACGAATCGTGACGCACGTTGCCGCGTACGGTGGCGTACGCGGCAACGGTTTGTATCAGTTTTCTTCTTCGAGCCAGCAGGTGTCGTGCTGCGCGAGCATCGCGCTCGACGCGGCCGGCCCCCACGTGCCCGCCGCATACGGCTTCGGCGGCTTCAGCGTGCGCGCCCATTCGTTCAGGATCGGCTCGACCCACTGCCATGCGGCTTCCTGTTCGTCGCGACGCACGAACAGCG
The DNA here is from genome assembly GCF_001729305.1 of Burkholderia sp. A2. NCBI lineage: Bacteria > Pseudomonadati > Pseudomonadota > Betaproteobacteria > Burkholderiales > Burkholderiaceae > Burkholderia > Burkholderia sp. A2. Next base: position 140,206 of record NZ_LZXX01000127.1, on the reverse strand, counting down.
CGAGCCGGCCGTTGATCACGTCGAGCAGCAGGCGCTGGTACGCCTCCATCTGCCCTTCCTTGAAGAACTGGTCGAACGCGAGATCGAGGTGCACGCTCGCGAGATTCATCCCTTCGCCCGGCTGCTTCGCGAGACAGTACAGGCGGATCGTCTCGTTCGGCTGCAGCCGGATCACGAGACGATTCGCACCGGCGCGCAGCGCGGAGGCCCCAAGCGCCGAGTGTGGCACCGGGCGGAAGTTGACGACGATCTCCGCGACGCGGTCGGCCAGACGCTTGCCGGTGCGCAGGAAGAACGGCACGCCGGCCCAGCGCCAGTTCTCGATCTCGACTTTCAGCGCGACGAAGGTTTCGGTCTGGCTGTCGGGCTTCACGCCCGGCTCGGTCGCATAGGCCGGCACCTGCGCGCCCTTGATCACGCCCGCATGATACTGGCCGCGCACGGCAACCTTGCCGATGTCGCGCGGGTCGACCGGCTTCAGCGCACGCAGCACGCGCAGCTTTTCGTCGCGCACCGAGTCGGAATCCATCGAGTGCGGCGGCTCCATCGCGACGATCGACAACAACTGCAGCAGGTGGTTCTGCACCATGTCGCGCAGTGCGCCCGTATTGTCGTAGAAATCGCCGCGCGCCTCGACGCCGAGCTCCTCGGCGATCGTGATCTGGATGCTCTCGACCCATTCGCGGCGCCACAGCGGCTCGAACAGCGCATTGCCGAAGCGCAGCGCGAGCAGGTTCTGTACCGGCTCCTTGCCGAGGTAGTGGTCGATCCGGTAGATCTGGCCTTCCGCGAAGATCTCGCCGACCGCGTCGTTGATCGCGTTCGACGATTTCAGGTCGTAGCCGAGCGGCTTCTCGAGCACGATGCGCGAGCCTTCGCTCAGGCCGACCGACGCGAGCGCGTTGCAGATCGGCACGAACAGCGACGGGCCCGTCGCGAGATAGAACACGCGGATGCCGGGCAGCGACGCGATCGCGTCGCGCAGCACGACGTAGTCCTCCGCGCGGCCGAGATCGAGCTTCACGTACTCGATGCGGTCGAGAAACGACTTCCATGCCGCGTCGTCGAATGCGTTGCCGGCCGCCTTCGCCGCATGCGGCTTCACGTGCGTGTCGACCCATTCGAGATAGGCCGCCCGATCCGATTCGTGTCGCGCCACGGCGACGATCCGGCCGCTCGCCGCCAGCATGCTCGCGCGGTGCGCTTCGAACAGCGCGGGCAGGATCTTGCGCATCGACAAATCGCCGGTGCCGCCGAAAAGTACGAAGGTAAAGCTGGAATCGGTATGCATGTGTCTCCGCCGTGTTGGGGGTGCTCGGAAGCGATCCGTAGTGCGATAAAAATATTTTTGACACTGAATTGTAGTTTAACTACAATCCGCCGCAAGGGGTAGCACCTGGGTGAAGAAAAAAAGAAGTGCGGTCGATGAACTGCGCGAGCTTCGCCTTCGGGAACGCCTTGTGCCGAATGTTATCGGACATTGGCGGCGCGCATCGTTGGCGCGCCGTCGGCCCCGGGCTCGCGTCGCATCATCGCGGCGGGCCAGAAACACAAAGAGGAGACACGCCGTTGAATCTCGATTCACGCTTTCTGTAAGAGCCCGGCCGGTCATCGGCCCCGTACGCTGCATGCGTCCCGCGGCTCGATTTCCCCGTCGTTATCAAGAAGCCGGTTCCCGGTCAGGGAACCTCACGAGTTGATTCAGTCTGGAGGAGATAAGTAATGAAAGTTCGCTCGATCATGGGCGCGCTCTGCGCCGCAGGCCTGATGGCTGGCGCCGTGGCGGCGCAGGCAGCCGAGAACGTAACCGTGCTGCACTGGTGGACCTCGGGCGGCGAGTCGAAGGCCGTCGGCGTGCTGAAGGACGACCTGCAGAAGCAGGGCTACGTGTGGAAGGACTTCGCGGTCGCGGGCGGCGCCGGCGCCGCGGCGATGACCGCGCTGAAGACCAAGGTGATCAGCGGCGATTCTCCGTCGGCTGCGCAGATCAAGGGCCCGCTGATCCAGGACTGGGCCGACCAGGGCGTGCTCGTCAACATCGATTCGGCTGCCGGCGACTGGAAGCAGAACCTGCCGCCGGAAATCGACAAGATCATCAAGTACAAGGGCCATACCGTCGCCGCGCCGTTCTCGGTGCACCGCGTCAACTGGCTGTACATCAACAAGGCCGCGCTCGACAAGGTCGGCGCGAAGGTGCCGACCACCTGGCCGGAATTCTTCGCGGTGGCCGACAAGCTGAAGGCCGCGGGCATCCAGCCGGTCGCGATGGGCGGCCAGCCGTGGCAGGACCTGACGCTGTGGGAAGACGTCGTGCTGTCGCAGGGCCCGGCGTTCTACAAGAAGGCGCTGGTCGACCTCGACCAGGCGACGCTGACGTCGCCGCAGATGCTGTCGGTGTTCGACACGGTGCGCAAGATCCAGGGCTACTTCGACACCGGCCGTAACGGCCGCGACTGGAACCTCGCGACCGCGATGGTCATCAACGGCAAGGCCGGCATGCAGTTCATGGGCGACTGGGCGAAGGGCGAGTTCGAGAACGCCGGCAAGAAGGCGGGCAAGGACTACGTGTGCGCGCCGGTGCCGGGCACCGCGAATTCGTACACGTTCAACGTCGACTCGTTCGTGTTCTTCCAGCAGAAGGGCGAGAAGAACGCGACGCCGGGCCAGCTCGCGCTCGCGAAGACGATCATGACGCCGGACTTCCAGGAGCAGTTCAGCCTGCTGAAGGGTTCGGTGCCGGTCCGTCTCGGCGTGAAGATGGACAAGTTCGACGATTGCGCGAAGAAGTCGTACGCCGACGAGCAGACCGCGATCAAGTCGGGCGGCTTCGTGCCGTCGCTCGCGCACGGCATGGCGCAAGGCGACGCGACCGCCGGCGCGATTACGGACGTCGTGACGAAGTTCATGAACTCGCAGCAGGATTCGAAGAGCGCGGTCGCCGCGCTCGCGAAGGCCGCGAAGGTCAAGTAACGCGCGCCAGGCGCCCGGCCGGAAACGCTTCGTCGGCCGGGCGTTTTTGCATGTGCAGCAAACGGGCTCGCCCGCGGGCCCGTGCCGTACCCGGCGCCGGCCCGGCCTGCGTCGCCCTCGTTCCAGGAGTCGAATCAAGTGGCTGCCCCTCTTAGCGGAAACGGATCCGGCGCTGCCGCCGCACGGCGTGCGTCGCCGATGTCGGCCTTCGCCGATCGCTGGATCCCGAAGCTCGTGCTCGCGCCGAGCGTCGCGATCGCCGTGGTGTTCATCTACGGCTTCATCCTGATTACCGGCTATCTGTCGCTGACCCGCTCGCGGCTGTTGCCCAACTACGAATTCGACGGCTTCGGCCGTTACACGGACCTGTTCCAGAACGACGTGTGGTGGACCTCCGCCGCGAACCTCGGGTGGTTCGGGATCCCGTTCATCGCGATCTGCGTCGGGCTCGGCCTGTTCCTCGCGATCCTGCTCGACCAGCGGATCCGCAACGAAGGCGCGCTGCGCGCGATCTTCCTGTACCCGATGGCGCTGTCGTTCATCGTGACCGGCACCGCATGGCAGTGGATCCTGAACCCGGGCCTCGGCCTCGAGAAGGTGATGCACGACTGGGGCTGGACGAGCTTCTCGTTCGGCTGGCTCGACGATCCGGACAAGGCGATCTTCTGCGTGGTGATCGCGGCCGTGTGGCAATCGACCGGCTTCGTGATGGCGCTGTTCCTCGCGGGGCTGCGCGGCGTCGACGGCGAGATCTTCAAGGCCGCGCAGGTCGACGGCGCGACGCTGCCCACCATCTACCGCAAGATCGTGATTCCGAGCATGCGCCCGGTGTTCTTCTCGGTGCTGCTGATCCTCTGCCACATCACGATCAAGACCTTCGACCTCGTCGTCGCGCTGACGGCGGGCGGCCCGGGCACGTCGTCGTCGCTGCCGGCCATGTTCATGTACACGTTTTCGTTCAACCGCGGCCAGCTCGGGCTCGGCGCGGCGTCCTCGGTGATGATGCTCGCGACCGTGGTCGCGGTGCTGGTGCCGCTGATGTATATGGAATCGAGGAGCACCCGCAATGCAGCCTAAGATGACGATCAGCCGGGCAGTGATCTATGCGGCACTGATCCTGTTCGCGCTGTATTTCCTGTTCCCGATCTACGTGATGCTGTCGACGTCGTTCAAGGACCTCGACCAGCTGCGCACCGGCAACCTGCTGACGCCGCCCACCACGTGGACCGTCGACCCGTGGGTGAAGGCATGGAGCGGCGCCTGTACCGGCGTGCGCTGCGACGGGATGAAGCCGTTCTTCCTGAACTCGCTGCAGATGGTGATTCCTGCCGTGCTGATCTCGTCGCTGATCGGCGCGTTCAACGGCTACGTGCTCACCCACTGGCGCTTTCGCGGCGCCGACGCGCTGTTCACGATGATGCTGGTCGGCTGCTTCATCCCGTTCCAGGTGATCCTGCTGCCGATGGCGCGCCTGCAGGGGATGCTCGGCCTCGCGAACACGATTCCGGGCCTCGTGTTCGTGCACGTCGTGTACGGGATCGCGTTCACGACGATGTTCTTCCGCAACTTCTACGTGAGCGTGCCGGCTGAACTCGTGAAGGCCGCGCGCATCGACGGCGCCGGCTTCTTCACGATCTTCACGAAGATCCTGCTGCCGGTGTCGCTGCCGATCTTCATGGTGTGCCTGATCTGGCAATTCACGCAAATCTGGAACGACTTCCTGTTCGGGATCGTGTTCTCCGGCGTCGATTCGATGCCGATCACGGTCGCGCTGAACAACCTCGTCAACACGTCGACGGGCGTGAAGGAATACAACGTCGACATGGCCGGCGCGATCATCGCCGCGCTGCCGACGCTGCTCGTCTACATCGTCGCCGGCCGCTACTTCGTGCGCGGGCTGACGGCGGGCGCGGTGAAGGGGTAGGCGCGGCTTCATCCGATACGACGAACCGGCCGCGCACCACGCGCGGCGCATCGAAACGAACCCGACGCGGCGCCCGAGCGCGCCGCGCGAGACGAGACAGAGGATTCACAGCATGGCAAGCCTTTCCATCCGTGACGTGTACAAGACCTACCCGAACGGGGTGCCGGTCCTGAAGGGTGTCGACATCGAGATCGAGGACGGACAGTTCCTGATCCTGGTCGGCGGTTCGGGCTGCGGGAAATCGACGTTGCTCAACATGATCGCCGGGCTCGAGACCGTCACGAGCGGCGAGATCTGCATCGACGGCAAGGTCGTCAACGACCTGTCGCCGAAGGATCGCGACATCGCGATGGTGTTCCAGTCGTACGCGCTGTATCCGTCGATGACGGTGCGCGAGAACATCTCGTTCGGCCTGAACATCCGCAAGGTGCCGAAGAACGAACAGCAGCAGATCGTCGACCGCGTGTCGGCGATGCTGCAGATCCAGCACCTGCTCGACCGCAAGCCGGGCCAGCTGTCGGGTGGCCAGCGCCAGCGCGTCGCGATGGGCCGCGCGCTCGCGCGCGATCCGTCGCTGTTCCTGTTCGACGAGCCGCTGTCGAACCTCGACGCGAAGCTGCGCATCGAGATGCGCGCGGAAATCAAGCTGCTGCACCAGCGTCTCGGGACGACGATCGTCTACGTGACGCACGACCAGATCGAGGCGATGACGCTCGGCGACCGGATCGCGGTGATGAAGGACGGCGTGGTCCAGCAGTTCGGCGCGCCGCAGGACATCTACGATTCGCCGTCGAACCTGTTCGTCGCGGGCTTCATCGGCGCGCCGCCGATGAACTTCATCAACGGCAAGCTGGTCGAGCAGGGCAGCGGGATCGCGCTCGAGATCGACACGGGCCTCGCGCGCAGCGCGCTGATCCTGCCGTTCGACGCGGCGAAGCTGAAGTCGCACGTCGGCCGCGAGGTGATCCTCGGCCTGCGTCCGGAGCGCATCACCGACGCGCGCAACGCACATCACGGCGAGGCATCGAAGCTGCAGCCGATCGACGTGCGCGTCGACGTGACGGAGCCGACCGGCCCGGACACGCACGTGTTCGCACAGGTGAACGGCAAACGGATCGTGAGCCGCGTGCACCCGGCCGCGAACCCGCAGCCGGGGCAGACGCAGTCGCTGCTGTTCGACGTGTCGAAGGCCGTGCTGTTCGATCCGGCGTCGGAAGAGCGGATCGCGTGACGCGACGCTTGCGCTGAACGAAAGACGAAGGGGCCGTTTCGATGAACGGCCCCTTTTTCGTTTCGGCGATGCGGCTGACGCGTCCACGGACGCGCCGGTCAATGCGGCAACCGTACGTCGAACTTGAACGTCGCGAGCCGTGCGACGAGGATGAAGCCGGTCGCGAGCAGCACGCTGTACACCGAGTCGAACTGCAGCCACACGAGCAGCAGGTAGAACCAGCAGCCGACGAACGCACAGGTCGCGTACGGCCGGGAATCGCGCAGGATCAGCGGAATGTCGTTGCACAGCACGTCGCGGACGATCCCGCCGACCACGCCGGTGATCACGCCCATCATCACCGCGATGAAGCGCGGCATCTCGGCGTCCAGCGCGATCGACGTGCCCGAGATGCTGAAAATGCCGAGCCCGATCGCGTCGGCGATCAGCAGCAGCCGTTCGGCCGACAGCCGCGACAGCATCCGCAGCACGAACGGCGCGAACAGCGCGAGCACGAAGATCGCGATCACGTAGTCGTCGTGCACGACCCAGTAGAACGGCCGGCGCTCGAGCAGGATGTCGCGCAGCGTGCCGCCGCCGAAGGCGGTCGCGAGCGCGACGACGAACGTGCCGACCGAGTCGAGGCGATTCTTGCGCGCCTCGATGAACCCCGAAATCGCGAAAGCCAGCGTGGCGATCGCCTCCAGTACCGCGATCGCGAGCGTCAGCCTAGGATGCGGCACGCGGCCCCCGGTCGGCCGGCGCCGCGTGCGGCTGCAGCAGCACGAGCACCGCCCCCGCGCCGCCGTCGTGGCCGCGCGCTTCGCAGAACGCGATCACTTCTTCCTTCTGCACGAGCCACGCGCGCACCTTGCCCTTCAGCACCGGTTCCTTGCCGATCGAGCCGAGCCCCTTGCCGTGGATCACGCGCAGGCAGCGCAGCCCTTTCTTGCCGGCTTCGCGGATGAATTCGGCGAGCGCATCGCGCGCTTCGTCGCGCCGCATGCCGTGCAGATCGATCTGCGCCTGCACGATCCACGCACCGCTGCGCAGCTTGCGCACGACGTCGCGGCTGATGCCGGGACGGTGGTAATAGAGCGAGTCGTCGCTGTCGAGCAGCGTCTCGGGATCGAATTCGTCGGACAGCGTCGCGTTCAGCACGGCTTCCTCGTCGCGCTGCGTCTGCTTCGGCACCGGGTCGGGCGGCATGCGGCCCGACGACGCGCGCGGCGGCGCGTTCAGCGGCCGGATCGTGCCGATTTCGTTGCGGAATAGGTTCGCGTCGGCTTCCGCCTTGCGCTCGGCCTGCGCGGCTTCGACGCGTGCGCGTTCGCGACGATCGGCCTCGCCTTGCAGCGATTTGCGCAACGCGCCGAGGCCCGCGAGCCCCTGGCCGCGCAACGCGGCCGCATCGGGCGCGGGTGGCGGCGCGGCGGGCGCCGGGGTCACGGGACGGGCAGCGATCTTCCGCTTCGCGGGATCGCTCGGATGGGGCTGGTTCTTCGCCATGATTCGGTAACAGGGCAGGCGCGTTCGGGCGCGCGGGCAAAAAAAAGCCGCTGCGCGGCGGCAGCGGCTTTCCGGTCGAGCCCGCTTCGCGGCAGCGGACGCCATTGTAGCGCCCGCCGCGGCAAGCCTTCCGGCTTACTTCTTGTCGTGCAGGCTTTCGAGGTAGCGCTGCGCGTCGAGCGCGGCCATGCAGCCCGTGCCCGCGCTGGTGATCGCCTGGCGGTACACGTTGTCCTGCACGTCGCCCGCGGCGAACACGCCCGGCACGCTCGTCGACGTCGCGTTGCCTTGCAGCCCGCTCTTCGTCAGGATGTAGCCGTCCTTCATCTCCAGCTGGCCCTGGAACAGATCGGTGTTCGGCTTGTGGCCGATCGCGACGAACACACCCTGCACGTGCAGGTCTTCCGTCGCGCCGGTCTTCACGTTCTTGATGCGCAGGCCCGTGACGCCCGACTCTTCGCCCGTCACTTCGTCGAGCACGTGATCCCACTTGATGTCGACGACGCCTTCCTTTTGCTTTTCCAGCAGGCGGTCGATCAGGATCGGCTCCGCGCGGAACTTGTCGCGGCGGTGGATCACCGTGACCTTCTTCGCGATGCCGGTCAGGTAGAGCGCTTCCTCTACCGCCGTGTTGCCGCCGCCGATCACCGCGACTTCCTGGTTGCGATAGAAGAAGCCGTCGCAGGTCGCGCAGGCCGACACGCCCTTGCCCATGAACGCTTCCTCGGAGGCCAGGCCGAGATACTGCGCGGACGCGCCGGTCGCGATGATCAGCGAGTCGCACGTGTATTCGCCCGAGTCGCCGATCAGCCGGATCGGCTTTTCGTGCAGCTTCGCGGTGTGGATGTGGTCGAAGACGATTTCGGTGTTGAAGCGCTCCGCGTGCTCCTGGAAGCGCGCCATCAGTTCCGGCCCTTGCACGCCCTTCGCGTCCGCCGGCCAGTTTTCGACGTCGGTCGTGGTCATCAGCTGGCCGCCCTGCGCGATGCCGGTGATCAGCACCGGGGACAGGTTGGCGCGTGCCGCATAGACGGCGGCCGTGTAGCCGGCGGGGCCGGAACCGAGAATCAGGACTTTGGCGTGTTTGGGCGTGGACATGTGCGAATCCGTAAAAGGCGGCTGCGGCGGGCGGGATGCGGCTCGCCGGACGGTCCGGGGTGACCGGGATGCCGTCATAGATGGGTATCAGACGGGCATTATAAAGGCCCCGTTGCTGCGCTGCCGAACGAGAGTTTCAATCGTGGCGATAGCGTTTCGCGGCGTGCCCCGCGTATCGCGGCGGCGAGGCGGGCGGCAGCCTCGCCGGCGGCGGCGCGTTGTCGCAGACGTGGGCCTCGGCTCCGCATGGCGCGGCCGGCCACGCCGGTTCGGCGCCCGGTCCCCGCTATGTAACCGTCATTTACACTTGGCGGCGCGGTGCAGCGTTTACAATAAGCGCGATCGAACGACAGGCGGGCGCACGGCCCGTCCTCTTTATACGGATTCATGGCAAAAGCTCCTTATTCCGCCCAGGCACAGGCGTTGCCGCACCGGATGTCGAAGCTCCTCACGGAGATCCGCTGGATTCTCCAGGTTGCGCTCTGCGCTTTTCTGGTGATGGCCCTGCTGAGCTACAGCCGGCGCGATCCGAGCTGGACGCACGCCGCCCAGGTCGATCACATCTCGAACTGGGCCGGTCGCGTCGGCGCGTGGACGGCCGACATCATCCTGCTGCTGTTCGGCCTGTCGGCCTACTGGCTGATCGTGCCGCTCGGGCGGCGCATCGCCGTCAACTACCGCCGCATCACGCGCCACGACGCGATTCCGGACGAACCGGAGCGGCCGATCGGCTGGCTCACCGAGATCTTCGCGTTCGTGCTGGTCGTGCTCGCATGCGACGGCATCGAGGCGCTGCGCATGTGGTCGCTGAAGGTGCAGTTGCCGCGCGCGCCGGGCGGCGTCGTCGGCGAGGCCGTCGCCGGTGCGATGTCGCACGCGTTCGGCTTCACGGGCGGCACGCTGCTGCTGCTGATCGCGCTCGCGATCGGCCTGTCGCTGTATTTCCGTTTCTCGTGGCTGTCGGTCGCCGAGCGCGTCGGCGGCGCGATCCTGTCCGCGGTCAACGTCGCGAAGCTGCGCCGCGAGGCCGAGCGCGACCGCAAGCTCGGCGAGGCCGCTGCCGTGCGCCGTGAAGGCAAGGTCGAGGAGGAGCGCGTGCGCATCGAGGATCACGAGCCGGTGACGATCGTGCCGCCGGTCGTCACGCCGGCGAAGTCCGAGCGCGTCGAGCGCGAACGCCAGGTGCCGCTCTTTACCGACCTGCCGGGCGATTCGACGCTGCCGCCGGTGTCGCTGCTCGACCCGGCGCCGAAGACGCAGGAAGCGATTTCCGCCGATACGCTCGAATTCACGTCGCGGCTGATCGAGAAGAAGCTGAAGGACTTCGGCGTCGAGGCGAGCGTCGTCGCCGCGTATCCGGGCCCGGTCGTCACGCGCTACGAGATCGAGCCGGCCACCGGCGTGAAGGGCAGCCAGATCGTCAACCTCGCGAAGGATCTCGCGCGTTCGCTGTCGCTCGTGTCGATCCGCGTGGTCGAGACGATTCCCGGCAAGAACTACATGGCGCTCGAGCTGCCGAACCAGCGTCGGCAGACGGTGCACCTGTCCGAGATCATCGGCTCCGAGGTGTATGCGGCCGCATCGTCGGCGCTGACGCTGAGCCTCGGCAAGGACATCGGCGGCAAGCCGGTGTGCGCGGATCTCGCGAAGATGCCGCACTTGCTGGTGGCCGGCACGACCGGTTCGGGCAAGTCGGTCGGGATCAACGCGATGATCCTGTCGCTGCTGTACAAGGCCACCGCCGAGCAGGTGCGCCTGATCCTGATCGATCCGAAGATGCTCGAAATGAGCGTCTACGAAGGCATTCCGCACCTGCTGTGCCCGGTCGTCACCGACATGCGCCAGGCTGGCCACGCGCTGAACTGGACGGTCGCGGAGATGGAGCGCCGCTACAAGCTGATGAGCAAGCTCGGCGTGCGCAACCTCGCCGGCTACAACAACAAGATCGACGAGGCGGCGAAGCGCGAGGAGAAGATCCCGAACCCGTTCAGCCTGACGCCGGAAGATCCTGAGCCGCTCGGCCGCCTGCCGAACATCGTCGTCGTGATCGACGAGCTGGCCGACCTGATGATGGTCGTCGGCAAGAAGGTCGAGGAGCTGATCGCGCGGATCGCGCAGAAGGCGCGCGCGGCCGGCATCCACCTGATCCTCGCGACGCAGCGGCCGTCGGTCGACGTGATCACGGGCCTGATCAAGGCGAACGTGCCGACGCGGATCGCGTTCCAGGTGTCGTCGAAGATCGACTCGCGCACGATTCTCGACCAGATGGGCGCCGAATCGCTGCTCGGGATGGGCGACATGCTGTATCTGCCGCCCGGCTCGGGGCTGCCCGTGCGCGTGCACGGCGCGTTCGTCGCCGACGACGAAGTGCATCGTGTCGTCGAGAAGCTCAAGGAGCAGGGCGAGCCGAACTACGTCGAGGGTCTGCTCGAAGGCGGCACCGCCGACGGCGACGAGGGCTCGGCCGGCGCGGGAACCGGCGAAGGCGGCGGCGAGTCTGATCCGCTGTACGACCAGGCGGTCGAGATCGTCATCAAGAACCGCCGCGCGTCGATCTCGCTCGTGCAGCGTCATCTGCGGATCGGCTACAACCGCGCGGCGCGGCTGCTCGAGCAGATGGAGCAGTCGGGGCTCGTGTCGGCGATGTCGTCGAGCGGCAACCGCGAAATTCTTGTGCCGGCGCGCGACGCGGAATGAGTCCGCGGCGCCCGCGGCGCCGGCCACCCACGGAGAAAACCGCATCATGCAGCAACTTTCGTTCGCCCCTTCCCTTCGTTCGACGCGGCGCTGGCTTGGCGCGGCGCTCGCCGGCGCGTCGCTGATGCTCGCGGCGACGCACGCGTTCGCGGGCGGCACCGAGCAACTGAAGGCCTTCGTGTCGCAGGTCCGTTCGGCGAAGGGCGATTTCACGCAGCAGATCGTCAAGGCGCCGGCCAAGGGCGCGAGCGCCGCGCAGGCCGCGCCGAAGCCCACCGACAATTCGAGCGGCACGTTCGTGTTCGCACGGCCGGGCAAGTTCATCTGGACGTATCAGAAGCCGTACCAGCAGGTGCTGCAGGCCGACGGCGACAAGCTCTACGTGTACGACCGCGACCTGAACCAGGTCACCGAGCGCAAGCTGAACGGCGCGCTGGGCGCGAGCCCGGCGGCGATCCTGTTCGGCAGCAACGATCTCGACAAGAACTACACGCTGCGCGATGCGGGCGAGAAGGGCGGCATCGAGTGGCTCGAGATGCTGCCGAAGGCGCAGGACACGCAGTTCCAGCGGATCGGCATCGGTTTCCGCAACGGCACGCTCGCCGCGATGGAACTGCACGACGTGTTCGGCAACGTGACGCTGCTGACCTTCACGAACATCCAGACGAACCCGTCGCTGAAGGGCGATACGTTCAAGTTCGTCGTGCCGAAGGGCGCGGACGTGATCAACGGCTGATCTCCGTTGCACGTTTTCCCGACACGGGCCTGCCGGCAACGGCGGGCCCGTGTTGTTTTGGGACGCGTGTAACGGACACGTGTAACGGACGCGTGTAACGGACGTGTGCAACGGACGTGTGCAACGGACGTGTGCAACAGGTGCGGGCACCAGGCCCGGCGGCGCGTTCGCGCGGCTGTCATAATGTCAGGTCCGGCGGCCGGTTCGGCCGCGACCGTTTGATGTGGAGCGAGGGTTCATGTCCGACCTGTTTCAAGTCGAGCCGCGCCGCCCGCTCGCCGAGGCGCTGCGGCCGAAAACGCTCGCCGAGGTGATCGGCCAGACGCATTTGCTGGGCGAAGGCAAGCCGTTGCGGCTCGCGTTCGAATCCGGCAAGCCGCATTCGATGATCCTGTGGGGGCCGCCCGGCGTCGGCAAGACGACGCTCGCGCGGCTCACCGCGCTTGCGTTCGACTGCGAGTTCATCGCGCTGTCCGCGGTGCTCGGCGGCGTGAAGGACATCCGCGAGTCGATGGAGCAGGCGAAGGACACGCTGAACCGTACCGGCCGCCACACGATCCTGTTCGTCGACGAGATCCACCGTTTCAACAAGGGGCAGCAGGATGCGCTGCTGCCGTTCGTCGAGTCGGGCCTCGTGACCTTCATTGGCGCGACGACCGAAAACCCGAGTTTCGAGGTCAATTCGGCATTGCTGTCGCGGGCGCAGGTGTACGTGCTGAAGTCGCTGAACGACGACGAGATGCGCCAGTTGCTGAAACGTGCGCAGGAAATCGCGCTCGACGGCCTCGCGTTCGACGACAAGGCGATCGATACGTTGGTCGGCTACGCGGACGGCGACGCGCGCCGCTTCCTGAACCTGCTCGAACAGGCGCAGACGGCGGCGACGTCGGCCGGGGTCACGACGATCGATGCCGATTTCGTCAGCAACGCGATGACGCTGAACGCGCGGCGCTTCGACAAGGGCGGCGACAACTTCTACGACCAGATTTCGGCGCTGCACAAGTCGGTGCGCGGATCGAGCCCGGACGGCGCGCTGTACTGGTTCTGCCGGATGATCGACGGCGGCGCGGATCCGAAGTATCTCGCGCGGCGCATCGTGCGGATGGCGTGGGAAGACATCGGCCTGGCCGACCCGCGCGCGTTGCAGGTGGCGAACGACGCGGCCGAAACCTATGAACGGCTCGGCTCGCCGGAAGGCGAACTCGCGCTCGGGCAGGCCGTGATCTATCTCGCGTGCGCGGCGAAGAGCAACGCCGGCTACAACGCGTTCAACCAGGCGATGGCGTTCGTGAAGCAGGACAAGTCGCGCGAGGTGCCCGTGCACCTGCGCAACGCGCCGACCAGGCTGATGAAGGAGCTCGGCTACGGTCACGCTTATCGTTACGCGCACGACGAGCCGAACGCGTACGCGGCCGGCGAGACGTACCTGCCGGACGGGATGCGCGAGCCGCGCTGGTATCAGCCGGTGCCGCGCGGGCTGGAGTCGAAGATCGCCGAGAAGCTCGCATGGCTGCGCGAGCTCGATCGCGAGGCCGGCAAGAAGGATTGACGGCGCCGCCCGCGCCGGTTCGATCCGCGCTGCCGCGCAGGCGTCAGCGCTTGCGGGCCGGTTGCTGTTTCTTCCAGTATTCGAACGGCTCTTCGTGGCATTCGATGTCGAGTTCGGCGACCCGCGCATGCAGGCGTTCCTGCGCGTCGGCGATCGCGAGGTTGTAGATCGCCGGCGCGACTTCCTGAATGAAGAAATGCAGCAGCGCGCCGGCCTGGATGTTGCCGATCGGCTCGTCCATGTTTTCTGTGAAATAGCGTTGCAGCGACGCGATCGCGCGGTCGCGAACATCCTTGTCGAGTTCGATGGTCATCGGATTCCTTGGGGCTGTGACGCGGAGCCGGCGCTCCGCCCGATTCGGTTGCCGCCAGCCGGCGCGGGCGTGGTGCGATCCCGTCATGGCCACGCGCTCGGCAGTTCGCCGGCCGCCGATGCGGCGGACCGCGAATGCGATACTGCCATGGCTGCCCATTTGCGGCATTGTCCATCCGGCCGACGCCGTGGCGGCCGCGCGGTGCGTTAGAATTCCCGTCTTACACAACGATTTTCCAAGTCCTCCCATGCTCGACATCCAGTTGCTGCGCAAAGACCTCGACGGCGTCGCCAAGCGCCTCGCCGATCGCGGCTACACCCTCGACGTCGCCGCGTTCTCCGCACTCGAAGCGGAACGCCGCGCGATCCAGACCCACACCGAAGAGCTCCAGGCGCGCCGCAACAGCCTGTCGAAGCAGATCGGCGCGATGAAGGGCAAGGGCGAGGACACGTCGGCCGTGATGGCCGAGGTCAGCGGGATCGGCGATGACATGAAGGCGTCGGAAGCCAAGCTGGGCGAGATCCAGGCGCGCCTGTCCGACCTGATGCTGGGCATGCCGAACGTCGCGCACGAAAGCGTGCCGGTCGGCAAGGACGAAGCCGACAACGTCGAGGTGCGCCGCTGGGGCACGCCGCGCCAGTTCGACTTCGCGGTGAAGGATCACGTCGACGTCGGCACGCCGCTCGGCCTCGATTTCGAGACGGGCGCGAAGCTCGCCGGTGCGCGCTTCACGATGCTGCGCGGCCCGATCGCGCGCCTGCACCGCGCACTCGCGCAGTTCATGATCGATACGCACACGCAGCAGCACGGCTATACCGAAACGTATACGCCGTACATCGTGAACCCGGAGATCCTGTACGGCACGGGCCAGTTGCCGAAGTTCGCGGACGACATGTTCCGCGTCGAGAAGGGCGGTGCGGAAAACACGGTCACGCAATACCTGATCTCCACGTCCGAGATTTCGCTGACGAATACCGTGCGCGAGTCGATCGTCGACGCCTCCGCGCTGCCGATCAAGCTCACCGCGCATTCCCCGTGCTTCCGCTCGGAAGCCGGTTCGTACGGCCGCGACACGCGCGGGATGATCCGTCAGCACCAGTTCGACAAGGTCGAGATGGTGCAGGTCGTCGCGCCGGAAACGTCGTACGCGGCGCTCGACGAAATGGTCGGCCACGCGGAAGCGATCCTCCAGAAGCTCGGCCTGCCGTACCGCGTGATCACGCTGTGCACGGGCGACATGGGCTTTTCGGCCGCGAAGACGTTCGACCTTGAGGTGTGGCTGCCCGCGCAGAACACCTATCGCGAGATCTCGAGCTGCTCGAACACCGAGGCGTTCCAGGCGCGCCGGATGCAGGCGCGGTTCCGCAACGCGCACGGCAAGCCGGAGCTCGTGCATACGCTGAACGGTTCGGGTCTGGCGGTCGGCCGCACGCTCGTCGCGGTGCTGGAGAACTACCAGAACGCGGACGGCTCGGTCACGGTGCCGGAAGTGCTGCGTCCGTACATGGGCGGCATGGAGCGGATCGACGCGCCGGCACAGGCGTCGTAACGCGGGTCTTTCGGAGCCTTCGCAAAAAATTTGCAGAAAGGGCTTGTCAGCCTCGAAGCGATCGTCTTATAATCTTTTTCTCGCGGAAACGACCAGCCGCGAAATGCAGCAAGGAAGGAGAGGTGGCAGAGTGGTCGAATGTACCTGACTCGAAATCAGGCGTACGGTTTCCCCGTACCGTGGGTTCGAATCCCACCCTCTCCGCCAAAATACGAAGCCCCTTGATCCGGAAGGATCAAGGGGTTTTTCGTTTTGGGTCGTCGGTGCAACGTGTCGATTACGGATGCGGTGACGACAGGCTGGCTACGACGGCTGCATCGGATCGTGCCGGCGCGATCCTGCCGCATCTTCGATGCCGGCTCGCTGCATGACGAATACCGCGGCCCCGTGACGCACCGACTGTCGGAAGTCCTGACGGTTTTGCATGGCTGACTGCCGTCGTCACCGGGCCATGTCCGCGTTGCCGGAAATGGCGTGACGGCGTCGCTGTCGCACCGTGCGCATGCAAACCGGTTGCCGGCGCGCCAACCGTCTCCCACAGCCCTCGCCGGCTTCTACACAGTCCTGCCGACCCATCACCCCGCCGCCGGATACTGCGCCAGCACCCTGTCGCGGATCGACGGCTTGATATTCGATTGCGCCATGTCGCCGCGATAGTGCGCGACGACTCGCGGATTCATCACGCGATACCAGAGCGGCGGTACGTACGCGAACAGGATCATCGTCGCGTAGCCGGCCGGCAATTGCGGCGCATCGTCGAAGTGGCGCAGCGCCTGGTACGAGCGCGTCGGATTCGCGTGATGGTCGGCGTGTCGCTGCAACTGGTACAGGAACAGGTTCGTGACGACGTGATTGCTGTTCCACGAATGCTGCGGCGTGCAGCGCTCGTAGCGCCCGTTCGGCAGCTTGCGGCGGCCGAGCCCGTAGTGCTCGACGTAATTCACGACTTCGAGCAGCGACGCGCCGTAGACGGCCTGGATCACGAGGAACGGGATCACGACCTTGCCGGCCATCGCGATCGCGATGCCCCACACGACGACAGTCATCGCCCATGCGTGAAGCACTTCGTTGCGCCAGGTCCACGGCGAATGGCCGAGCCGTTCGAGGCGAGCCTTCTCGAGCCGCCACGCGGAGCGGATGCTGCCCGTCACCGTACGCGGCAGGAACGCCCAGAACGACTCGCCGTAGCGCGCGCTCGCCGGATCCTCGGCCGTCGCGACGCGCACGTGATGGCCGCGATTGTGCTCGACGTAGAAGTGGCCGTACGCGACCGGCGCGAGCGTGATCTTCGCGAGCCAGCGTTCGAAGCGGTCGGTCTTGTGCCCGAGTTCGTGCGCGGTGTTGATCGAGATGCCCGTCGCGGCGCCGAGAGACAGCGCGAAGCCGACGTAGTCGTACCACGCGAGCGCGTGCGTGCCGACGATCCAGACGCACATGAAGAATGCGACGTATTCGACGAAAGTTGCGAGATAGACGATGTACCGGTAATAGCGCTCGCGTTCGAGGTGCGGCACGACGGCCTCGGGCGGATTGTCGCGATCGTCGCCGATCAGCGTGTCGAGAATCGGGATCACGCCGAACGCGAACAGCGGGCCGAACCACCAGAACACGTGAAGGCCCGTCGACAGCGCGAGTTGCGCGGCGAGGATCGGCAGCGTGATCGTCAGCGCGCCGAGCAGCCACAGGTAACGCTTGCCATCCGACCAGCCCGAGGCCGATCCGTCGGTCATTGCCATTGTCTCCCTCCAGTCGGCCGGCCCGCGGGCGGCCGCATGCAAGATTGTTCGAATCCACGTGGTCCGCGACGCGCGCGGCAGCGCCGGATCGTTGCCCGGTTCTGCCTGTTATACGACCGGTGCGCGCGCTTGCCAAACCCGCGCGCTAGGCGCGGCGCTCCAAACGACGGGTGGCGCGAGACGCAGGGCGGGGCGGGGCCGCTACGCGCGGATTGAAACGTACCGATGACGGCGGATCGGCCCGCGCGGCGGCGCGTTCGTCAGACGATTGGCTCGGCGTGCGGCGCGCACAGGCCGGTGTGACGGGGCTGCAACAGATGTTGCGTCGCAATAATGAGGCTGCCGAAGTATGGGCGCCGTGCGCTTTGGTTCGCTTATATTACGTAGCGTTACGGCCGCGGCGACGCGTTGCAACGCGGTTCGAGACCGGCCGGCCGCGCACCGCAAGGAGAACGACGCGTAGCGCCGGATCACGCGATCGCGCTCACCCTTCCGTCGTCCGCGTCGATGCCCCGATGCTGCACCTGCACACCGAGCGGTGCGGGTCGTCGCTGATGACATCTGCCGCCTTTCGATCCGCGCCGCCATTTGAAAATTACGATTTGACTCATGCCCCGCTTTCGGTTGAAGCTACTAGCTTGCTGTCCGAAGGGGGCTGTGCCTGCATGAGTTCGACCTTGACCGTTCGTCGTATCGCTGCCGACCAGGGCGGCGTGTATCGCGAACTCCGCGCCGCATCGCTGCGTGAGCCCTATGCGCCCGGCGAAGCGCCGGAGGCCGAATTGCTGACCGTCGAAACGGACGCGGCGTCGGCGATCGCCGCGCAGCGCGCCGTGTCCGACGAGTCGACGACTTTCCTGCTGTACACCGAAGGCCACCCGGCGGGCATGATCGGCGCGTATTTCGACAACACGCCCGATCGGCGCGCGTTCGTCAGCGAACTGTGGGTCGCGCATGCGGTGCGTCATCTGCGGGGCGGCGTGCTGCTGCTGGAGACGGCCACCGCATGGCTCGCCGAGCGCGGCGCCACCGACGTCTACGCGTGGATCGCCGATGCGAATCGCAACGCGATCCGTTTCTACGAGCGTGCCGGTTTCGGCAACACCGGCGAACATGCGCCGATCGCGCGGATGCCCGGCGCGATGAAATCGCTGTTCGTGTCGCAGGTGAAGCACTGACCCGACCTCGAAATAGCCCGCCGCGCGGCGCGACAAAAGTCCGATCGCCCGCTGGCCTGCCCGCCTGCCGGTTGCGCGTCCGCCCGGGCCGCCGCAACCCTGAGTCCCAAAAATAATGGCCGCCCGCGTGGACGCCTGTAAAATACGCAAAAAATTTTTGCAGAGTGTCCATGTCGCTTAAAAAATCGCCATTCTTCGAGCTGCGCAGCGGATCGGTCGATACGTTGCTGTTCACCGTGAAGACGACCGATCTCGATGCGTTGCGTACCGAACTGGTCAAGCGCTTCGAAGCGACTCCCGAGTTTTTCGCCGACGATGTCGTCGCGATCGACGTCCGCCGCCTGGCTGACGGCGAGCGCGTCGCGCTCGCGGACATCCGCCAGATGCTGAACGACGTGCGGATGCGTCCGGTGGGCGTCGTCGCACTGGCAACGCAGGGCTGGGCGGGGGAAGCCGGCCTGCCGTTGCTGGAGGCGCGCGATCGCCGCGCGCCGGCCGCGAAACCTGCCGACGAAGCGGAGCCGGCGGCCGTGCCAGCCGTCGAGCCCGCCGCCGCAGCGGCAGCCGCAGCGGCGCCCGAACAGCCGTCGGAGCCCGCGCCGACGCTCGTGCAGGCCGGCGGCCAGACGCTGGTGATCGACCGGCCGTTGCGTTCGGGGCAGCAGATTTACGCGAAAGGAGACCTCGTGGTGCTCGCGCCGGTCAGTCACGGCGCGGAAATCATCGCGGAAGGCAATATCCACATCTACGCGCCGTTGCGCGGCCGCGCGCTCGCGGGCGTGCACGGCAATCACGACGCGCGCATTTTCTGCACGTGTCTCGAACCGGAACTGATTTCGATCGCGGGTATCTATCGAACGACCGAGAACCCGCTGCCCGCCGACGTACTGGGCAAATCGGTACAGATCCGGCTCGAAGAGGAAAAACTGATGATCGAACCGCTGCGCCTGACGTGATTCACGCGGTGCGCTCCGGATCGATCGGCTCTCATTGACGAACACAGGGTATTGGGTAAATGGCAAAAATCATCGTGGTGACCTCGGGCAAGGGCGGCGTGGGCAAGACGACGACGAGCGCGAGCTTCGCGTCGGGTCTCGCGCTGCGCGGCCACAAGACGGCCGTGATCGACTTCGACGTCGGCCTGCGCAACCTCGATCTCATCATGGGCTGCGAGCGTCGCGTCGTGTATGACCTCGTGAACGTGATCCAGGGCGAAGCGAACCTGAACCAGGCGCTGATCAAGGACAAGAAGTGCGAGAACCTGTTCATCCTGCCGGCGTCGCAGACGCGCGACAAGGATGCGCTGACGCGCGACGGCGTCGAGAAGGTGCTGAACGACCTCGTCGCGATGGACTTCGAATACATCGTCTGCGATTCGCCGGCCGGTATCGAAGCCGGCGCGCTGCATGCGATGTACTTCGCGGATGAAGCGCTGATCGTCACGAACCCGGAAGTGTCGTCGGTGCGCGACTCGGACCGCATTCTCGGCATCCTGTCGTCGAAGACGAAGCGCGCGACCGAAGGCAAGGAGCCGATCAAGGAACACCTGCTGATCACGCGTTACAGCCCGAAGCGCGTGAGCGAAGGCGAGATGCTGTCGCTCGAGGACATCAGCGAGATCCTGCGCATCAAGCTGATCGGCGTGGTGCCCGAGTCGGAAGCCGTGCTGCATGCGTCGAACCAGGGTCTGCCGGCCGTGCATATCGACGGTACCGACGTTGCGGAAGCGTACAAGGACGTCGTTGCCCGCTTTCTCGGCGAGGACAAGCCGCTGCGCTTCACCGATTACCAGAAGCCGGGCCTGCTGCAGCGCCTCTTCGGCAGCAAGTAACGGAGGCCGCCCATGTCCATCCTTTCGTTTCTCCTCGGCGAGAAGAAGAAGTCCGCATCGGTCGCGAAGGAGCGCCTGCAGCTCATCATCGCGCACGAGCGGGTCGGCGGCCGGCCGCCTGCCGATTACCTGCCGGCGCTGCAGAAAGAGCTCGTCGCGGTCATCTCGAAGTACGTCCATATTTCGGACGATGACATCCGCGTGAGCCTCGAGCGCCAGGACGATCTCGAAGTCCTCGAAGTGAAGATCGAGATCCCGCAAGCCTGACGCTGAGCGCGTGTCCCTCCGCACGGCGGCGCCCGCCGCCGTGCGCGTCTTACGCCCTGTTGCACTTTCGGGCGCGCCGTAACACGACGCCTGTCGTCCGTCATCGACCCTCCCGCATTGAACGAATACGCTCACGTGTGTTGTTCAACCAGGAGGTTGTGATGGCTGTCTCTACCGTTTCACGTCGTATCGTTTCGCTCGTGCTGTTCGCCGCGAGCCTGTCGGCCGTCGTCGCGCCGTTCGCCGCGCATGCGGACGAGATTCTCGTCGGCACGCCCGTGATCGCGCCGCAGGGACGCATGGTCATCACGGAGCCGGTCGCCGTGCCTACCGGGGAAATCGTCGCCGTCGCGCCGAATGCGCCGCCGCCCGTGCGCTACGAGGTCGTACCGGCCACGCGCGTGGGCTACGTGTGGGAGCGCGGGCACTGGCATTGGGAGCATGGGCGCTACGTGTGGATCGGCGGCCACTGGGAGGCCGAGCGCGTCGGCATGCAGTGGGTGCCCGGGCATTGGGACCAGCGCGGCCCGAACTGGTTCTGGACCCGCGGCCACTGGGCTTGATGGCGGCGCGCGATGAAAAGAACCGCAATCGCCATCGCGCTCGTCGCGATCACACTGGCCGGGTGCATCGTCGTGCCGGCGCGGCCGGTCTACTACCGGCCGGCGCCCGTCGTGATCTACTGAGCGTCGCGCGGGCCGTGCTGTTGCGTCGGGCCGTTCGCATCGGTCGCAGCGGGCCCGGCATCGTGCGGCGCCGCCGTGTCCGCAGCGCTGTCGGCCGGCGCCGCAGCGGCCGGCTCCTCGTCGCCTTCGTCGCCTTCGTCGCGCAGCGTGTCGAGCGGATCGGCGGGGGCCGCCGTTGCATCCTGGGGTTCGGTCACGTCGGTCATGTTGCCCGCCGCGGGCGCTGCGGTTGCCGCGGCCGGCGCGACGGGCGGCGCGAGATAGCGCTGCGCGAGCGTCTCGTAGAGCGGCGGCGCGAAAAAGCGCGATACCCGGCTCGATACCAGTGCGGTCGCCATCAGCGAAATCACGAGCGCGTGACCGTTGATCATTTCCATCACGATCACGAACGACGTGATCGGCGACTGCGTGACGGCGGCCAGATAGCCGACCATCGCGAGCGCGATCAGCATCGGCAGGCTCATGTTGCTGAACACGGCATGCAGCACGTTGCCGAAGCCGGCGCCGATCGACAGCGACGGCGCGAAGATCCCGCCCGGGATGCCCGGCAGGTACGACGCGACCATCGACACCATCTTCAGGAGCGGATAGAACACCGACAGCTGCTGACTGCCGTCGAGCAGGCCGCGCGCCTCCGCATAGCCGCTGCCGAACGTCGTGCCGCCGGACACGAGCCCGACGACGGCGATCGTGAAGCCGCACAGCGCGGCGAACGCGACCGGCCGCTCACGGTACAGGCCCAGCAGTTGCGCGGGCAGCCAGCGCCCCGTGTTCAGCAGCAGCCAGCAGAACAAGCCGCCCGCGATGCCCGTCACGATCGCGGTGACCAGCACCGCCACCGCCAGCAGCTTCGGGAAATGGAGCCCGGCGTTGATCGTGCCGAAATACGTGTAGTTGCCGTTCAGCCCGAGCGCGACGACGCCGGCGAGGATGATCGCGGTGATCAGTACGCCGCTCGCGCGTGCGGAGAAGCTGCGGGTCAGTTCCTCGATCGCGAACACGATGCCCGCGAGCGGCGTATTGAATGCGGCCGACAGTCCGGCCGCCGCGCCAGCGAGCACGAGCTGGCGTTCGATCTGCGCGTTCGAGCGCGGGTAGAAGCGCCGCAGGTTGAACATCAGCGCCGCACCGACCTGCACGGTCGGCCCCTCGCGGCCGATCGTGAAGCCGCCGAGGATGCCGAGGAACGAAATCAGCACCTTGCCGAACAGGATGCGCAGCGTCAGCAGCCGCGCGCCGAATGCGCTCGGGCGCGCATGCAGCGTCGCGATCACCTGCGGGATGCCGCTGCCCTCGGCGCCGCGGAAAAAGCGGCGCGTGATCCATGCCGACAAGGCGGCGATCGCCGGCGTCAGCAGCAGCGGCAGCCAGACGGCGTGATCGCGCATCGCGCGAAAAGTCTCGTAACCCCAGTCGATCAATCGGGCATACAGTACGGCCGCGAGGCCGACGACGATCGCGCCGAGCCAGAAAACACCATACTGGCGCCAGATTCGCAGCGAGCGGCGGGTAAGGGCGGGAAACAGCGCGGGAAGGGCAGGGCGCGGCATGGGCTCGGGCCGGAGGGCAAAGAGGGAATTATAAAAAGAACCGGATGCCACCGGGGCGACGATGCTCCGAGAAGGACGACAAAAATTCACAAAAGAGATGCAATTTGTTGCAAATGTAATGCTCGCGTAATGTCTGTACATAGCAACGGTCGTTAGCATGCCAGAATGGCCAGTCGAGAGTCCCCGCAAATCGTGAAACGTATCCTTATCGTGAAAGTGACGTCGCTCGGCGATGTCGTCCAGACGCTGCCTGTCGTCGCCGACCTGCATCGCGCTTTCCCCGGCGTGACGGTCGACTGGGCCGTCGACGAATCGTGCGCGGAGGTCGTACGCTGGCATCCGGGTGTGAGCGCCGTCCTGTGCGCGCCGCTGCGCCGTTTCAAGAAACTGCGCAATGCCGGCGACCTGAAGGCGATCTCGGCATCGATCGGTGCGTTGCGTGCGCACCGCTACGACGCGATCATCGATCTGCACGGCGTGTACAAGAGCGCGATCATTTCGTCGCTGGCGCGTGGCGCGCGTCGCTTCGGCTACCAGACGCAGGATCTCGGCGAAACGGGTGCGCGCTTCGCGTATTCGCACCGTTTCGGTCCGCGGCCGGACTGCGACGCATGGCACGGGATGCGCGTGAGTGCCGGCGAAGCGCTCGGCTACGTGCCGGAAGGGCCTGCCACGCACGGCATCGTCGCGCCGCAGGATGCGAACCTGCCGGCCGCCGTGACCGACGGCGGGCCGTTCATGCTGCTGTTCCATGCGACGTCCAATCCCGACAAGAAGTGGCCGGCCGAGCACTGGGCCGCCCTTGCGACGCAGATGATGGCGCGCGGCGTGCGCGTGCTGTTGCCGTGGGGATCGGCGGCCGAGCACGACGATGCGCGCGATATCGCCGCGCGGGCGCCGGGCGCGGTCGTGTTACCGGCGATGACGGTGCGTGAGCTCGGCGCGGCGCTTGGCCGGGCCGCGCTCGTGGTGGGTGTCGATACGGGGTTCGTGCACATGGCGCACGCACTGCAGCGGCCCACCGTCATGATTTTCGTCGCGACGTCGCGCCATCATTGCGGCATCGGCGGCGTGCCGAATGCGCTGTCGATCGGCGAGCCGGGCGCGATGCCGACCGTCGACGAGGCGCTGGATGCGATCGATACGGTTTGCCCGGCCTACGGCGCGGTGCGCGCGCGGCTGTTGGCCTGACGCGGCGCGGCGGCCGCGGTCAGGCGAGCAGTGCTTCGACCGTGACGACGGCTGCGATGGCCGCCAGATTCGCCAGCAGCGCCTCGAACACGAGGCCGCGCCAGGTCTTCGGCCGGAACCGCAGCGCGAGCAACAGCGCGCCACCGAGCGCGAGCGCAAGGATCAGCACGAGATCGGCATTGGCAAGGCGGATATTCATGGCGGCGGCTCCTTGTCGGGGCGGGATCCCCGGGCGCGCAACGACGCGCCCAGGATCGAGTATAGGCAGCGCCCGCCGCCGTACAACCCGGGTCGCCCCGAAGGGTCAGACGAGCGACGCGTCGCGCGTTTCGCGCATCAGCAGTACGCCGATCAGGCTGATCGCCGCCGCCACCGACACGTAGCCGCCGACCCACGACAGCCCGCCGCGCGCGGCCAGCAGTTGCGCGATATACGGCGCGATCGACGCGCCGAGGATCCCGCCGAGGTTGTACGCGACGCCCGCGCCCGTGTAGCGGACATTGGTCGGGAACAATTCCGGCAGCAGCGCGCCCATCGGTGCGAACGTCACGCCCATCAGGAACAGCTCGATCGTCAGGAACAGCGCGACGAGCGGCATCGAGCCGCTGCCGAGCAGCGGTTCCATCGCGAACCCCGACAGCAGCGCGGCGATCGCGCCGACGACCAGCACCGGCTTGCGGCCGAAGCGGTCCGACGCCCATGCGGACAGCGGCGTCGCGAGACCCATGAAGACGACTGCGAAACACAGCAGGCCGAGGAAGCTCTGGCGCGGAATATGCAGCGCCGACACGCCGTACGACAGCGAGAACACCGTCGAGATGTAGAACAGCGTGTAGCAGACGACCATCGCGAGCGCGCCGAGCAGCGTCGGCCGCCAGTGTTGCGTGACGAGCGTCGCGACCGGCACGCGCACGCGCTCGTTGCGGTCGAGCGCCGCCTGGAACGCGGGCGTTTCGGTGATCTTGAGCCGCACGTACAGGCCGAGCGCGACGAGCACCGCGCTGACGAGGAACGGGATGCGCCAGCCCCAGCTGCGGAACTGCGCGTCGGACAGCGACAGCGCGAGCGCGAAGAACAGCCCGTTCGACATCAGGAAGCCGACCGACGGCCCCAGTTGCGGGAACATCCCGAACCAGCCGCGCTTGCCCTGCGGCGCGTGCTCGGTCGCGAGGAGCGCAGCGCCGCCCCATTCGCCGCCGAGGCCGATCCCCTGGCCGAAGCGCAGCACGCACAGCAGCACCGGCGCGAGCGCGCCGATCGCGTCGTAGCCGGGCACGAAGCCGATCGCGGTGGTGGACACGCCCATCACGAGCAGCGATGCGACGAGCGTCGACTTGCGGCCGATGCGGTCGCCGAAGTGCCCGAACAGGAACGAGCCGATCGGGCGTGCGATGAACGCGATCCCGAACGTGACGAACGCTGACAGCGCTTGCGCCGTCGCGGAGCCGTGCGGGAAGAATACGGGGCCGATGACGAGCGCGGCGGCCGTCGCGTACACGTAGAAATCGTAGAACTCGATCGCGGTGCCGATGAAGCTCGCGAACACGATGCGCCGGTGGCTGACGGCGCCGGCCGAACCGGTTGCGTGTGCAACGGTTGCGGGGGATGCGGACATGGATGTCTCCGTTTTGTCGTTGGGGCAGCCGGCTGGGCGTGCGCCGGGGCAAGCGACTGCCTGCCGATAGCCGGGCAAATGATTGATGCGGATGACGCGGTGGCGGCGTGGACGTGCGCCGTGGCGCGGACGTCACCCGCCGGTCGACGATGGAGACGGGTACGTCGC
Source organism: Burkholderia sp. A2 (assembly GCF_001729305.1). Classification (NCBI taxonomy): domain Bacteria; kingdom Pseudomonadati; phylum Pseudomonadota; class Betaproteobacteria; order Burkholderiales; family Burkholderiaceae; genus Burkholderia; species Burkholderia sp. A2. The sequence goes on along the minus strand of NZ_LZXX01000127.1, from coordinate 114,429 downwards.
CGCCGCCCGGTGCCGGCGTGGTCGGCTCGCTTGCCGGGTGGGGCGCGCGAACGCGCGCGCGGCGTGATGGCCGCGCGAGTGCGGAAAATTATAGCCAGCGGCGGCGCCCACCGGCAATCGGGCCGCGGCGGCGCGTCAGTCGATCGATTGCGCCTGCGCGGACGCGGTGCTTTGCAGCTGGAAGTGGCCGTCGTCGTTGAAGAGCCAGCCTTCCATCAGTTCGAGCCGACCGTTGCCGTCGAGCAGCCGCGACGGCGGCGCCGGCAGCGGCGCCGAGCGGCGCAGCGACGCGAGCGCGAGCGCCTCCGCCTCACTGTCGCCGTTGCTGCGATAGACGGATGCGTTGATCACGCGGCCGCTGCCGTCGACGGTGAAGGCCACGACGACGAGCGAACGCAGCATGGCCTGCGGTGTGCCGTGCAGCATGCCGGACGGATTGCGTTCGGCGACGCGGTGCGCGACCTCGACGCGATACTGGTCGAGATTGCCGCTGCGTATGACCGACGGAATCGTCAGGACCGAGCGTAACGACGAAGGCGGCGTGATCGTGCACGCGGCAAGCAGGGCGACCGCGGCCAGCGCAGCAACACGCAGCCGGGGGACGCGCGGACGGAGAAGGGGGCGCATGACGTGATGGCCGGGAGGGACGATAAAAAAATGATAGGCGTACCGACGCGAGACGATATGGGGGGAAACGCATAGCGCGCGGGATCGGTCGTTGCGATCGCGGATGACGCCGGCCGGACGTCGCGTCGAGCAACGCCGTCGTGCACCGCGATGTGACGCGACATGTGACAGCGTCCGCGGCGCACGCGCGTGTTGGAAGGCTGAAAGCTGCGGCACGCTGCGATCGTTCGGTCGCGCGGCGCGGTCAGCCGACGCGGCAACCTCGGCGGCCTTCCGGGGAATCGTCGGCGATGCGTTCCGGCCGCGTCAGAAGCCGTGCGTCACGAGCGACAGGACCGACAGGTCGGGGTGCGTGCCGTCGATGATGCTCTTGCCGATGTGCACGGCTTCGTGGGTCGCCTCGTCGACGCTCGCGAAGCTTTCCTCGCCGTCCGCGTGGAACGGCACCGCATGGCCGGGCAGCGCGGGATTCACGCCCGGATGGCACACGTAGCCGGTGTAGGTATAGCGCGTGTCGCTGCCGGGCATCGCGGCCGGCACGACATGGATTTCGAAGCCTTCGTAATCGACGTGGTCCGTCGCGGTCGACAGGTCGGTCATGGCGATCTCCGTGTGCCGCGCGCAGGGGTGGCGCGTGCGGCATCGAATACATCGAACACGCGGCGGCGTTCGTGTCGCCGTGTTGAACGAATTCTAGGCGATGGCGGGGCGGGCCGGGAGGTGTCCGGCTGTGTGCGGCCGCGGGCGTCCGGGACGCTCGCACCCCGTCGCTTCGGCGCGTCGGCGATCCGGCGCCGATTCCATCAGCGGGCGACGGAAAGGGGGCATCACATGGCGGGCGTCATTGCTTGCAGCGCGCGTCCTTGCGCTGCACGACGACGATTACCGGATACTTCTGGCCATGATCGAGTTCCACGCGCGCGACGACGGTCAGCGTCGCCGGATCGGAATCGTCGTACACGCTGACCTGTTCGTTGCGCAGATAGGTCACGCCGGTGCAGTTCGACGTGCGTCCGTCGTCCGCCACCTTGCACTGGAGCTCGTTGTCCTTCAGGTAGTTGTACGGCGACGGGCTCGCGAGATATTCGCTCAGCCCGCGCGGCGAACCGCCGACGCCGGTCACGTACGCGATCGCGCACGACGCTTGCGCGTCGCTGCCGGAGGCGGTGTCGGCCGCCGCATGCGTGCTGACGGCGGCCAGCACGGCGACGAGCGACGAGGCGAGGAAGGGCTTCATGACGTGGATTTCCCGTTTCGCGAATCGGAGCGCGGGATTGTAACGGCATCTGGCGCGATGCGTCGGGACGTGCGGGCCGCACGCGTGCGGACAAACAAAAACCCCGTCATTCTGCGAATGGACGGGGTTCGGCGAATTTCCTGGCGGAAGCGGTGAGATTCGAACTCACGGACAGTTTCCCGTCGCTGGTTTTCAAGACCAGTGCCTTAAACCGCTCGGCCACGCTTCCACACGAGGCGGCATTGTAACCGAAATGCCGCCGCGTTCATCCGTTCAGTCGTCGCGCAGGAACAATTCCTGCAGGTCGTTGAGGAAACGCTGGCCGAGCGGCGTCGGCGCGATTTGGGTGAAATCGCGCGTGATCAATCCGCGCCGTTCCGCTTCCTTCAACGCGGGCTCGATCGTGCTCATCGGCAGGCCCGTGCGTTCGACGAAGCTGTGCACGGGAAAGCCCTCGACGAGCCGCAGCGTGTTCAGCATGAATTCGAACGGCAGGTCGCGCGCGCCGACTTCACGCTCCTCCTGCACGGCCGTGCCGGCCTTGGCCTGTTCGATGAAGGTTGCCGGATGTTTGTAGCGTGCTTGCCGCAGGACCCGGTTGGGGAACGACAGCTTCGTGTGGGCGCCCGCGCCGATCCCGAGATAGTCGCCGAAGCGCCAGTAGTTCAGGTTGTGCTTGCACTGATGATTCGGCTTCGCGTACGCGGATACTTCGTAGCGCCCGTAGCCGGCTTCGGCCGTGCGCGCGTGAATCCATTCCTGCATGTCGGCCGACGCGTCGTCGTCGGGGACGACGGGCGGAAACTTCGCGAACAGCGTATTCGGCTCGAGCGTCAGGTGATACAGCGACAGGTGCGGCGGCGCGAACGACAGCGCGGTCTCGATGTCGGTGCGGCATTCGTCGAGCGTCTGGTTCGGCAGCGCGAACATCAGGTCGAGGTTGAAGTTGTCGAAGTTCTTCGCGGCGATGTCGACGGCCGCGCGCGCCTGCGCGGTGTCGTGAATCCGGCCGAGCGCCTTCAGGTGCGCTTCGTTGAAGCTCTGGATGCCGACCGACAGGCGGTTCACGCCGCTTGCGCGGAACTGCGCGAACTTCGCGGCTTCGAACGTGCCCGGATTCGCTTCGAGCGTAATCTCGGCATCGGCGTCGAGGGGCAGCAGCGCGCGCACGTCGGACAGCATCCGGTCGAGGCCGGCCGCCGACAGCAGGCTCGGCGTGCCGCCGCCGATGAACACCGTATGCACCTGCCGCCCCCAGACGAGCGGCAGCGCCTGCTCGAGATCGGCGCGCAACGCGTCGAGATAGTCGGCTTCCGGAAACCGTTCGCCTTTCCATTCGTGCGAGTTGAAATCGCAGTACGGGCACTTGCGCACGCACCACGGGAAATGCACGTACAGCGCGAGCGGCGGCAGCGACGTGAGGCGCACCTGGCCGGGCGACGTGAAGGTCGCGACGACGCGCGCGCCGGTTTCCGCGGCCTGGCTCATGCCGCCTCCCGCAGCGAAGGGGTATCGGGCAGGTTCATGCTTCCTCCGCGAGCCGCGCGAGCCGCGCGAGCAGCGCCTTCAGCGCCAGCGCGCGGTGGCTGTGCGTGTTCTTCACGGCCGGCTCGAGTTCGGCGGCCGTCGCGCCGAGCGACGGCAGGTAGAAATACGGGTCGTAGCCGAATCCGTGATCACCGCGCGGCGTATCGACGATCTCGCCGGCCCAGCGCCCTTCGGCGAACAGCGGTTCCGGATCGTCCGCATGGCGGACGAGCGCAAGCACGCAGCAGTAGTACGCGCGCCGGTCGGCGACGCCGCGCAACTGCTCGACGAGATACGCGTTGTTCGCCTCGTCGCCCTTGTCGCGGCCCGCGCGCTGCGCATAGCGCGCCGAATAGACGCCCGGCGCGCCGCGCAGCACGCGCACGCACAGGCCGGAATCGTCGGCGATCGCCGGCAACCCGGTGAGCCGCGACGCGTGGCGCGCCTTGGTCAGCGCGTTCTCGATGAACGTGCCGAACGGCTCCTCTGCCTCGGGCACCGCGAGGTCGCCCTGCGGGACGATCTCGATGCCGACCGTCGAGAACAGCGCGGTGAATTCGCGCAGCTTGCCTGCGTTGTTCGACGCGAGAACGATGCGCGACAGCGGCGCGACGGTGCGGTCGTCAGGCATGGGTCGCACCCAGGACCTCTTTCTGCAGCCGCACGAGCTCGGCGATCCCGCCCTGCGCGAGGTCGAGCAGCGCGTTCATCTCGGCGCGCGAGAACGGCACGCCTTCGGCCGTGCCCTGGACTTCGACGAAGCCGCCCGCGCCCGTCATCACGACGTTCATGTCGGTGTCGCAGCGCGAGTCTTCCGCGTAGTCGAGGTCGAGCACGGGCGCGCCTTCGTACACGCCGACCGAGATCGCGGCGACGTGGTCGGTGATCGGCGAGCGCGCGAGCTTGCCGGCCGCGATCAGCTTCGACACCGCGTCGTGCGCGGCGACGAACGCGCCGGTGATGCTGGCCGTGCGCGTGCCGCCGTCGGCCTGGATCACGTCGCAGTCGAGGTGGATCGTGCGCGGGCCGAGCGCCTCGAGATCGAACACCGCGCGCAGCGCGCGGCCGATCAGGCGCTGAATTTCCTGCGTGCGGCCCGTCTGCTTGCCGCGCGCCGCTTCGCGGTCGCTGCGCGTGTGGGTCGCGCGCGGCAGCATCCCGTATTCGGCGGTCAGCCAGCCTTGCCCGCGCTCGCGCAGGAACTCGGGCACGCGCTCGGCGACGCTGGCGGTGCAGAGCACCTTGGTGTCGCCGAATTCGACCAGCACGGAGCCTTCGGCGTGTTTCGTGTAGTGGCGCGTGAGGGCGACCTTGCGCAGTTCGTCGGCGCGGCGGCCGCTCGGGCGGGAAACGGGAGACGTCATGGGGAAATCGCGGAAGGGGAGGAAACCCCGATTTTAGCGCCGAACGGCGCGCTTGCCCGGCGGGGTGGTCCGCAAAAATGGGATAATGCGCGCTTCCCGCCCCGCGCCTTCCGATGCGCCGGGCGCCTCGATGTATTCCCCGCCCGCGAGGGCACCAGACGGCGAGACGAACCATGATCTACAGCATGACGGGCTATGCGAGCGCGACGCGCGAACTCGCGACGGCTGCCGGCAATGGCGGCACCAGCGTGTCGGTCGAACTGCGCACCGTGAACTCGCGCTTCCTCGATCTCAATTTCCGGATGCCGGACGACGTGCGTGCGTGCGAACCCGCGCTGCGCGAAATGCTGATGAACAAGCTGTCGCGCGGCAAGGTCGACGTGCGCATCAACCTGCAGCGCGGCGAGCAGAGCATCGGCGCGGGCGCGCTGAACCAGTCGGCGCTCGGCCAGCTTGCCGATCTCGAACGCGCGGTGCTCGATTCGTTCCCCGGCGTCGGCCGTCTGCGCGCGGGCGAGATCCTGCGCTGGCCCGGCGTGATCGCGGAGAGCGGCGTGTCGGCCGAAGCGATCCGCGACGCGGTGCTCGCCTGCGGCAAGGAAGCGATCGGCGAGCTCGTCGTCGTACGTTCGCGCGAAGGCGCGCAACTGGCGACGATGCTGCTGTCGAACGTCACCGAGATGGAGGCGATCGTCGCGCGCATCACGCCGCTCGTGCCGGAGCTGATCGCGAAGCACCAGCAGAAGATCGTCGAGCGGCTGCAGGAAGCGCTCGGCCTCGCGGCGCCCGAAGGCGGCTCGACGGTCGTCACGCGCGAGGAAGCGGCGGAGCGCATCCGTCAGGAAGTGACGATGTACGGGATCCGGATCGACATCGCGGAAGAGCTGTCGCGGCTCACCGCGCACCTGAACGAAACGCGTCACGTGATCGAGAAGGGCGGCCGCGTCGGCAAGCGTCTCGACTTCATGATGCAGGAACTGAATCGCGAAGCGAACACGCTCGGCTCGAAGGCGGCGGCGAAGGAACTCGCCGACGCGTCGATGGCGCTGAAGCTGCTGATCGAGCAGATGCGCGAGCAAGTGCAAAACCTGGAGTAAAGAGATGAAACGACCCCCACGCTCACTACGTTCGCTTGGGGGGGCGCAGCCCCCCCATCCTTCGAAAGCTGATTCATGCGGATGTGGCCAGGCCCAGCGGAGGCTGTCATGACCGAATCCACTCGCGACGGCCACGCGTCGCATTCGCTGCACGGCGGCGTCTATCCCGGTAACCTGTTCATGGTCGTCGCGCCGTCGGGCGCCGGCAAGTCGACGCTCGTGAATGCGCTGCTGTCGAAGGACAGCGACATCTGCCTGTCGATCTCGTACACGACGCGCAAGCCGCGCCCGGGCGAGCAGGACGGCCAGCACTACCACTTCACGACCGTCGACGATTTCCGCGCGCGTCATGCGGCGCACGAATTCCTCGAGAGCGCGGAAGTGCACGGCAACTACTACGGCACGTCGCGCGTCTGGATCGAAGAGCAGATGAAGAGCGGCCACGACGTGCTGCTCGAAATCGACTGGCAGGGTGCGTTGCAGGTGAAGAAGCAGTTCCGCAACGCGGTCGGCATCTTCATCCTGCCGCCGTCGCTCGACGCCCTCGAGGAACGCCTGAAGAAGCGCGGCCAGGACGAGCCGAACGTGATCACGCGACGCCTGCTGGCCGCCGGCAGCGAGATCGCGCACGCGTCGGAGGCGGAATACGTGGTGATCAACGAGAATTTCGAGCGTGCGCTCGCGGAACTCGAATGCATCGTCGCGGCGACGCGCCTGCGATTTGCTTCGCAGTACGCGCGACACGCGGAGCTGTTCATCGAGCTCGGCATCCATCTGCCCCACGCGGAATGACGCGGGGCACGAGGGACATAAGGTAGAATAAGGACTATATTCAGAAGGAATTACCAACATGGCTCGCATTACCGTCGAAGACTGCCTGAAGCAAATCCCGAATCGCTTCGAACTGGCGCTCGCCGCCACCTATCGCGCGCGGCAGCTCGCGCAAGGCCATACGCCGAAGATCGAAAGCCGCGACAAGCCGACCGTCGTCGCGCTGCGCGAAATCGCCGCCGGCCAGGTCGGCGTCGAGATGCTGAAGAAGGTGCCGGTGTAACGCGCATCCGGCCCGTTCCAGCCATGTAGTCCACGCGCGCAACGACTCGACCTGGAGGCGAATATGAGCACCACCCCATCGTCCGCCTCCGCGGATCCGACCACCGAAGCCACGGCCCAGTCGCCTGCGCGCCAGTACATCGACGCGGTCCTCGAACAGTCCTTCCGGCATCTGTTCGGGCCGACCGCCACCCCGGAGCAGCCGCGCAAGCACGGCGTCGTTTCGATCGCGAAACTGACGGCCGCGCTTGCCGAGTATCTCGCTCCGGACGAAATCAAAGAGGTCAAGGCGGCGTTCCACTTCAGCGACGAAGCCCACCTCGGTCAATATCGCCAGAGCGGCGAACCCTACATCACCCATCCCGTCGCTGTCGCGGAAATCTGCGCCGGCTGGAAGCTCGACGCGCAGGCCGTGATGGCCGCGCTGCTGCACGACGTGATGGAAGACCAGGGCGTGACCAAGAACGAGCTGGCCGAGCGCTTCGGCCCGAAGGTCGCCGAACTGGTCGACGGCCTGTCGAAGCTCGACAAGATGGAATTCCGCAGTCGCGAGGAAGCGCAGGCGGAAAACTTCCGCAAGATGCTGCTCGCGATGGCGCGCGACGTGCGCGTCATTCTCGTCAAGCTCGCCGACCGCCTGCACAACATGCGCACGCTCGGCGCGGTGCCGATGGAAAAGCGCCGCCGCGTCGCGCGCGAAACGCTCGACATCTACGCGCCGATCGCGCACCGGCTCGGGTTGAACAACACGTATCGCGAGCTGCAGGACATGAGCTTCGCGAACTTCAACCCGCATCGTTACGCGACGCTCGAGAAGGCCGTGAAGGCCGCGCGCGGCAACCGCCGCGAAGTGATCAGCAAGATCCTCGAGGCCGCGCAGCGCGCGATGGCCGACGCGAAGATCGACGCCGAGATCACCGGCCGCGAGAAGACCATCTACAGCGTCTACCGCAAGATGCGCGACAAGCAGCTGTCGTTCTCGCAGGTGCTCGACGTGTACGGCTTCCGTGTCGTCGTCGACAGCCCGCTCGACTGCTACACGTGCATCGGTGCGCTGCACGCGCTGTACAAGCCCGTGCCCGGCAAGTTCAAGGATTACATCGCGATCCCGAAGATCAACGGCTATCAGTCGCTGCACACGACGCTCGTCGGCCCGTTCGGCGCGCCGATCGAGTTCCAGGTGCGCACGCGCAAGATGCACGAGATCGCCGAGGCGGGCGTCGCCGCGCACTGGCTGTACAAGAACGGCAGCGCCGATCTCAGCGACGTGCAGAAGCGCGCGCACCAGTGGCTGAAGTCGCTGCTCGACATCCAGAGCGAAGCGGGCGATTCGAGCGAATTCCTCGAGCACGTGAAGATCGACCTGTTCCCCGACGCGGTCTACGTGTTCACGCCGAAGTCGAAGATCATGGCGCTGCCGCGCGGCGCGACGGCGCTCGATTTCGCGTATTCGATCCACAGCGATCTCGGCAACCAGTGTGTGGCCGTGAAGATCAACAACGAGTTGCTGCCGCTGCGCACCGAGCTGAAGAGTGGCGACATCGTCGAGGTGATCACCGCGCCGTATTCGAAGCCGAACCCCGCGTGGCTCGGCTTCGTGCGCACCGGCAAGGCGCGCTCGGCGATCCGCCACTACCTGAAGACGATGCGCCTGAACGAGTCCGTGCAGCTGGGCGAGCGGCTCGTCGACCAGAGCCTGAAGGGCTACGGTCTCGCGCTGGCCGACGTCGAGCCGGAAGTGTGGGAGAAGCTCGTGCAGTGGACGGGCAACAAGAGCCGTCAGGAAATTTTCGCGGATATCGGCCTCGGTCGTCGCGTCGCGGCGGTGATGGCCAAGCGCATCGAAGTGTTGATGAGCGGCCGCGACGCGGACGACGATCTGCCGAAGTCCGAGCGGCACCCCGCGCATCACGCGCCGCCGGTCGTGATTACCGGCACCGAAGGGATGTCCGTGCAGTTGTCCGCATGCTGCCGGCCGATCCCGGGCGATGCGATCATGGGTTACATCGGCATCGGTCTGGGCATGGCGATTCATACGACGGATTGCCGCGTCGCGCAGCGCATCCATCGTCGCGATCCGGGGCGCTGGATCGACGTCGAATGGGCGCCGCAGCCGGGCCGCCTGTTCGATGTCGCGGTGAAGGCGCTCGTGAAGAACACGAAGGGCATCTTCGCGCGCGTCGCGGCGGACATCACGTCGGCCGACGCGAACATCGTCCATATCGCGATGGACGAGGATCTGACGCACGAGTCGACGGTGCTGCGCTTCGTGATCCAGGTCAGCGACCGCGTGCATCTCGCGAACGTGATGCGGCGCGTGAGAACCAATCCGGACGTGATGCGGATCATGCGCGAGCGTTCGACCGACGACGGTGCGCACGCGCGCCATGACGGCGGCATGCGTATCGAGCGCGAGCGGCAGGATTACTGACGCCGACACGCGCGGCGGCGGGCGGATTCGATGATCGACGGACGGCGGCTTATGGCCGCCGTTTTCATTGGGGCTGCCGAAAGGGCGTGCGATGTTGCCGGCGCTTGCCGAACGCGTGCGGGGTGATGATGCGAACGACGGGAGGGCGGGCGCAAAAAGAAAAAGGGCTTTCCCGAAGGAAAGCCCTTTTAAGGTGGCGCGGCTGGCAGGATTCGAACCCACGACCCCTTGGTTCGTAGCCAAGTACTCTATCCAACTGAGCTACAGCCGCACGCAAAACGGTACTGCTTCAACTGTCGGAACCTTCTGCGATGGGAAGGCCCCCAAAAAGTGGCGCGGCTGGCAGGATTCGAACCCACGACCCCTTGGTTCGTAGCCAAGTACTCTATCCAACTGAGCTACAGCCGCACGCAAAAACAAACTTCTACTGCTTCGAACTGAAAGGGCCTTCGGTTCGGAAGGCCCTCGAAAAAGTGGCGCGGCTGGCAGGATTCGAACCCACGACCCCTTGGTTCGTAGCCAAGTACTCTATCCAACTGAGCTACAGCCGCACGCAGAAGCGGAAGTATAGCAGAGTCGTATAAAAAGGGAAGCCTTATTCGCGAATTTGGTGCCATGGCCTTGGCCGGCCGCCCATCGTGTACCCTTGGGGGATCAGTCATTCACGTTGAATCTGCATCATGAACAAGGCGTTTGTCAAAGAGTCGGACGGTGACGACGACGATCTCGACCAGGCTCAACCCGCGATTCCGGCGGGCGCGAAGAACTACATCACGCCGGCCGGCCACAAGCGGCTGAGGGACGAGCTGCTGAACCTGATCGACGTCGAACGTCCCGAGGTCGTGCGGCTCGTGTCGTGGGCGGCCTCGAACGGCGACCGGTCCGAAAACGGCGACTACATCTACGGCAAGCGGCGGCTTCGCGAGATCGATCGCCGCATCCGCTTCCTGACGAAGCGGCTCGACCTCGCCGAAGTCGTCGACGCGAGCCGGCAGGAGAACGTCGACCAGGTGTTTTTCGGCGCGACGGTCGATTACGAGACGCCGGACGGCGAGGATCACACGGTGACGATCGTCGGGATCGACGAGGTCGATCTCGATCGCGGCTGCGTCAGCTGGATTTCGCCGGTCGCGCGTGCGCTGATCAAGGCGAAGATCGGCGACACCGTCACGCTGATGACGCCGGCCGGCCCGCAGCCGATCGACATACTCGATGTCCGGTATCCGGCGCGGGGCGACGCCTGAGTGGCGGCTCGCGCGCCGCGACCAGGAAAAAGCGCCCCGATGGGGCGCTTCGTCTTTCGGCGTACGGCGAATGTGCCGGTCGCTCAGAAGCGGTGACGCAGGCCGGCCGTGACCGCGATCTGCTTGTTGGTCGATGACGCGGCGCCCAGCCCGTTGATGTTGGCGCCGAGGTCGAGTCCGTCGCTGTTGACCTTCTGGAACTCGCCCTGCAGGTACACGTCCGTGCGCTTCGACAGTGCGTAGTCGGCTTGCAGGTTGAACTGGTGCCAGGTCGGCTTGTCGCCGGACAGGCGGCCCTGGGTGTACGTGTACGAGCCGGCGAGCGACAGGGCCGGCGTCAGCGCGTAGCGGCCGTTGACTTCGTAGTTGCTGAAGCGCCCGGTGTCGCCGAGGCCCGTGATGCCGCCTACCACGCCCGACTGGCCGGCGCTGATCGCGCGCAGGCCGCTCAGGCGCGTCTGGGTGAACACGAAGCCGACCGTGGCGGGGCCGAACCCGTAATTCAGGCCGGCGCCCCAGGTGCGCTGCACGCGCGACGCAAAGGTCCAGTCGCCGGCGACCGCGCCCGGGTCGGACGCGGCCTGCGCGAGCGCGTTCACGTCGCTGTTCAGCTGCAAGTAGGCTGCGGCCACGTTGAAGCCGAGGTAGCTGTACGACACGCCGCCGCTATACGCGCGGTTGTTCGCGAACGCCGACGAGTTCGAGAACCCGTACAACGCACCGAACTTGAGGCCGCCGTAGTTCGCGCTCTGGTACTTGACCGAGTTGTTGATCCGGAACGAGTTGTTCAGGTTGTCGTTGTCGAACGGGTGGGCAAACTGGGTGCCGCCATACTGGGTACCGGTCAGCGACAGCGGCCCGAGATAGTCGACGACGCTGTCATACTGCCGGCCCAGCGTCAGCGAACCGTAGGTGGTGTGCGCAAGGCCCACGAACGCTTGCCGGCCGAATTCGCGACCGTTCTGCTTCAGCGTGCCGTTGTTGATGCCGAAACCGTTTTCCAGCGTGAAGATGGCTTTCAGGCCGCCGCCGAGATCTTCGGTGCCGCGCAAGCCCCATCGGCTGCCGTTGATCGAACCGCTCGTTTCCTGCCAGGCGCTGTGTCCGCCCTGATTGTTCGTGTAGGTGATGCCTGCGTCGATCAGGCCGTACAGCGTCACGCTGCTTTGAGCGTGGGCGGCGGTCACGAACACACCCGACAACGCGGTGACGATCAGAGCTTTCTTCATGGATCTGTCTCCAAACACGATGATGTCGATCGAACCTGGGGCGGCCGGCCGTGTTTTGCTTGACGCTGTAGCCGGTCCGGCAGAACGGCGGTGCGCTTATCAGAAATCCATCTGCAGTGTACGAAGTGCGCGGAGCGGGAGCGGCCCACACTTTAAGAAACAGTGTGTTTTGGAATCCGCAAAAATCGGGAAGGTCCCGTAAACGATTGCCGCGCAAGGGTTCGCTGCGGTGCGGCGAAACGCAATGACGATCGGGATTGCGTAGCGGACGTTGCGCGTTTGCGACAGGCGTCAGAGGCGGGTGAGGGCGGCTATAGCGCGATTATTGACACATCGGCAATAGAGGTTTGTGTGGAGCATGGATAATGAAAGGTAGTTCTCTCGCTATACTGCGGTCTCTGCTTTCCGAAGCAGACTTTTTCGTTGACGGAAAAGATCTCCAAACCTTTGTCGGCGCGACTTCCCAGTCGCGCTTTTTTTTTGCCCGGCTGCTCGGCGCGCTACGACGTGTACGAGCGACGCTTGCGCTTGCCCGCGGGCGCGGCGTTCTCTGCTTCGATCGGTGGCGGCGTGTTGGTCCAGTCTTCCATCACGTAGTGACGGGCATCCAGAGGCGATGCGAGCAGGTTTTGCCAGTGATCGCCGTGCCACGTCAAATCGAATTCGGTATCGCACGGCGCTTCGCGCGCGGACTCGGCCAGGGCGCGGGACTTGCGACGTACGCGTCCGAGCCGGCTCGCGAAGCGCTTGATTCCGTCCAGCCACATGACCCTCTCCTTCCTTTCGGCGTTGATTCAGGATCGCAACGTCCCCGGATTTCTGCAACCCGAAAAAACCCGAGGACTTTACCGAGTCGATTTGTCCCCGGTAGAAATTTCGCTTCCCGCGATTATTAGCGATCCGATCCCGGTAATGTTGACAGGTTTTTGATGCGAATCAATTAATCATCGGCGATGGTGTACCGATTCCAGTGGTATTAGCGTCTTTTCGAGAAAGCAGTTGCTAAAAATTTTCTTGACGCACCCGGATTGTCCAATTTATAAAGTCAGCACTCCGTCCTCGGGCGGCGTGCTGGTGCGGGTGCTGGCGCAATGTTTCGGGATTTCGGAAAACGGCTATAAAAATAGCTTTTTTGATCTTATAGAGTGGGGAACGAAGACATGGATACCGGTATCGTGAAATGGTTTAACGATGCTAAAGGTTTTGGCTTTATTACGTCGGACAATGGCGGTGAAGATTTGTTTGCGCACTTTTCCGAAATCCGGATGGACGGCTTCAAGACGCTGAAGGAAAACCAGCGTGTTTCGTTCGAGGTCAAAGTCGGGCCGAAAGGCAAGCAGGCAGCGAATATCCAGGCGGTCTGACGCGCCACGCATTGCCGATCACGTCCGGCCCCCGCATGGCGGGGGCTTTTTGTTTTCCGGGGACGGAGTACGCCGTCCGGAATGGCCCGAGTACGCCTGCCGGTGCATACTCACGAAAGCATCGTTTCCCTGTCTTTTCATGTCCGATTTCGTTCCGTCCGATCCCGGCAGCGAGCAGCCACTCGTCTTCGTCGACCTTGAAACCACCGGCGGCTCGTCCGCCGAGCACCGCATCACCGAAATCGGCGTGGTCGAAATCGGACCGCTCGGCGTGTCGACGTGGACGAGCCTCGTCAATCCGGGGCAGGCGATTCCGCCGTTCATCCAGCAACTGACGGGCATTTCGGACGCGATGGTGCGCGACGCACCGACGTTCGCATCGCTCGCGCCTGCGCTGTTCGAGCGGCTCGACGGCAAGCTGTTCGTCGCGCACAACGCGAGCTTCGACCGTGGCTTCCTGCGCGCCGAATTCGAGCGCGCTGGCCTGGCGTTCAATCCCGATGTGCTCTGTACGGTGCGACTGTCGCGCGCGCTGTTTCCGCGCGAATCGCGGCACGGGCTCGATGCGTTGATCGAACGGCACGGGCTCGTTCCGGCCGCGCGTCACCGCGCGCTGGCCGATGCCGACCTGATCTGGCAGTTCTGGCGCCAGCTGCACGACATCGTGCCGCTCGAGCGGCTGCGTGACCAGATCGCGCGCACGACGCGCCACTTCCGTCTCGGCGGCGACCTGACCGAGGCGTGGCTGGATACCGCGCCGGCAGGGTGCGGCGCGTATGCGCTATTCGGGGAGCGTGACGAAGCGCTGTATGTCGGCCGCAGCGTGCGCGTGCGACAGCGGCTGCGCGCGCTGCTGACCGGCGAGCGCCGCTCGTCGAAGGAAATGCGACTCGCGCAGCAGGTGCGGCGCGTCGAATGGCGCGAGACCGGCAACGAGCTGGGGGCGATGCTTGCCGAAGCGCAATGGATCGCCCGCTTGCGCCCATCGTACAACCGGCGCCCCACGGCCGACGCCGCTCGCGCGGGCGGTGCGCCCTGGCCGTTCGAAGGTGCCGTCGCGTTCGAGGCGACCGGTGAGCGCCGCCTGTTTCATGTGATCGACGGTTGGTGCTATCTCGGTTCGGCGGACTCGCTCGATGCGGCCGCACGGCTCGTGGCCGATGCGGCAGGCGGCGCGTTCGAACCCTTCACCCATCGCCTGCTGCAGACGCACCTCGCGCGCGGCCTGCAGGTGATTCCGCTCGTGGCGCTGACCCCCGCGGACTGAGCGCCGCGGGGCGATCCGCGCCCGCTGCGTCAGCCGATCGCGCTGGCCCCGCCGGCGGAGCAGACATGCGACAGCGCGGTATCGAATGCCCGCGTCTGCGTGGAATCGTAGCGCGTGAGCGTCTTCCAGTTCGCGATGCTGCGCGCGAGCCGCGCCTGGCAGTCGGGCGCGTCGCGCAGCGGGGCGACCTGCGCGAGACCGGTGAGCATTTTCTGCGTCAGCCGGTCGAGTGCCGGCCGCGTGCTGGTCGCGAGATCGGGCGGCGTGCCTTCCGGCGGCCGCGTCGTGCGCCAGGTCGTGAACAGTGCGTTCTGCACGTCCTTGCTTGCGGTGATCTGATCCTCGAAGAACGTGCGGGCGAAGGCGGGATCGACGCCGGCCTGGACCGCGCGCTTTTCGACTGCAGTGAGCAGGGCCGCTTCGCGCGGCTGGTCCTCGATGGCCTTGTGATTCGCCCATTTCCATCGTGCGACCGGTTCGGCGAGCGCGAGGCGCTGCGACGCGAGCGCAACGATATTGGTGAGGGCGGTGTCGTCGCCGTCTGCGCGGGCGGCAGGCGGCAACGAAAGGAGGGCGACACCGAGCGCGGCGACAGCGACGCTGGCACGAATGGCTTGCTTCATCGGAACGATCGGGAGAGCCGGGCGGGCCGGACGTGGAAAACCAGAAGGATAGACGAAGACAGTCGCGCGGCGTAGCGTCGCGACAGGAGAATCAGCAGGCGAGCTGATCCGGCACCGTCAGGCTGTTGCGGCCCGGGTGCGAGGCGAATTGCGCGCGAAGCGCCTGGATGAACCGCACGATAGCGAGGATCGACACGTGGCGGTTACAGAACCGAACTGGCGTTCACTTCGGCGAGTACAGCTTGTGCTGCTCGTCGAAGAATGCCCGAACGTGCTCGGGCAATTCGGCGAGGAATTCCACGCCGACGGGTTCCGGATCCGGGCTCATCACTTGCTCGGGCGGTGGCATGCGAGTCGGTCTTTCGTCCATGATCGTTTCTCCAGCAGGTTCAATGATTATCAACCTCGCGCTCGGATTTATGCCAGCGGCGAATCGTTAGATTTTGTCTCTGTTGTATTAACGGCACATGCGCTCCGGCGCGAAGTGTGATGCCCGCTATCGCGCGCGGCGCGATGGCGACAGTCGGGCCGCTTGTTATACTTGCGCGCACTTTTTCCCGGACCGCGATGAGACGAACGACGCGATGGATGGGCCTCGTATGGCTGGCGCTGGTACTGAACGTACTGTCGCCCGTCGTCGGCTACGCGCGTCTTGCGTCGAGCGGTTCCGGCGCGCTCACGCTCGAGTTGTGCAGTGCAGCGGGCGCGCGTCAGGTCGTGCTCGCGCACGCGCGCGACGACCGCGATACGTCGTCGTTCGACCATGCCGGCGTCCCACATTGCGTGTACTGCCCGGGCTTCGCGGCGAACGTCGCGCTGGGCTCGAGCCTGCCCGCGATGCCGGGCTTCGTGCGGACGTTCGCGTATCGGGCGGCTGCCCCGATCGTTCCCGATGTGCGTCGCAAGGGCATCCGTCTCGCGCAGCCGCGCGCCCCGCCTGAAAACGTTCCGGTCTGATTGATGTCATCCGCGCGCCCCCGGTGGCGCGCGAGCCGCTCGCGGCCCCGGCCCGCGCGTCGCGCCGTGCGTGCGCGGCTCGCGCGCCCGTGTCCGACGGCGCCCGATCACGTTTTCAGGAACTCACTCATGTCGTCTACCCTTGCCGCGCGTTCGTCGCGCGGCCGGCTCGCGCTCGCATGCGCGGCCGCTTTCGCATGCCCGGCCGCCCACGCGGCTTCGACCGACGATGCCCGCGCCGACGCGGCCCGCGGCGGTGGCATCGATCGTCCCGCCGCCGCGGCGTCGGCGTCCATGGATGTCGCTGTAGCGGCCGCCCCAGCGGGCGACACGCTGACCGCCGTCAGCGTGACCGCGCAGCGGCAACCGGTCGATCCGGATACGCCGGCCGTCGTCGCGTCGGTCACGCGCGAGCAGATCGATGCGCACACCAACGTCACCACCGAGGACGCGCTGAAGTACGCGCCGAACCTGATGGTTCGCAAGCGCTACATCGGCGACCGCAACAGCGTATTCGCGGGCCGCGACTTCAATGAACTACAGAGCGCGCGCGGGCTCGTCTATGCCGACGGCGTGCTGCTGTCGAACCTGCTCGGGTCGAGCTATGCGTACCCGCCGCGCTGGTCGCTGATTCCACCCGACGACATCGCGCGCGTCGACGTGCTCTACGGCCCCTTTTCCGCGCTGTACCCGGGCAACGCGATCGGCTCGACCGTGCTGCTCACCACGCGCCGCCCCGAACAGCTCGAGGCGTCGCTGTCGACGCAGTTCTTCACGCAGCGCTACCACGACGGCTACGGGTTCGCGGACAGCTTCGGCGGCAATCATCAGACCGCGCGGATCGCGAACCGCGTCGGCCGGTTCTGGTTCGCGCTGTCGCTCGACCGGCTGGAGAACGACGGCCAGCCGATGCAGTACGCGAGCCCCAATTCGGCCTACAACCCGCAACCCGGCGTCGCCGTCCCCGTGACGGGCGCCGTGACCGACATCGGACCCAACGGCAAGCCGCGAACCATCGTCGGCGCGCAGACGATCGAGCGGACCGAGCAGCTCAACGAGACGGTCCGGATGGGCTATGCGTTCACCGATCATGTCGATGCGACGCTGACGCTCGGGCATTGGGAGAACCATTACCGGCAGCACGGCGAGACCTTCCTGCGCGATGCGACGGGCGAGCCGGTTTACGGCGGCAACGTGTCGATCGGCGGACAGAAAATGACGGTCGCGCCAAACGCGTTCGCGCCGCAGCGCGGCGACCAGGAGAACTGGCTGTATGCGCTCGGGCTGAACGGCCGACTCGATTCCGGCTGGCGGCTGTCGGGCGTGGTGTCCGCGTACGACGTGTCGCGCGACGTGTTGCGTGCGGCCTCGACCGTGCAGGGTGGGGCGGGCACGCTGTTCCAGGGCGACGGCACCGGCTGGCGCACGCTCGACCTGAAGGCCGAGGCGCCGGAAGTGAAAGGCCATACGTTCACGTTCGGCTATCACTACGACACCTACTTCCTGCGCAATGTCACGTACAACACGGCCGACTGGCTGGCCGGGCCGACCACGTCGCTCGCGAGCGTCTATCGCGGCGACACCCGCACGCAGGCGCTGTTCGGGCAGGATGCGTGGCGCTTCGCGCCCGGTTGGCTCGCGACGCTCGGGTTGCGCTACGAGCGCTGGGATGCGTACGGCGGCGCGCTCGGCAATGCGAAGGGCACGCTCGGCTACGCGGATCGCGGCGCGAATGCGCTGTCGCCGAAAATCGCGCTGCAGTGGGATGCGACGGAAGTCTGGCGCTTCCGGCTGTCGTTCGCGACCGGCACGCGGTTCCCGACGGTCGGCGAGCTGTTCCAGGGCACGATTTCGAACAACGCGATCGTCAACAACAACCCGAACCTGCGACCGGAAAAGGCGATCGACTGGGACTTCACGGCCGAACGCGATGTGGGCGTCGGCGTCGTGCGCGCGAGCGTGTTCCAGAGCGACCTGCGCGATTCGATCTATAGCCAGACAACGGTGTCGGGCGCGAGCACCGTCACCAACATCTCGAACGTCGACCGCGTGCGCGTGCGCGGCGTCGAACTCGCGTTCAGCGGCGAGAACGTCGGGCTGCGCGGGCTCAACGTCGACGCGAACGTGTCGGCGAGCAACGCGCAGATTCTCGCCGATGCCGCGAATCCGGCCTACGTCGGTTCGCGTTTCCCGCGCATTCCGCGCATGCGCGCGAACCTGCTCGCGTCGTATCGCTTCGACGAGCGCTGGCTCGCGAGCGTCGGCGTGCGCTACTCGGGTCGCCAGTTCAACACGCTGGACAACAGCGACGTGAATCCGGACGTCTACGGCGGCACGAGTTCGTTCACGGTCGTCGATCTGAAGGCGCGCTATCGCTTCGGTCGTCACTGGACCGCGTCGGCCGGCATCGACAACGTGACGGATCGCCGCTATTACGTGTTCCACCCGTATCCGGGCCGCACTTTCTATGGAGAACTGAAATGGTCGCTGTGAAAGCGAGGCTGCGGGCGGCGCTCGATGCGGGATGGCGAGGGGAGATGTCGCGCACCGTGTGGAGCGGGCGCGATGGTGTGCATGAAGCGCGCAGCGGATTGCTGAAGGCCGGCGAGCTCGACGGCGGGTTGCGGCACGCGAAGCGCTGACGGAGCTGGTGGCGCGCGGCGAACCGGCCGCGCGCCGGCCCGATGCGAAAACGCGCCCGAAGGCGCGTGGAGAGAAACGTCAGGCCGCTCGCCTGAATAGCCGGATCACGAACAGCAGGATCACCGCGCCGATGACCGCGACGATCACCGAGCCGATGAAGCCGCTGCCGATGCTGATGCCGAGCAACCCGGCAAGCCAGCCGCCGATCACCGCACCGACGATCCCGACGATGATGTCGACGATCAGCCCGAAGCCGCCGCCCTTCACGAGCAAGCCGGCGAGCCAGCCGGCGATCGCGCCGATGATGAGCCACATAATCAAGCCATGAGTCATGGTGGTCCTCTCCTTGGGTTGAGTCGAAATGACCGGGCACCGGCCGGTGCACGCCGCGAGCGGGTCGCAAGCGACATGCGGCCGTGGCGCCGCCCACGCAATGTAACGCGATAGACGGGTCAGGATCGTTAAGTAATGTTATGCACCCTTAAGCAGATTTTCCAGGGGATTTGTCTGCGTAGCGCATGTTCCGTGCGCGCGCGACGCATGGCGAAATGAGTCTGTAAGGATGACTGTCGCCGAAGTCCGTCCGTCGGGCACATCATCGCTCGAGCGTCGTTGCCGGCAAGGTGGCTTCGGGGCAGGCCGTCCGCTGCGTCGGCGATCAGGCGCCCGACGGTCGCGGCATCGCTTCTCGCTGCGGTCGACAGCAGCGCGAAACGGATGGGACGCGCGGCGGCATCGCTTCGCCGATCCGGGGCATCGTGTGGCACGGATTGGTGCAGCGTGTGCCGTATCCGATGTCCACCCTCATTCGGTGTCCTGATGGATTTGCTTCGGACGACGCGTGAGGAGGGAGCGGGAGATCGAGCGTGGCAGCCATGTCGCCGACGCGCGTCCCGGCGGCCGAGCGCGAGCCGGTCGGGACGCACGACAAATGCGGTGCCGTTGCGTGCGCTGTCCAGCTCGATCGGCCGGCCGCCGTCGAGTGCGTGGAAATGTCGAGCGGATGTTGTGCAGATAACGGCCGCCGCGAGGACTGGCGCCGGACAACGTGTAGGGGAGCGATTGCCGAATCCGTACACGAAGATCGGGCTCGGCGTGATCGGTAGTGCGCGCCGTCGAACGACTTCAGGATTTCGACGCCGGAAAAGAGAAAAGGTCTGACAAGCGATGCTTGTCAGACCTTTATGTCTTGGTGCCGGAGATAGGAGTCGAACCTACGACCTTCGCATTACGAATGCGCTGCTCTACCAACTGAGCTACACCGGCAGCAGAGAAATGAAATTATATGGTGAAATCCGCGATCTTGGCAATAGGTTTTGCGAAATTTTTTCAGCTTGCTGCGGCTGCTTCGCGAAACCCTCGATCCGGCGGACTTTCCGCTTTCACTTCACTGCGATGCGACCCGTTAGGGCCACATCGCGAAGGCGCGATTGTACTGATGTCTCGCACCCCCGTCCAGTGCTGCAGTGCAATTATTTTGCTTCGTCGTGATAGCCGGTCACGCGCTCGACTTCGTTCTTCGAACCGAGGAACACGGGCACGCGCTGGTGCAGGCCGGTCGGCTGCACTTCCATGATCCGCTGCGTACCGGTCGTCGCGGCGCCGCCCGCCTGTTCGACGATGAACGACATCGGGTTCGCTTCGTACATCAGCCGCAGCTTGCCCGGACGATCGGGCGTGCGCTTGTCGGCCGGATACATGAAGATGCCGCCGCGGTTCAGGATCCGATGCACGTCGGCCACCATCGACGCGATCCAGCGCATGTTGAAGTTGTCGCCGCGCGGGCCGTCCTTGCCGGCGTTCAGCTCGTCGACGTAGCGCTTGACCGGGTCGTACCAGTGGCGGGCGTTCGATGCGTTGATCGCGTATTCGCGCGTGTCGACGGGGATCTGCATGTTGCTCTGCGTGAGCACCCACGAGCCGACTTCGCGGTCGAGCGTGAAGCAGTTCACGCCGTTGCCGGTCGTCAGCACGAACACCGTCTGCGGGCCGTACACGGCATAGCCGGCCGCGACCTGCTCGGTGCCGGGCTGCAGGAACGATTCCTCGGTCGCCTGCTGGCCGTCCGGGCAGCGCAGCACCGAGAAGATCGTGCCGATCGACACGTTCACGTCGATGTTCGACGAGCCGTCGAGCGGATCGAACACGAGCAGGTATTCGCCGCGCGGGTAGTTCGCCGGGATCGGGAAGAACGTTTCCATTTCTTCCGACGCCATCGCGGCGAGGTTGCCGCCCCATTCGTTCGCGTCGAGCAGGATTTCGTTCGACAGGATGTCGAGCTTCTTCTGCACTTCGCCCTGGACGTTCTCGCTGCCGGCGGTGCCGAGCGCTTCGCCGAGCGCGCCCTTCGACACGTTGTAGCTGATCGCCTTGCACGCGCGGGCGACGACTTCGATCAACAGGCGCAGGTCGGCGGGGAGGTTGTTGGTCTCACGTTGCTGTTCGATCAGGAACTTCGACAGCGTGGTGCGGCGGGCAATGGACATGACAGACTCCGAAAGGCCAAAGAATCCTTGAATGGCCGCAATTTTACCCGCCGCGCCTGCGGTGCCGCCGGCTTTTTTCGTCCGGTTACATGGCGTGGCCGTCGAATCGGCCCGGTATCGGGCGGCGATGACGGGCGGGGGCGCGTGTCGCCGCGGAGGCGCGCCGAGCGGTCCGACCCCGTGCACGCGGTTTCAGCCGCGCGCGTGCAATCAAAAAGCCGGCACCGCATGAGGCGGTGCCGGCTCGAGCGCGCGGACGCGATTGGGGCGATCGCGCGACTTACGCGAGCGCCTTCTCGACGATCTCGCGCACGTCGCGCGACTTCGCGCCGGCGGCGACCTGTTCGAGGGCTTCGCGCATCCGGTCGCGCAGCGCCGGCGTGAAGCGGCGCCACAGTTCGAGCGAGCGCGCGAGGCGTGCCGCGACCTGCGGGTTGATCGCATCGAGCGCGAGGACCTGTTCGGCCCAGAACGCGTAGCCGGAACCGTCGGCCGCATGGAATTGCGCGGGGTTGGCCGCGCAGAAGCTGAAGATCAGCGAGCGCGCGCGGTTCGGGTTCTTCAGGTTGAACGCCGGGTGCGCGAGCAGCTTGCGCACCTTCGCGAGTGTCGGCTGCGCGGCCGTACCGCGTTGCGCCGCCTGCATCGCGAACCACTTGTCGATCACGAGCGCCTCCTTCTCGAAGCGACGGTAGAAGTCGTCGAGCGCATGCTCGGCCGGCCCGTTCGCACCTGCGGCGGCCGCGGACAGCAGCGCGCCGAGCGCCGCTGCGCGATCGGTCATGTTGTTCGCCGCGTCGTACTGGGTGGTGGCGAGGCGCACGGCGTCGGCCGGATCGTCGAGTTCGGCGAGATACGCGAGCGCGAGGTTCTTCAGCGCGCGGCGGCCCGACGCTTCCGGCGTCGGCTCGTAGGCGCCGGGCGTCTGGTGCTGCTCGTACGCTGCGAGCCAGTCGGCGCGCAGCGCGGTCGCGAGCTGGCGGCGCACGAACTGGCGCGCGCGATGCACGGCGGCTGGGTCGGCCTCGGCCATCTGGTCGGCGAGGTAGGTTTCCGACGGCAGCGTCAGCGCGAGCTCGCGGAACGCCGGCGACAGGCTTTCATCGGTCAGCACGCGGCGGAACGCGGCGACGAAGTTCTCGCCGAGCGCGAGCGGCGCGTCGGCGGCGGCACGGGCGGCGAGCGTCAGGAGCGCGCGCGTCGCGAGGCGCTGGCCGGCTTCCCAGCGGTTGAACGGATCGCTGTCGTGCGCGAGCAGGAACGCGAGATCGTCGTCGCTGTAGTCGTACTCGACGATGACCGGCGACGAGAAGTTGCGCAGCAGCGACGGCAGCGGCGCTTCCGGCACGTCGACGAACGTGAAGGTCTGCTCGGTGTCGGTGAACTCGAGCACGCGCGTCGTGCCCGACGCGGCGGCTTCGCCGTCGAGACGCAGCGGCAGGTCGCGGCCGTCGCGGCCGATCAGGCCGATCGCGAACGGAATCAGCAGCGGCCCTTGCTGCGTTTCGCGCGCGGCCGGCGACGCGTCGCCGTAGCCTTGCGCGAGGGTGACCGTATAGCGGCGCGCGGCCGCGTCGTACGCGGTGCGCACCGACACGCGCGGCGTGCCGGCCTGGCTGTACCAGCGCTCGAACTGCGCGAGGTCGCGCCCGTTCGCGTCGGCCATCGCGTGACGGAAGTCGTCGCAGGTCACCGCGTGGCCGTCGTGGCGCTTGAAGTAGAGATCCATCCCCTTGCGGAAGCCGTCGCGGCCGAACAGCGTCTGGTACATCCGCACGACTTCCGAGCCTTTCTCGTAGACGGTCATCGTGTAGAAGTTGTTGATCTCGACGTAGCTCTCCGGGCGCACCGGGTGCGCCATCGGGCCGGCGTCCTCGGCGAACTGCAACTGGCGCAGCACGCGCACGTCCTCGATCCGCTTGACCGCGCGGGCCGCCGATTCGACGTCGTCGCCGGCGGCCATGTCGGCCGAGAATTCCTGGTCGCGGAATACCGTCAGCCCTTCCTTCAGGCTCAGCTGGAACCAGTCGCGGCAGGTCACGCGGTTGCCGGTCCAGTTGTGGAAATATTCGTGGCCGACCACCGATTCGATGTTCGCGAAATCGGTGTCGGTCGCGGTCTCGGGGTTCGCGAGCACGTACTTCGTATTGAAGATGTTGAGCCCCTTGTTCTCCATCGCGCCCATGTTGAAATCGCCGACCGCGACGATCATGAAGCGGTCGAGATCGAGCTCGAGGCCGAAGCGCTTTTCGTCCCAGCGGATCGAGTGGATCAGCGAATCCATCGCGTGACGCGTCTTGTCGAGATCGGCCGGTTCGACCCATACCTGCAGCAGCTTTTCCTTGCCGGAGCCGGTCGTGATCGTTTCCTCGATCGCGACGAGCTTGCCCGCGACCAGCGCGAACAGGTAGCTCGGCTTGCGGAACGGGTCTTCCCACTTCGCGAAGTGGCGGCCGTCGGGCAGGTCGCCCGAATCGACGAGGTTGCCGTTCGACAGCAGCACCGGGTATGCGGCCTTGTCGGCGCGCAGCGTGACCGTGTACGACGCCATCACGTCGGGGCGATCGAGGAAGTAGGTGATGCGGCGAAAGCCTTCCGCTTCGCACTGCGTGAAGAAGTTGCCGCTCGACACGTAGAGGCCCGACAGCGTCGTATTCTGATCGGGGGCGCACGCGCTTTCGAGCGTCAGCTCGAACGCGTCGGGCACGTTCTCGACCGTCAGCCCGTGTTCGTGTGCGCGCACCGCGCCGTACGGCGCGCCGTCGAGCTGCGCGCCGACGAATTCCAGCGCCTCGCCCATCAGTTCCAGGTGGGGCGTGGGCGCGGCGTCCGGATTGCGGCGCACGCGCATCGTGTTCCTGACGATCGTGCGGGCCGGCGCGAGATCGAATTCGAGTGCGACGGAATCGATGAGGAAGGCCGGCGGCGTGTAGTCGGCGCGGCGGATCACGGTGGAGGAGGCGTTGTCGGACATGGTCGTCGAGATCGGTGGAGTGGGGGGGGCGGGCCCGTCGCGCGGGCCGGGCGAACCGGGCCATTGTACAAAGGCTTGCGGCTGCGTGCCGGGCGAACTTTTTACCGCTCCCGGGAGTCCGCGTATTATCGGCATCCCGTTGTGCTTCGCGCGGTGCGACGAACGGGTGACGGATCGACGAGGATCAACATGAAACGCGAATGGATTTTTCGCGGTGCGGGCTGGGCGGCGGCGCTGTGCGTCGCGCTGCTGACCGGCTGCACCAGCTACGTGACCACCCAGGTCACGGCCTTCTCCGACTGGAGCGGCAGCGACGCGACCCGCACCTATGCGTTCACGCGCACGGACGCGCAGAAGAACAGCATCGAGCAGTCGACCTACGAGCCGATCGTCGCGAACGAGCTGTCCGCGTATGCATTCCGGCAGGTGCCGCAATCGCAGGCGCGCTATCTCGTCGGGCTGACCTATTCGGTCGGCAGCGATCTCGTGACGGTGCCGCAGCCGGTCTACTATGATCCGTGGTTCATGGGGCCGGGGCCGTACTGGCGAGGCGGGCCGTGGAGTCCCTGGGGCCCGTGGGGTCCCTGGGGGCCGGTGCCGTCCGGCTATGTCGCGCAGACGTACCAGGTGTTCGACTACATGCTCGGCATCCGCATTACCGAGCGCGCGACGGGCAAGGAGGTCTACAACGTGTCCGCGCGCACGACCGGCGACAACGGCACGCTGCTGTACGCGATGCCGTTCCTCGCGCGCAGCGCGCTCGCCGATTTCCCGTTGTCGAACGGCGCGGTCCGCACGGTCAGGCTGCCGGTCGACAAGCGCGGCGGGCCGGCGGCGCCGGCCGCCAACGAGCGCGCGGTGCCGGCGGCGCCAGCGTCGGGCGCGGCCGTCGCGAAGTAACGCGGCATCCCTCTCGGCGCGGCCGCCGCCCGGCCGCGCCAGCCCGTTTCCCTTCCGTCAGACCCCGATACCCAGCAGCGCCAGCGCGCCGAGCGCAACGAACAGCACGGCCGCGATCCCGTGCACGAGCTTCGTCGGCAGACGGTGCGCGAAGCGGTCGCCGAGCAGGATCGCCGGCACGTTCGCGAGCATCATCCCGAGCGTCGTGCCGGCCACCACGCCGATGTAATCCTGGAAGCGGGCGGCGAGCGCGACGGTCGCGATCTGCGTCTTGTCGCCCATCTCCGCGAGGAAGAACGCGACGAGCGTCGCGCCGAACACGCCGAGCCGCGAGCGGGTCGCATTGGCTTCGTTCTCGTCGAGCTTGTCCGGCACGAGAATCCACAGTCCCATCGCGATGAACGAGAACGCGAGCGCCCAGCGCATGATCGACGGCGTGACGAGCACGCCCAGCCATTCGCCGAGCGCGCCGGCGAAACCGTGGTTGACGAGCGTCGCGACGAGCACGCCGAGAATGATCGGCACCGGCTTGCGATAGCGCGCGGCCAGAACGAGGGAAAGCAGCTGGGTCTTGTCGCCGATTTCAGCGAGGGCGACGGCGCCGGTGGAGATCAGGAAGGCTTGAGACACGGATGGGGTTCCACGGGCCGTTGTTGTGCGTGCGAGCGACGATCCGCCGCGCGCCGGGCCCTGATGCGGCGCGCAGTGAACCATCGGTCTCGCCAGGCCAACGTGGCTGCGCCCGCCATGGCCGAACGGCCAAGTCTGTTGACGGACGCCTCCGTCACGATGCGCGCCGCGGGCGCGGGACATCGAGCGGAGCGGCTACTCCCCAATGAGCGGCGAATTCTAGCACGGTGCATCGCGCGCGGGAAAGCAGCCGGAGCCGCCGTACGGCGCGCAATGCGCATCGATTTCCGGCACGCGCGACGGCGAAGCGGCCGCGCGGCCGGAACGGCGTACCCGCGGGGCGTTACGCGGCGGCCGGGCGGCGCGCGGCGCCGCGTTCGTGCACGAGTTCGCCGGCCGCATAGGTGCGGTACACCGCGCGGTCGTCGCCGAGCAGCGCGAACGCGAACAGCAATTCCTCGAGCGAATCCGCGCGCTGCGTGCGGCGCGCGAGCAGCGGCGTCGCCTGCGGATCGAGCACGACGAAGTCGGCTTCGGTGCGCGGCTTGAGGGTGCCGACCGTGTCGGCAAGGTCGAGCGCCTGTGCGGCGCCGGCCGTCGCGAGCCAGAACATCCGCGTGGCGGTCAGGTGATGGCCCGACAGCCGCGCGACCTTGTGCGCCTCGTTCATCGTCTGCAGCATCGAGAACGACGTGCCGCCGCCGACGTCGGTCGCGAGCGTGACGGGCACGTCGTATTCGCCGGCCTTGTCGAAATCGAACAGCCCGCTGCCGAGGAAGAAGTTCGACGTCGGGCAGTGCGCGACGACGGTGCGCGTCTCGGCCATCCGGCGGCGATCCTCGTCGTCGAGATGAATGCAGTGGCCGTACACCGCGCGCGGCCGCAGCAGCCCGTAGCGGTCGTAGATGTCGAGATAGCTGCGATGGCCGGGGAACAGCCCGGCCACCCATTTCACCTCGTCGACGTTTTCGGCGACGTGGCTTTGCACGAACACGTCCGGATGGCGGCGCGCGAGTTCGCCGCACGCCTCGAGTTGCGCCTCGGTCGACGTCGGCGCGAAGCGCGGCGTGAGCGCGTACATCTGGCGCCCCTTGCCGTGCCAGCGGTCGATCAGCTCGGCGCTGTCGTCATAGCCCGACTGCGCGGTGTCGCGCAGGAATTCGGGGCAGTTGCGGTCCATCAGCACCTTGCCCGCGATCATCCGCAGGTCGCGCGCGTCGCTCGCCGCGAACAGCGCATCGGCCGACTGCTTGTGCACGGTGCAGTAGACGAGCGCGCTCGTCGTGCCGCACGCGAGGAGTTCGTCGACGAAGAAGTCGGCGACTTCGCGCGCATGCTCGGGGTCGCCGAACTGGCGCTCGGTCGGGAACGTGTACTTGTCGAGCCACGGCAGCAGCCCGGGGGCTGGCGACGCGATCATGTCCGTCTGCGGATAGTGGATGTGCGTGTCGATGAAGCCGGGCACGATCAGCTTGTCGCGCAGATCGTGGACCACCGCATCGCGCGCGAGCGTCGCGGCGAGCGGCGCATACGGGCCGGCCGCGACGACCTTGCCGTCGTCGACGATCAGGAGCCCGTCGGTTTCGTGGTTCGCGGCCTGGCTCGATTGCGCCGGGTCGCCGTTGAAGGTCAGCAGCTGGGAACGGAAAGCGGTTTGCGTCATGACGAAGGGTCCTGCATCAAGGGAAGGCGAACAGAAGAAAGCGATCGATGCCGCACGGGGGCGGGGCGGTGCGTCGCGAGCGGCGGCACGTGATGTGCGGCACGGCCGGAGGCGACGGCACGGGCGAACGTGGCGGCCGAAGCCGCCCGCGAGTGGTTGCGGGCGCACCTCGCGGCCGTTGAGCGCGCAACCGATACGTCCGCAACCCATGCGACGGCGAACGGCACGGCAAGCCGCGACGACCGGCGGGTGCGAGCGACGCCGTACTGCGCGATCGCGCCGCATGCACGCAGCCGACCGGCCCGGCGCAAGGCCGGCCGGGGAGTCGCGAAGCGGATGCCGTTGCCGTGTTTCATCTGTCAGCGAGTCTCGATGCGGGCCGTCACGCGGCCTGCCAGTACGCGTCGAGGCGCGCGTACAGTGCATCGCGCTGCGCCGGTTCGATGAACGACGCCTCGAAGCCGTTGCGGATCACCGCATGAACTTCGGCATCCGTAAGTTGCAGCCCTTCGACCGTCGCGAAGTAGTTTTCGTTGACGTAGCCGCCGAAATAGGCCGGATCGTCGGAGTTGATCGTCACCGCCACGCCGCGGTCGAGCAGCGCCTTCAGCGTGTGCTTCGCCATGTCGTCGAACACGCACAGCTTCAGGTTCGACAGCGGACACACGGTGAGCGCCGTACGCGTTTTCGCGAGACGCTCGACGAGCGCCGCATCCTCGATGCTGCGCACGCCGTGGTCGATCCGGTCGACCTTCAGCACGTCGAGTGCCTCGTAGATGTAGGCGGGCGGGCCTTCCTCGCCTGCGTGCGCGACCAGCTTCAGCCCGAGCGCGCGCGCCTTCTCGAACACGCGCGCGAACTTCGTCGGCGGATGGCCGAGCTCGGACGAATCGAGGCCCACGCCGATCAGTCGATGGCGATAGCGCTCGAATAGCGGCAACGCGGATTCGAACGTCGCGAGCGCGTCGTCTTCGGACAGGTGGCGCAGGAAGCACAGAATCAGCTTGCTCGACAGCCCGCGCGCTTCGGCATCGGCGAGCGCGCGCTCGATGCCCGCGACGACCGTTTCGATCGGCACGCCGCGCTCGGTGTGCGTCTGCGGGTCGAAGAACAGTTCGGTGTGGACGACGTTGTCGGCGAGCGCGCGCTCACAGTACGCGGCCGTCATGTCGTAGAAATCCTGCTCGGTGAGCAGCACGCTCGCGCCGGCGTAGTAGATGTCGAGGAACGACTGCAGGTCGGTGAACGCGTACGCGGCGCGCAGCGCGTCGATCGAGTCGTACGCGAGCTTCACGCCGTTGCGCTGCGCGAGCGCGAAAATCAGTTCGGGCTCGAGCGAGCCTTCGATATGGATGTGCAGCTCCGCTTTCGGCGCGCGGGCAATCTTGTTCTTGAATGTCGGGGTCATGGCGTCGTTTTGGGTCGGTCAGTAGGTAAGGGAAGCCTGCGCGGACGCATTCGCCTCGACGGCCTGCAGCAACTGCGCGGCCACCGAGATCGCGATCACTTCGGGCGCCTTGTCGATGATGCCTTCGACGCCGATCGGGCAGCGCATGCGCGCGACCTGGGCCGGGTCGATGCCGATCGCGGCGAGGCGATGATCGAACTGCGCGCGTTTCGTATGCGAGCCGGTCATCCCGAAATAGGCATAGTCACCGCGTCGCAGGATGCGCTCGGCCAGCACGAAATCGAGCGCGTGGTCATGCGTCATCACGACGAAGTAGGACTGCGGCGGCGCTGCGTCGACCGCGTCCGCCGGGGAAGCGGCCGCGTCGATCGCGAGATTGCCGATGCCGGCGAGCGCGTCGGCCGGCGGGAACACCGCATCGGGCCGGTCGATCCAGCGCACGTGGCACGGCAGCGTCGCCAGCACCTTCACGAGCGCCGTGCCGATGTGCCCCGCGCCGAACAGCATGACGGGGAACGCATACGGCGCGATCGTTTCGGTCATCAGCGATACGCCGCCGGTTTCCCACAGCAGGCAGTCGGCGCGCGCGGCTTCCGATTCGGGCTCGCTCAACAGCGGCGCGCCCGGCGAGGGGCCGAATGATACGCTACGCACGGTCGCGGCGCCGGCCGCGACGCGCTTCGCGAGCGACATGATCCAGCCGAGGTCGCCGACGTCGAGCCGCTCGAACGCGAGCACCACGGCGCCGCCGCAGCACTGGCCGAGGCTCGGGCCGAGCGCGAGCCGCTCGAGCCGGCGCGCGTGCGGGACGTGCGCGCCGTCCTTCAGCAGGTGCCGCGCGATCTCGATCGCCTTCCATTCCAGATGACCGCCGCCGATCGTATGGCGGGCCGTGTCGCGCGTGACGAGCATCTTGGTGCCGGCCTCGCGCGGCGCGGAGCCGTCGGTATGCGCGACCGTCACGAGCACGGCCGCTTCGCCGTGCGCGAGCAGTTGCTGCAGATCGCCGAGCCAGGCTTCCATCAGCACGCTCCGTTCGGGACGACGCGGCACGACGCGCGGCGCGGGCTGGCGGGCACGACGGCAACGAGGGCGGACAGGAGCGGGGCAGGCCGGCTGCACGGCCGATGCCGTGCGGCGGCCGCGGACTGACGGCGCGCGCGAACGGCGCCGCCGGACGCGCGGACGCCATGAGGGTGACGGATGCGGATGGTTTGCGTTGTCATGATGAATCCAGTCGACATTGCGGATCGGGCGCGCGTTACGCAGGCAGCGGTGAGACCGCCTGGCCTCGCGCACGTAGATCGCCATCCAGTCCCGAAGATAGCACCGCCACGCGGCGGGAACATGGCCGGGCGGTGATCCGGGCTATCAGGCGGCGATCATGTCGATCATAGGCCGGCCGCGCGGGATCGGGGGACCGATGCGTGCACATCGGGCCGAAACGCACGTGTGACGGGGCGGGGGCGCGGCGATCGCGCGACGCGCGCCAGCCCGGCAATCCGGGTGGCGGCGGGATAGGTGTTTACGCGCGATGGCCGGGCGGGGACGGCGCAGGCCGCAGCCGGGAGACGACTCGCCGGCGGCGCGGCCCGTTCGATCGGGGCCGCCCGTGCGATGGGCCGGCACCGCGGCCGGTTGGTCAGCCCGCGAGCTTGCGGCGATGGCGCCAGAGGCTCGCGACGACCGCGATCAGGATCGCGGCGAAGCCGATCAGCGCCCAGCCGGGCAGCAGGATGCCGAGGATCGGCGGGTAGACGGTCTCGCACAGCCCGGCGACCTTGAACATGCCGGGGAACCACTGCGCAGGCGGCAGGCTGTCGACGATCGGCTGCAGCGTGTCGAAGCCGCAGCTGAAGCCCGGATTCATCTGGATCGACAGGTGTCGCGCGGCCGTGCCGACGCCGCCGGCCGCGGCGATCGCGATCAGCAGTTCGAGCACCCAGACGCCGCGCCAGTGGCGGATCCCGGCGGCCAGGAACGCGAAGATCCCGATCGCGCAGAAGAAGTAGCGCTGGATGATGCACAGCGGGCATGGGTCTTCGTTTTTCACGTACTGCAGGTACAGCGCGCCGGCCAGCAGGGCGATGCACACCCATCCGAGCAGCATCAGCAGGCGGCGTTCGCGGCGGAGTGCAAGCGTGTAGTCGTTCATGTCGGCGGAGTTCCTCGTCGGTCGGTCCGGAAAACAATCGCGCGATTTTAGCGCGAATGATCTGGCACGAAACTGACGGCGCGCGTGCGGCAGCCTGCCGCATCGCGTGCGGGCCGACGGCGATCGGCCGGCCATCGGCTTGCGCTCGGCCGGCGCGGTCAGCGGATCGTGTTCAGCACGGCCTCGACCGACTGGCCGATCGCAAGCAGCGCGTCGTCGCGATGCGGCGCCGCCGCGAGCATCAGGCCGACCGGCGCCGCATCGCGCGGATGGCACGGCAGCGACAGCCCGCACGCGTCGAGGAAGTTGAACGCGCTCGGGTTGCGCAGGATCAGCGCGTTGGTGCGCGTGAACGCGTTGTCGTCCGTTTCGAGTTCGGCGATGCGCGGCGGCACGACCGGCACCGTCGGCGCGACGAGCGCATCGAAGCGCGACCAGACCGTGTGCGCGGCTTCGTCGAGCATCGCGGCGCGCGCGGCGAGCAGGTCGAGATAGTCGGCCGCGCTTGCGGGTTCGCCCTTCAGGATCCGCGTCAGTACGCGCGGATCGTACTGGTCGCGATGCTTGGCGAGCAGCGGACGATGCCACGCGTACGCCTCGATCGGCGAGAAGCCGAAGCGGTTGATCTCCGGCAGCCGGTCGAGCGCGGGGAAGCGCACTTCGGTAACGATCGCGCCGGCCGCTTCGAGATGCTTGAGCGCGGTGTCGAGCGCGGCCGCGACTTCGGCATCGACGCCGTCCGTCACGTAGTTCGTCAGCACGCCGAGCCGCACGCCTTCGAGCGGCCGCGTGGCCGGCACGTGCGGCTCGAGCCCCGCGAGCATCCGGTCGACGAGCGCGCAGCACGCGACCGTCAGGCCGATCGGGCCGAACGAGTCGAGCGTCGTCGACAGCGGTACGCCGCCTTGCGTCGGGATCCGGCTCGCGGTCGGCTTGAAGCCCGTCAGCCCGCACAGCGCGGCCGGAATGCGGATCGAGCCGCCGGTATCGGTGCCGAGCGCGACGGCGGCCATCCCGTCGGCGACCGACGCGGCCGCCCCCGACGACGAGCCGCCCGAAATCCGCGCATCGCCCGGCACGTCGCGGTGGTACGGCGAGCGCGGGTTGCCGAAGTGCGGATTCAGCCCGAGCCCCGAGAACGCGAACTCGCTCATGTTGGTGCGGCCGACCAGCACCGCGCCCGCGCGCTTGAGCCGGGCGACGGCGACCGCATCGGTGCGCGCGGCCGGCGCGCCGTCGAGTACGCGCGACCCCGCGCGCGTGACCTGGCCCGCGACGTCGAACAGGTCCTTGACCGACACCGGAATGCCCGCGAGCGGCGACAGCACGGTGCCCGCGGCGCGCAGCCGGTCGTGCGCGTCGGCGGCCGCGCGGGCGTTGTCGGCATCGACCTCGGTGAAGACGACGGCGCCCTGGCCCGACGGATCGGCGATCCGGTCGAGCGCGGTGTCGACGAGCACGCGGCTCGTGGTCCGGCCGGCGGCGAGGTCGGCGGCGAGCTGGGCGAGCGGGGGGAAGGGCGTGAAAGTGGTCATGGCGGCTCAGGGGCGAAGATGTTGAAGGAGCGTGGAGCGGAACGAATCGATATGGCTTTCGACGGCCGCGCGCGCACCGGCGGCGTCGCGCGCGGACAGCCGGTCGAACAGCGCGCGGTGCTCGTGCTGGACGTCGGCGAGATGGTGCGGTTCGGACAGCGTGACGAACCAGAAGCGCAGCGAGCGCTCGTGCAGTGCGCGCAGGATGTCGGCGAGCACGGCATTGCGTGCGGCCGCGGCGATCGTCTGATGAAACGCGCGGTCGAGCTCCATCATGCCCTCGACGTCGTGCGTGTCGACGCAGGCCTGCCCATCGTCGAGCAGCGCGGCCAGGCGCGCGAGATCGTCGGGCATCGCATGGCGCGCGGCGAGTTCGGCGCAGTGCGCTTCGTTGATGCGCCGCACGTCGATCACCGCGACGATGTCGTCGAGCGACAGCGGCTGCACCATCAAGCCCTTGCGCGGCATCACGGACAGCAGCCCTTCGAGCACGAGCCGATGCACGGCCTGATGCACCGGCGTGCGGCCGATTCCCGTGCGCGCGACGAGGTCGGCTTCGTTGAGCGCGGCGCCCGGCTTCAGGCGCATCGTGACGATGTCGCGCTGGATCAGCGCGTACGCGCGGTCGGCGAGGCTGGCCGGCGACGCGGCGGCCCGGTCGCGGGTGAGGTCGGTCACGGTACTCATGCCGGTTGCGGCGCGGCGGCTGGGAGGGGCGCGATCATGGCGCGGAGGCTCGGGAAGCGTGGACGATCGCTGGATATTATTGTGATATATCACTGATGTCCAGCGCGCGCGAAGCGGGTAGCGGTGCCGGCGCGCGCGGCCCCCGACTTGCAACAATATCGACAGGATGTTGCAGGTTTGCCGCGCGATCGTGCGCTGAAGCATAATGAATCCTCGTCTATCCCTACGCGCGAGCGACGCATCAGACTATCGTCATGAGCGAAAACACGCCTTCCCCGGCCGGTCTGCCCGGCACCTCTTCCGCTTCTTCCGATTCTCCTCGTCCCGATCCGGTGAAAACGCCCGATGCGCCGGCCACGCAGGCCGCCGCCGAGAATGTCGCCGATGACGGCGCGTCGCCCGTCACGGCTGCATCCGAGCCCGGTGCCGCAGGCGCCGTCGGTGATGGCGCCGCCGCGGCAGCACCGCTGAAGCCAGGCGCGCCGCCGCCCGGATTCGGCGCGCCGCCCGATTTCGACACGCCGCGGCCGCCGCCCGCGAGCGCGCAGAATGCGCCGCCTGCCTATCTGAAGCAGAGCGACACGCCGTGGTCGGTGTTCGGCCGGATCGTCGCGGCACGCGCGCGGCGGCTGTTCGACCGCGCCGGCCAGCGCATCACGCAGCGCACGCTGCGCATCGGCGTATCGGCGCGGATCTTCCATCCGGAGCCGGGCGCGAAGGGGCTGCGCGGCAAGACGCTGCAGTATCTCGAGGAATCGATCGCCCACTGGGTGATGTCGCGCGACGTGCTCGTGTTCATGATTCCGACCGTCGGCCATCAAGGCATGATCCATCCGAGCAACATCCGCCTGCGCGATTACGCGAAGCATCTCGACGGCCTGCTGCTGCAAGGCGGCGCCGACGTGTCGCCGCAGACCTACGCGGCGTCGGATGCGCGTCCCGAATGGCCCGGCGATCGCGTGCGCGACATGTACGAGCTCGAGCTGCTGCACGAATTCGTCGAGTCCGGCAAACCCGTGCTCGGCGTGTGTCGCGGCTGCCAGCTGATCAACGTCGCGTTCGGCGGCTCGCTGTACCAGGACATCGCCACCGACGTGCCGACCGCGAACGCGCACGTGAGCGAGCATTACGACCAGCATCGTCACGCGATCCGCTTTCCCGATTCGTCGACGCTCGCGAGCATGTTCCCGGGGCGCAGCGAAGCGATCGTCAACTCGATTCACCACCAGGCGATCCGCGATCTCGGCCGCGATCTGAACATCGAGGCCGTATCGGCCGGTGACGGGATCATCGAAGGCATTCGCCATCGGCGTTCGCCGTTCGTCGTCGGCGTGCAGTGGCATCCGGAGTTCCATCGCGCGGGCGGTTCCGAACTGCTCGACTGCACGCCGCTGCTCGATGCGTTCCTGCGCGCGGCGCGCGAAACGCGTCTGTAGCACGCCGTCTTTTTCGCGTCGCACCAAGGGCGGCCGCATCCCGATAAATTCGAGATGCGGCCGTTTCGTTTTGCACGATAATCGCCAGTTCCGATTCGTTCGCCGGAGTCTGACGTTGGCCTTCCGAAATTTCTCCCCTGCACGATGCGCAACGTGGATCGTTGCGCTGGCCGCCTGCGCGCAAGCGGGTATGGCCTGGTCCGCCGATGTGACCGCACCCGTCGCCGGTACGCGTCCGGCGGTCACGAGCCTGAGCGGCGGCGTGTCGCCGCCTGCATCGGCCGCGGTCGCGACGGACGCCGCCGCGCAAGGCAACGTCGCCGAGCTGACGCAGATGCTGCACGACGGCCGGATCGTCGAGATGCGCACGACGTACAACGGCAGCTACGGCGCGAGCCTGATGTTCGATCCGCGCGAGATGACGTATTACGTCGCGCTGTTCCAGGACAAGAACCTGTGGCGCGTGATCCGTTCGCAGGAAAAGAATCGCGCGGAGATGGTGTACGCGAACTTCGTCCAGCAGACGGCGCAACTCGCCGATATCGAGATTCGCCGGACCGAGCTGCAGGCGCAGAAGGCATTTCTCGAACGCGTGATCGCGCTGCAGGCGAATCGTGCGCAGCAGTTGCAGGCCGACCTGAGCGTCGCGCGCAGCCAGCAGGCCGAAGTCGCGCAGCGGCAGAAGTCGGCGCAGGAGCAGGCGCAGGCGCTGCAGGTCGAGAAGCGGGCGGCGCAGTTGCAGTTGCGCGATCTGCAGGAGCAGGTGCGACAACTCGAGAAGCAGACCGAGACGGGGCTGCCCGTGCACAAGTAACGAGCGGACGAGCGGACGAAGCGAGACGAGCGAAAACCCGGCGAAGCGATCTTCGCCGGGTTTTTTTATTGGGCGGGCGTCAATGCGCGAATGCGTCCGGCACGTCGGTCACGCGGCGGTGCGACAGGTGCGATGTCCAGTCGACGCCGGCCGCGCTCGGGTGCGCCGGCCGAGTGGCGCGCAGCGCGTTCGCGATGGCAATCAACGTGGCCGGATCGGCGAGCGAGTCGCGCGTCTCGCGCGTGTCTGCCATGCGCGGCGGCCGAGCGAGCCGATCGCGTGTGCCGGTGTCGCCCGCGGCGCGCTGGATCGGCGGATGTCCAGCCAACCTCGGTATGACCGGTGTGCGGGGCGAGGCTTTCGCCGTGCGCTGGCCGACTGCCCGACGTGGCGAATCAGGGGCGGCATGCCGCACGTCGGACGTCGCTCGCGGGTGAAGCGGTGCGACGCGCTGAGTGGCGGGCGGGGATTCCGTCGTGTTCGCGGCAGGCGTCGCGATCTTGCGCTGCGGCATGGTGTTCGTCGACGTGGTCGATTCGGCCGCGGCGACACGTACGGGGCCCCTCGATGTCGCGACGTGGTCGAGCGGGCCGCCGGCGGCTTGAATCGTGTGCGCGGGAGCGAAACCCGCCGGTGGCTCGTATGCGCCGATCAGCCAGCCGATGATGCCGAGTGTGCCGATGCTCCAGCAGACGGCGTACATCGCGCGCCGGTCGCGAGGACGGCGGGCCGGATGGCGCGAGCGCCGGCCGGGGACGACTGCCGGCGCGACCGGCAACCCGGCCGAGGCCGGCAGCGCCGCCGCCATGGAGAGCGGCTGCCATTGGCACGCATGGTGTGGCCGTTCGACATCGATACAGGACGTCGTCAGCGTCGCAAGGCAGTTCCGAGCGGGCCCTACACCGGGTGCGCCGCGAAATCGCCATTCGCGGCCGAACGGCGGGACGTGGTCGAGCGGGGTGGCGCGAGGGCGGGCAAGCGCGCCTTCGACCGGGACGAGGGGCGATGGGATCATGGCGGGGGCGTCGTGCGACACGGGCGACCGTGCCGGCGCGGCGTGAAAATGTCGTCGCAAATCGTGACATTGTGGTCAGCCGGCGAAGGTCGGTCGATCAGATCGATCTGATTCTTGTACCCGTTTCGGGGCGACTTGTACGAGGCGGACACCGTGACGTCAGTGACGGGGCCGCTACAAGGCAAATGTCGGCTTGCCGTGGCATGATTCGCGAATCATGCCGGCGGCGCGCCGTTACGCGCCGTGCCGCCGGTGGGCAGCGATGCCCGTGCGCGTCGGCCCGCCCCGGCGCGGCGCGCGTCGCCGGATTCATGCGGCGCGGTATTCGCGCCATCCGAGCTGAGCGAGAAAACATGTCCACAGCGTCGCCTGCCATCGCGCAGGAATCGAAAGTCCGCACCGTGTTCCGGGTCGTCAGCGGCAACTTCCTGGAAATGTACGACTTCATGGTCTACGGGTATTACGCGTCGGCCATCGCGAAAACGTACTTTCCGAGCGGCAACGCGTTCGCGTCGCTGATGCTGTCGCTGTCGGTATTCGGCGCCGGCTTCCTGATGCGACCGGTCGGCGCGATCGTGCTCGGCGCGTATATCGATCATCGCGGCCGCCGCAAAGGACTGATCCTGACGCTCGGGCTGATGGCGATCGGCACGCTCGCGGTGGCCGCGATACCGGGCTATGCGACGATCGGCGTGCTCGCGCCGGTACTCGTGCTGCTCGGCCGATTGTTGCAGGGCTTCTCGGCGGGCGTCGAACTCGGCGGCGTGTCGGTCTACCTGTCGGAGATCGCGACGAAGGGCCACAAGGGGTTCTATACGTCGTGGCAATCGGGCAGCCAGCAGGTGGCCGTCGTGTTCGCCGCGTTCGTCGGTGTCGTGCTGAACCGCGCGTTGCCGGTCGAGGAAATGACCGCGTGGGGCTGGCGCATTCCGTTCCTGATCGGCTGCCTGATCGTGCCGTTCCTGTTCCTGATCCGCCGTTCGCTGAAGGAGACCGACGAATTCCTGGCGAAGCGCCACCGCCCGACGATGGGCGAGATCATGCGCTCGATGCTCGATAACTGGGGCGTCGTGGTGGCCGGCATGGGGATGGTGATCATGACGACGGTGTCGTTCTACATGATTACCGCGTACACGCCGACCTTCGGCAAGGAAGTGCTGCACCTGTCGTCGCTCGACGCGCTCGTCGTGACCGTTTGCGTCGGGATCTCGAATCTCGTGTGGCTGCCGCTGTCCGGTGCGCTGTCCGACCGCATCGGCCGCCGCCCGGTGCTGATCGCGTTCACTGTGCTGACGCTGCTGTCGGCTTACCCGGCCGTGCTGTGGCTCGTCGGCGATCCGTCGTTCCTGCGGCTGCTCGCGGTCGAGTTGTGGCTGTCGTTCCTGTACGCGTCGTACAACGGCGCGATGGTCGTCGCGCTGACCGAAGTGATGCCGGCCGACGTGCGAACGGCCGGCTTCTCGCTCGCGTACAGCCTGGCCACGACGATCGGCGGTTTCACGCCGGCGATCTCGACGCTGCTGATCCACCAGACGGGCAACAAGGCGGCGCCGGGGTTGTGGCTGAGTGTGGCCGCGATCTGCGGCTTGATCGCGACGCTCGTGCTGTACCGCACGTCCGCCGCGCGCAACCAGTACAAGTCGGCGTGACGGCGGCCGGCATGGCGCGCGGCGTCGGCCGCGGATCACCTTGAACAAGGGAGCGCATTGCGCTCCCTTGTTCGTTTGCGGTCATGCTTCGCGCAGCATGTCGGCCACCGCGGCCGCCACGTCGGGCCACGCGCCCGGCGCTGGCTGACGGGCGATTCTGGCGTGCGCGTACCACGGGCAGTCGTCGCCGGTGAACCAGCGCCAGTCGGCCGCGAACGGCAGCATGACCCACAGCGGCTTGCCGAGCGCACCCGTCAGGTGCGCGACCGCCGTGTCGATCGTGACGACGCCGTCGAGGCGCTCGATCAGCGCGGCCGTATCGGCAAAGTCGTTCAGCCGGCCATCGAGACGATGCACGCGCGGATGCGCGTCGACGCGCGCGCGTTCGTCGTCGTCGAGCGCGGGCTGCAACACGATCCAGTCGATGTCCGGCAGCGCGAGTAGCGGCGCGAGCGCGTCGAACGGCATCGAGCGGTTTTCCTGCGCCTGCCGGCGCCCCGACCATGCGAGGCCGAACTTGCGCTTCGACTGCCCGCCGAGCGAGCCGCGAAAGCGCCGCCGGGCGCCGTCGGGCGCGTCGAGGTAGCGGGAGCCGATGATGTCTTCCGGCTGAAGCCCGAGCAGGAACGGCAGGCTCATCAGCGTGCAGGCGACGTCCGCGGCGGGCGGCTTCGCCGCGCCTTGCGGGACGAGCGTCACGCGCCAGCGCGACGCGGCCGGCGTCAGCAGCGCGACGAGTTCCGGCTGGACTTCGAGGACGACGCGCGCGCAGCGTGCGCGCACCTGCGGCACGAAGCGGACGAACTGCAGGGTGTCGCCGAACCCCTGTTCCGCGCGGATCAGCAGCGTGCGCGCCGCAATCGGCTCGCCTTGCCAGCGCGGCAGTGCGCCGAGCGGCGTCGCGCCGGGCGTCTCGTGGCGCGCTTCGTACGCGGGCAGGCCGCGCGTGAAGTCGCGCAGCGTCAGCAGCGTGACCGCGCGATGCAGCCGCGCGAGCGTGAGATCGGGCGCGACGCGCAGCGCCTGGTCGAATGCGCGCAGCGCCATCTCGTGCGCGCCGAGCGCGTGATGTGCGTTGCCGAGATTCAGCCACGCGAGCCCGAACGACGGATCGAGCCCGACGGCGCGCTCGTAGTACGGCAGCGCGTCGCGGTGGCGCGCCTGCGCGCAGAGTGCGTTCGCGAGCCCGAACAGCGCGAGCGGAAACGGCGGGTGCAGCGCGAGCGCGGCTTCGAACGCCGCGGCCGCCTCGGCATGCCGGCCGATCGCATCGAACGTGTTGCCGAGATTGAAATGCGCGGCGACGAACCGCGGCTGCGCGGCGATCGCGGCCTGGAAGTGCGCGATCGCATCGTCGGCGCGCCCCATCGCGCTTAGCGCCATCGCGAGGTTGTTGTGCGCGCCCGCATGCCCGGGCCGGAGCTCGAGCGCGCGACCGAACGCGGCGAGCGCGTCGTCGTGGCGGCCGAGCGCGTTCAGCGCGTTGCCGAGATTATTGTGGATCGACGCGTCGTCGGGGGTGAGCCGCAGCGCACGGCCGAACGCGTCGATCGCATCGTCGTGACGCTGCAGCGCCGCATATGCGTTGCCGAGGTTGTAGTGCGCGAGCGGAAATTCGGGCGCGAGCGTCAGCGCGTTGCGGAAGCGGTCGATCGCTTCGTCGAGCCGGCCGAGCGCTTTCAACGCGTTGCCGAGATTGAGCTGCAGCGCGGCATCGTCCGGACGCAGCGCGACGGCGCGGCCGACGAGATCGGCTGCCTCGGCGTGCTGGCCCTGCTGGTGCCGCAGCACGCCGAACAGGTGCAGTGCGTCGGCGTCGGCGGGGTTGGAGGCGAGCGCGTGGCGATAGCCGTGCTCGGCCTCGGCGAGGCGGCCCGCGCGATGCGCGGCGTACGCCCGGTCGAATGCGGAATCCATGACGCGAAAAGGGGCGGAAAGCGCGTATTTTCCCACACCGCGCGGCGAGGCCGCGCATCGGCCGGTTGGCATATGGCCCCGTCACGCGGAGCGGCGTAGACTGGCAGGGTCGCGTGTCATCGAGGTCTCCATGGCTGACACACTATCCGATATCCCGCCCGTGCTGATCGTCGGCGCGGGGCCGACCGGCCTTGCCGCGGCGATGAGCCTCGCGCGGGCCCGCGTGCCGGTGCGCATCATCGATCGTCTCGTCGCGCCCGCGCCGTTCTCGCGTGCGATCGGCATCCAGGCGCGCACGCTCGAACTGCTGGAGCAGCATCGCGCGGTCGAACCGTTTCTCGCGCTCGGCCATCGCGCGCATGCGGCCGAGCTGCATGCCGACGGTCGCGTGATCGCGCGGCTCGATTTCGATCCGCTGCAAACGCGCTATCCGTATCTGATGTTTCTCGACCAGAGCATTACCGAGCGGCTGCTCGCCGAGCACCTGGCCGGGATGGGCGTGACCGTCGAACGCGGTACGGCGCTGACCGCGTGCGACGCGGGCGGCACGTCGCTCGACGTGACGTTGCGCCGCGCCGACGGCCGCGACGAGTCGTTCGCCCCGTCGTACCTGATTGCCGCCGACGGCGCGCACAGCACGGTCAGGCACCTGCTCGGCCTGGGCTTTGCCGGGCATGCGTTCGAACAGACTTTCCTGCTGGCCGATTTCGCGGCGATACCCGACTGGCCGGACGAGGAGATCCATCTGTTCACGACGCCCGCGGGCATCGCAGGCCTGTTTCCGATGGGCGGCGGCCGTTATCGGCTCGTCGCGGACCGGCCGCCCGGCAGCGGCGCGTCGCCCGACGCGGCGCCGCCGTCGCTCGACGAATGCGACGCAATCGTCCGCGCGCGCGTCGGCGCATCGATCTCGCCGAGCGATCTCGCGTGGTCGTCCTATTTCCATCTGCACAGCCGGATGGTCGACCGGCTGCGTCATGGCCGCGTGTTTTTCGCGGGCGACGCCGCGCACGTCCACAGCCCGGCCGGCGCGCAGGGCATGAATACCGGCATCCAGGAGGCGTTCAACCTCGGCTGGAAGCTTGCACGCGTCCTCCGCGCAGGCGCGCCCGAGCGGTTGCTCGACACGTATCACGCGGAGCGCCATCCGATCGAGCGCGACGTGTTGCGGCAGACCGGTTTCGTCACGCAGGTCGTCGAAGCCGAGCGCGGTGCGATGAAGCTGTTGCGCGATCACGTCGTGCCGCTGCTCGCGTCGTTCGGGCCGATGCGCGACGCGGTCAGGCGCACGGTGAGCGAACTCGGCGTGCAGTACCGGAAGAGTCCGCTCACGCTCGAGCGCGTGCTCGACGGCGGCCCGCGCGCGGGCGAGCGCGCACCCGATGCACTCGTGCACGTGCTCGACGGGCCGCTCGGTCGCGCGCCCGGCACGGCGCGGCTATACGATCTTCACGATCCGGCGAGTTTCACGCTGTTGCTGCTGGAAGAGCCGGCGAATACCGACGCCGGCGAGGTGTCGCCGATCCCGGCCGATGCGCAAGCGCTCGTGCAGGGGCTCGAACGGATCATGCCGGAAGCGGTGCGCGCGTGGCGCGTCGCCGATGCCGAAGGCGACGGTGCGGCGGGGCTCGCGCAGGAATACGGCCGCTCGCGGCCGTCGTTCTATCTGCTGCGGCCCGACGGCTATGTCGCCGCGCGCGGGCGCACGGCGACCGACGCGAACGCGTTGCTGCGCCACTGCGAAAGCTGGTTCGCGGGCATGCCGGTATCCGCGTAGCCGCGCGCTCAGGCGGGCGCCGCGGCAGGGGCGAGCGACGCGCGATGCGTGGCGATCGCGTCGCGCACGATCGGCGCCGCGCGTCGTCCGGCTTCGCTCGACGGGTCGTCGAGCGCGGCGAGCAACGCCCGACGCATCCGCGGCTCCCAGAAGCGCCGGATATGCTCGGCGATGCCGGCCAGCGCTTCGTCGCGATCGGGCATCGATTCGAAGAACGCGCCGATCTGGTTGGCCATGTCGATCAGGTGGTCGTGGTCCATGATTGCCTCACTTGCCTGTCGTCACGGCGGCCGGCGCGGCCGCGCGGCGCTCGAGCAGGTCGAGCTGCTCCGAGTTGAAGCGCGCGTACGCGCGCTGCCAGTCGGACGGCTGCGCAACCGGCATCACCTGCACGGCCGTGACCTTGTATTCGGGGCAGTTGGTCGCCCAGTCGGAGCTGTCCGTCGTGATCACGTTCGCGCCCGATTCAGGGAAGTGGAACGTCGTGTACACGACGCCCGGCTGCATGCGCTCCGTCACGAGCGCGCGCAGCACCGTCTGCCCCGCGCGCGATTCGATGCCGACCCAGTCGCCGGTGCGGATCCCGCGATCCTGCGCGTCGTGCGGATGGATCTCGAGCCGATCCTCTTCATGCCATCGGACGTTTTCGGTTCGGCGCGTCTGCGCGCCGACGTTGTATTGCGACAGGATGCGGCCCGTCGTCAGGATCAGCGGATAGCGCTGCGTGACTTTCTCCGGCGTCGGAATGAACTTGGTGATCACGAACCGGCCCTTGCCGCGCACGAACGTGTCGATGTGCATGGTCGGCGTGCCTTCCGGCGCGTGTTCGTTGCACGGCCACTGGATGCTGCCGAGCGCGTCGAGCTTCTCGTACGACACGCCCGAGAAGGTCGGCGTGAGCCGTGCGATCTCGTCCATGATTTCCGACGGATGCGCGTAGTGCATGTCGTAGCCGAGCGCCTGCGACAGCAGCAGCGTGACTTCCCAGTCCGCGTAGCCCGCGAGCGGCGGCATCACCTTGCGCACGCGCGAGATCCGGCGCTCC
This sequence comes from Burkholderia sp. A2, assembly GCF_001729305.1. NCBI lineage: Bacteria > Pseudomonadati > Pseudomonadota > Betaproteobacteria > Burkholderiales > Burkholderiaceae > Burkholderia > Burkholderia sp. A2. The sequence goes on along the minus strand of NZ_LZXX01000127.1, from coordinate 71,675 downwards.
GCGTTCGTGAATGTGCCGTCCTTTTCGAGGAACGTCGAGCCCGGCAGCAGCACGTGCGCGTATTTCGCGGTTTCGTTCAGGAAGATGTCCTGCACGACGATGCATTCCATCGCCGACAGCGCGGCCGCGACGTGCTGCGTGTTCGGGTCCGACTGGACGATGTCCTCGCCCTGGCAGTAAAGCCCCTTGAAGCTGCCGTCGAGCGCCGCGTCGAACATGTTCGGGATGCGCAGCCCCGGCTCCGGCTGCAGCGTGGCCGACCAGGCCTGTTCGAACTGCGTGCGCACGACCTCGTCGCCGATGTGTCGGTAGCCGGGCAGTTCGTGCGGGAACGAGCCCATGTCGCACGAACCCTGCACGTTGTTCTGACCACGCAGCGGATTGACGCCGACGCCTTCGCGGCCGACGTTGCCGGTCGCCATCGCGAGGTTCGCGATGCCCATCACCGTCGTCGAGCCTTGCGCGTGTTCGGTGACGCCCAGGCCGTAATAGATCGCGGCGTTGCCGCCCGTCGCGTACAGGCGCGCGGCCTCGCGCACCAACCCGGCCGGCACGCCCGTCACGTCCGCGGTCGCCTCGGGCGAATTGTCCGCCTGCGCGACGAAGTCGCGCCATTGCTCGAACGCGCGCGTGTCGCAGCGCTCGGCGACGAATGCGTCGGCCACCAGCCCTTCGGTGACGATCACGTGCGCCAGTGCGTTGACGATCGCGACGTTGGTGCCCGGGCGCAACTGCAGATGATGCGTGGCCTTCACGTGCGGGCCGTCGACGACGTCGATGCGGCGCGGGTCGATCACGATCAGCTTCGCGCCTTCGCGCACGCGCCGCTTCAGTCGCGAGCCGAACACCGGATGACCGTCGGTCGGGTTCGCGCCCATCACGACGATCACGTCGGCCTGGCCGACCGATGCGAACGTCTGCGTGCCGGCCGATTCGCCGAGCGTCGTCTTGAGGCCATAGCCGGTCGGCGAGTGGCACACGCGTGCGCAGGTATCGACGTTGTTGTTGCCGAACGCGGCGCGCACGAGCTTCTGCACGAGATAGGTTTCCTCGTTCGTGCAGCGCGACGACGTGATCCCGCCGATCGAATCGCGGCCGTACTTCTGCTGCAGCTTGCGGAATTGCGTCGCCGCGTAGGTGAGGGCTTCGTCCCAGCTCACTTCGCGCCACGGGTCGGTGATCTTCTCGCGGATCATCGGCTTCGTGATGCGGTCCTTGTGCGTCGCATAGCCCCACGCGAAGCGCCCCTTCACGCACGCGTGGCCTTCGTTCGCGAGACCGTTCTTGTACGGCGTCATGCGCACGACCTGCGTGCCCTTCATCTCGGCCTTGAACGAGCAGCCGACGCCGCAGTACGCGCAGGTCGTGACGACCGAGTGCTCGGCCTGCCCGAGCTGCACGACGGATTTTTCCTGCAGCGTGGCCGTCGGGCATGCTGCGACGCATGCGCCGCACGACACGCATTCCGACGCCATGAACGATTCGCTTTCGCCGGCGGCGACACGCGATTCGAAGCCGCGCGCGGCGATCGTCAGCGCGAACGTGCCTTGCGTTTCCTCGCACGCGCGCACGCAGCGGTTGCAGACGATGCACTTCGACGGATCGTACGTGAAGTACGGATTCGATTCGTCCTTCGTGTCCTTCAGGTGATTGGCGCAGTCGTTGCCGTAGCGCACTTCGCGCAGCCCGACCACGCCGGCCATGTCCTGCAACTCGCAGTCGCCGTTGGCCGGGCAGGTGAGGCAGTCGAGCGGGTGATCGGAGATGTACAGCTCCATCACGTTGCGGCGCAGCGACTGCAGCCGGTCCGACTGCGTGCGCACCTTCATGCCGGCTTCGGCGGGCGTCGTGCACGATGCCGGATAACCGCGCCGGCCTTCGATCTCGACGAGGCACAGCCGGCACGAGCCGAACGGTTCGAGCGAATCGGTCGCGCACAGCTTCGGGACGTTGACGCCGGCTTCGATCGCCGCGCGCATCACCGACGTGCCGGCCGGCACCGTGACCGGCTGGCCGTCGATTTCGAGCGTGACGTCGGTATCGGCGTACCGTTGCGGCGTGCCGTAGTCGGTATCGTCGTGCGGATCGCGTGCGCGCGCCTGGGCGGCGCTCTTGCACGCGCATTGGCCCGAGCCGCAGCCGCCTTGGCGGATGTTGTTCGTGTCGAGGGACATGCAGGGCTCCTTCTGGGTCAGGCCGCGGCCTTGACCGGGCCCGACGCGGCATCCTTGCCGGCAGCGAGCCCGAAATCTTCGGGGAAATGGTCGAGCGCGGACAGCACCGGGTACGGCGTCATGCCGCCCATCGCGCACAGCGAACCGGCCAGCATCGTGTCGCACAGGTCGCGCAACAGCGTGACCTGCCGCTCCGACGTGTCGCCGCGGCGAATCCGCGCGATCGTCTCGACGCCGCGCGTCGAACCGATCCGGCACGGCGTGCACTTGCCGCACGATTCGATTGCGCAGAACTTCATCGCGTATTCGGCCAGCTCGGCGAGATTCGACGTGTCGTCGTGCAGCACGATGCCGCCGTGGCCGACCACCGCGCCGATCGCCGTGTACGCTTCGTAGTCGAGCGGCACGTCCCACTGGCGGTCGGGCAGGTAGGTGCCGAGCGGGCCGCCGACCTGCGCGGCGCGGGCCGGCCGGCCGCTGGCCGTGCCGCCGCCGAAGTCGAACAGCAGCTCGCGCAGCGTGACGCCGAACGCGAGCTCGACGAGGCCGCCGTGACGGATGTTGCCGGCAAGCTGGAACGGCAGCGTGCCGCGCGAGCGGCCCATCCCGTAGTCGCGATAGAACGCGGCGCCGCGCGCGAAGATCACGGGCGCCGTCGCGAGTGTGATCACGTTGTTGATGACGGTCGGCTGGCCGAACAGGCCCGCGAGCGCGGGCAGCGGCGGCTTCGCGCGCACGACGCCGCGCTTGCCCTCGAGCGATTCGAGCAGCGCCGTTTCCTCGCCGCATACGTACGAGCCCGCGCCTTTCGCGACGTGCAGCTCGAACGCGTGCGCGGAGCCGAGCACCTGCTCGCCGAGCCAGCCGGCTTCGCGCGCGCGGACGATCGCGGCTTCGAGCGTGGCGATCGCGTGCGGGTATTCGCTGCGCACGTAGATGTAGCCGACCGTCGCGCCGGTGGCGACACCCGCGATGATCATCCCTTCGATCAGGCAATACGGATCGCATTCCATCAGCAGGCGGTCGGAGAACGTGCCCGAGTCGCCTTCGTCCGCGTTGCAGACGATGTATTTCTGCGCGGCGCGGGCTTGCCGCACGGTACGCCACTTGATGCCGGCCGGGAACGCCGCGCCGCCGCGGCCGCGCAGCCCCGACTCGATCAGCGTTTCGCATGCGGCGTCGCCGTCGAGCGCCAGGGCGTTCTTCAGGCCGGCGAGGCCGTCGTGTTGCAGGTAGTCGTCGATCGACAGCGGATCGGTCAGGCCGATCCGCGCGAACGTGAGCCGCTGCTGGCGCGCCAGATAGGGCAGCGCGTCGACGAGGCCGACGCCGCTCGGATGCGCGCCGCCGTCGAGCCAGTTGGCGTCGAACAGGGCCGGCACGTCGGCGGCCGACAGGTTCGCATAGCCGACGCGGCCCGCGGCCGTCCCGACCTCGACGAGCGGCTCGAGCCACAGCAGCCCGCGCGAACCGTTGCGGACCAGTTCGATCGCGACGCCGCGTCGTTCGGCTTCGGCCGCGATCGCGGCGGCGAGCGCGTCGGCGCCGAGCGCCAGCGCGGACGAATCGCGCGGAACGTAGATGCGGGTCGTCATGCGGCCTCCGGCGTGTGGGCGACCGCGTCGGCCAGCAGCACGTCGAACTTCTCCGGCGTGACCTTCGCATGGAGCACGCCGTTGACCGTCATCGACGGCGATTGCGCGCACAGTCCGAGGCAGTAGACCGATTCGAGCGCGACGTCGTCCGGCGTGTGGCCTGCGGCCCCGTCGCCGTGCGCGGCGTCGAACCGGCAGCCCGTGCGGGCTTCCGCGTGGGCGGCGAGCGTTTCGCAGCCCATGCTGCGGCACGCTTCGGCGCGACACATCTGGATCGTCACGCGCGCGGGCGGCGCGGTGCGGAAATGGTGGTAGTAGGTCAGGACGCCGTGCACTTCCGCGCGCGACAGGTTCAGTGCTTTGGCGAGCGGCGCGACGCAGCCCGGCGGCACGTAGCCCGCGTCGTCCTGGATCGCATGCAGGATCGCGACGAGCGACCGGCCGGCGCGCGCATGGCGCTCGACGAGCGCGTCGGGCGCAGGGGAATTCGGGGACATCGGTTATGCTCCTCCAAAGTCTCATATGCGCTCGGAATTCATATAGTGCGCAGCGGGACTTCGTTCTGATTGATTTTAGCCAACGATAAGCGGAAGATTCCGCGGTCGCAATAGGAAATCGGAGTGCATAATTGATTCGGATCGAATGCGACGCGTATCTGACCGTACGCGACACCGAAGGCCGGTCGGCCAGCCTCTCCGACGTCGCACCGCTGCTGGAGCTCGTGGCCGAGACGGGCAGCATCGCGCAGGCCGCGCAAGCCAAGGGGCTGTCGTACCGGCACGCGTGGGGCATGCTCCGCGCGCTGGAGTCGTGCATCGGCGGCGAGTTGATCGAGACTGCGCGTGGCAAGGGTTCGACGTTGTCGGCGCTCGGGCAGGCGGTCGTCGATGCGCAGCGCCTTGCGCGCAGCCGCCTCGACGGCAACCTGCGCACGCTGGCGGCCGAGGTGGCCAGCGAGTTGAACCGGCGGCTCGCGCAGCGCGACGGCGCCGTGCGCATTCATGCGTCGCATGGGTATGCGGTGGCGACGCTCGTCTCCGCGCTCGTCGATGCGCAGGCGGCCGTCGACATCAAATACCGCGAGAGCGTCGAGGCCGTGCAGGCGCTCGCGCGTGGCGAATGCGACTTCGCCGGCTTCCATTTGCCGCGCGGCGCGTTTCGCGCGCAGTGCGCGCAAATCTACCGGCCTTGGCTCGACGACACGCGCCACGTGCTGATCCACCTGACGCGCCGCCAGCAGGGGCTGTTCGTCCCGCGCGGCAACCCGAAGCAGGTCCGCGGGCTGGCGGATCTGGCACGCAACGACATCCGCTTCGTCAACCGCCAGCCGGGGTCGGGCACGCGGATGCTGCTCGATCTCGCGTTGCGCGCGATCGGCATCGATCCGGAGCGCATCGACGGCTATGCGTCCGCTGAGCTCACGCATTCGGCGATCGCGGCGTTCGTCGCGAGCGGCATGGCCGATCTCGGTTTCGGCGTCGAGCCGGCCGCCCGTCATTTCGGGCTCGACTTCATCCCGGTCGTCGATGAAGACTATTACTTCGCATGCGAACGCGCGCGGCTCGATGTGCGGCCGCTGGCCGACGTGCTGGCGCTGTTGCGCGACGCCCGCTTCGTCGAGCGCGTCGCGCGTCTCGACGGCTACGATCCGGCCGCGTGCGGCGCGCTGGAACCCGTCGCGACCGGGCTGGCCGGCGGCGACGGCGCGCGCGCGCCGGACGGCAATTCCCGGTAACGAGACGGCGATCGAAGCGCGCTGCAGTAGCGGGGGATTTGCGCTACGCTTGCCGCTCGATCAACGTTCCAACAAGCACGCCGTTCAGGCGTCATCCCGACATGAAATTTTCCGTTCCCCTTGCCGCGGCAGCGTTGACCGCAGGGCTGCTGGTCGTCGCTTCGCCGTTTGCGTTCGCGCAGAATTCCCCGGGTGTGCCCGGCGGCATCCTGAGCGAACAGTTCCGCTTGAACGAACATCCGCAGATGCCGTTCGCGGCGTCGGCGCCGTCGGAGAAATACCAGAGCGGCAAGAAGTCGGCATTGCGGCGCAAGGGTGACCTGGGCGATCCGAACGGCTGCAACCTGAAGTGCCCGATGGATACCCGGTAACGGGCAGGCAGCGTATCGGCGCCCGAGAGCAGGGCGTCTCTTCTACGCCGCGGCCTGGTCAACTGGCGGACGCTGCGTACGCTGCGCTCCGATCCCGCGTGATTCGAGCCCCGCGAAGCCCGTCGCTTCGCGGGGCTCGTGCTTTTCGGCGAGCGTTCATGTAACGCGGGACGAACGAAGCGGCCGTCCGCCCACGTGGCCGTGCCGACAGCGATTCAGGGTTAACCCGTAAATCAGGAAGGATGTCTTCCTGAAACCTGCCTTATTCTTAAGCATCCACCTACATAAACTTCGGTTTGTCGGCGCTGATCAAGGTGTTCACCGCCGAATCAGACAAATCTGGAGGTAGGTCATCATGAAGTCGCTCGTTCAAGCCGTTGTCGTTGCTGCCGCTCTCGTTGCTCCGGTCGCGTCGTTCGCCCAGTCGGGTTCGACGATCACCCGTGCGCAGGTCCGTGCCGAACTGGTTCAACTCCAGCAGGCCGGTTACAACACCGCCCGCGGCGAGGATCCGCATTATCCGGAAGCGATCCAGGCCGCCACGGCGCGTGTCGCGGAGCAGCAGCGCAGTGCGCTCGCTCAAGCTCGCGGCGCCGACGCCAGCGGCTACGGTGCGCAGGCACAGGGCGCATCGGCGTCGGGTTCGCGCGCAATGGGCGTGCGCCCGGCCAGCGCGGAAGAAATGAAGTCGCTGTACCGCGGCAGCTAAGCTGCACATCGCCCGGTATCGGCGGCGCGGGCCCCGGCGCGGCGATGCATCGCGCGCTGCCCGAAGCCTGACCACCGGGCTGGCCGCCGCCCGGCGCAATCGATGATGGCGTGGGCGCGGCAGAACATCCGTCACCTCCGGCCGCCGAACACCGGCGGCATTCCGCCCGGCCCGCCCGTGGCTGGGCGCTTTTTCGGAAGGAGTGGGGCGTGCGCGTTTCGCCGGCAACAAAAAACCCCGCAGACTTGCGTCATGCGGGGTTCGTGCGACGAGCGCGGAATTTGGTGGAGGCGGCGGGAATCGAACCCGCGTCCAGAAGCGCTCCACGACTAGTTCTACATGTTTAGTCCAGTCTTTTGATTTAACCGCAGCGACGCGGACGAACACGCTGCACTACGGCGATTCGCTAGATTTTCGACCCCGGCGTCGCGACGCCGACAGGGCTTAACTGACGTAAATGACCTCTGGCGGTATTGCTACCGGTCTTGCGACACTAGCCCGTCAGTGAACTAGGCAGAGGACGGCGGCCCTTAGGCTGCCAGTGCGAACGTATCGTCGTTTGCAGTTACGATTTTCCCATTGATTAACGAGGTGACGGGTCCTCGACATGCCCTAGCCGCTTCACAACCCCTGTCGAAACCAGGTCGCCCCCGCGGATAAGATCAACCATTATAGCCCAACATCGCGCAGCAGGTCCCGCAGTTCCTGCGTCGTGTCGACGAGGTGCTGCGCCTGCCAATTGGCCGGCGCGACGCCGTCGCCGCAATAGCCGTACGCAGCTGCGACGGTGGCCATGCCGGCGGCGCTGCCGGCCTGAATGTCCCGCAGGTCGTCGCCGACGTAGACGATACGCGCGGGCTCGAGCGTCAACTGGTCGGCCGCATGCAGCAACGGGGCCGGATGCGGCTTCGGGTGCGGCGTTGTGTCGCCCCCGACGACGCAGGCCGCGCGCGGCGCGAGGCCCAGCAGCTCGACGAGCGGTGCCGTGAGCCGCATCGCCTTGTTCGTGACGATGCCCCAGCGTACGCCGCGCGCATCGAGTTCGTCGAGCACGTCGCCGATGCCGGGAAACAGCGTCGTGTGCACGCAGAGGTCGGCTGCGTAGTTGGCCAGGAACTCGTCGCGCATCGCTTCGTAGCCGGGCGTGTGCGGGTCGATGCCGAACGCGCCGCCGAGCAGGCCGCGCGCGCCCGCCGAGGCCAGCGGCCGCAGCACGTCGAGCGACGTTTCGGGCAGGCCGCGCTCGCGCTGCATCTTGTTGACGGCGGCCGCGAGATCGGGCGCCGTGTCGGCGAGCGTGCCGTCCAGATCGAACAGGACCGCATCGCAGTGCAGCAGGCGCGGTTCGTCTGCGATCCGCGCGGTCGAAAGGGGAGTCGTCATGCCGGTCAACAGGTCATGCGCCGCGTCGGCATGCGACGAGGTAGTTGATGTCGGTATCGTTCGACAGCGCGAAGCGCTTGCCGAGCGGGTGATACGTGATGCCCTTGATCTCGACGATGTGCAGATCCGTCGCGCGGACGAAGCCGGCCAGTTCCGACGGGCGGATGAAGCGCGCGTAATCGTGCGTGCCCTTCGGCAGCATTTGTGCGATGTATTCCGCGCCGATCACCGCGAACAGGTAGGACTTCAGGTTGCGGTTCAGCGTCGAGAAGAACACCCAGCCGCCCGGCTTCACGAGGGTCGCGCACGCGGCCACGATATCGCCGGGCGACGGCACGTGCTCGAGCATCTCCATGCACGTGACGACGTCGTAGCTGCCCGGTTCGCGCGCGGCGATCGCTTCGGCGGCGATCGCCTCGTAATCGACCGAAATGCCGCTTTCGAGACTGTGCAGGTCGGCCACGCCGAGCGCTTCGGTCGACAGGTCGATGCCTTTCACCTGCGCACCGAGTCCGGCCATCGACTCGGACAGGATGCCGCCGCCGCAGCCGATGTCGAGCACGCGCTTGCCGGCCAGGTGCGCATGCGCGTCGATCCAGCCGAGCCGTACCGGGTTCAGGTCGTGCAGCGGTTTGAATTCGGCATTCGGGTCCCACCACCGATGGGCGAGGTCGCTGAATTTCTGGAGTTCGTGCGGATCGGCGTTGGTCATGTCGGCAAACGGGCTACGAGAGGAGGGCAGTGCGTCAGCCCCGAGTATATAAGCGGGCGGACGGCGAGGCCAGCAAGCGCCTGGACGGGCGTCAATGAAAAAGCCCCGCCGGAGCGGGGCTTTGAAGCAGTCGAAAACCGCGGCTTAGTTTGCCGGAACGGTCGTCTTCTGGACTTCTTGCGTACCGACCACTTCGACTTCCACGCGGCGGTCCGGTGCGAGGCAGGCGATGAGTTGCTTGCGGTTCTTCTGGTTGCAGCCGGTCGTAACCGGGTTGCGCTTGCCCTTGCCTTCCGTGTAGATCTTGTTGGCCGGCACACCCTTGCTGACCAGGTACGACTTCACGGCTTGCGCACGGCGCAGCGACAGACGGTCGTTGTACTTGTCCGAACCGATGCGGTCCGTGTAGCCCGTTGCGACGACCACTTCCGTGTTCATGCCCTGGATCTTCGACGACAGTTCGTCCAGCTTTTGCTTGCCCAGCGGCTTGAGCGTTGCCTTGTCGAAGTCGAACAGCGCGTCAGCTTGATACGTGATCTTCTGGCTCGTGATGGCCGGAGCGACCGGAGCGACCGGCGGCTGCGGTGCCTGGGCGACCAGTGCGCCATCGCACTTCGCGTTGGCGGTGGCCGGCGTCCAGAATGCATCGCGCCAGCAGAGCTCGTTCGTGCCGTTCATCCACACCCATTCGCCCGTGCCGTTCACCCAGTTGTCATTGACGGCTTGACGCGACGCCGGCACCGACTGTGCCGAAGCGGATGCAGCCATAACTGCGGTAGCTGCAATGAACGCGAGCTTTGAAAGTTTATTCATATTTCTCCTCTCGAAATTGAGATTACCGCAGGTTTACTGCGAGCCTGTTGACGGTGACAAGTCATACATTGCTCGAAGTATAACATTGGTGCGGCACAAAAAACGCGGCACCGCTCTGTGTAGACTTCGAGCAGCGTCTAACTTTCAGTGCGTTGGCATTTTGCCATATCGTTCCCTTCCTACGAAAAAAAATCCTCCCCACCCCAAGATCGCTTCAACTTTGTGGTGCATGCGCAACACCGTCCTGCCGTAACTTTTAGAGATTGTCAAGAGTGGGGCGGCGAAATTGCGCGATTGCATGCAGTTGTTTACTCGCGCGCAGGAAACGCGGCGGATGCGATCGCCTGCGACGTCGCGTCGCGCACCCTTTCGCCGGGCCGGTTTCGACCGATGATTTCGGCCGATTCGCCGCGGCCGCGATTTTTGCTGTTTACATATAGAGGGGGAGGCGGATTGGCGGCCGATGGGCGCATGTTAGAATCTCGCGTTGCGTTGCGCATGCAGCGCCCACGCGAAAGGCGTTCGCCGTCTTCGCTCCGAAACGATACGGATACATGGATCAATTCGCCAAAGAGACCCTGCCCACCTCCCTAGAGGAGGAAATGCGCCGTTCGTATCTCGATTACGCGATGAGCGTGATCGTCGGACGTGCCCTCCCGGATGTCCGCGATGGCCTCAAGCCCGTGCACCGGCGCGTGTTGTTCGCGATGCACGAACTGAACAACGACTGGAACCGCGCGTACAAGAAGTCGGCGCGTATCGTCGGTGACGTGATCGGTAAATACCACCCTCACGGCGATACCGCGGTCTACGACACGATTGTGCGGATGGCGCAGGATTTCTCGCTGCGCTACATGCTGATCGACGGGCAGGGCAACTTCGGCTCGATCGACGGCGACAATGCCGCGGCGATGCGTTACACCGAAATTCGCATGGCGAAGATCGGTCACGAGCTGCTCGCCGACATCGACAAGGAAACGGTCGATTTCGAGCCGAACTACGACGGCAACGAAATGCAGCCGTCGGTCCTGCCGTCGCGCATTCCGAACCTGCTGATCAATGGCTCGTCGGGCATCGCGGTCGGCATGGCGACCAACATCCCGCCGCACAACCTGAACGAAGTCGTCGACGCGTGCCAGCATCTGCTCGGCAACCCGGAAGCGACGATCGACGAGCTGATCGAGATCATCCCGGCGCCGGACTTCCCGACGGCCGGCATCATCTACGGCGTCGCCGGCGTGCGCGACGGCTACCGCACCGGGCGCGGCCGCGTCGTGATGCGTGCGGCCACGCACTTCGAGGAGATCGACCGCGGCCAGCGGATGGCGATCATCGTCGACGAGCTGCCGTACCAGGTGAACAAGCGCTCGCTGCTCGAGCGGATCGCCGAGCTCGTCAACGAGAAGAAGCTCGAAGGCATTTCCGACATCCGCGACGAATCCGACAAGAGCGGCATGCGCGTCGTGATCGAGCTCAAGCGCGGCGAAGTGCCGGAAGTGGTGCTGAACAACCTGTACAAGGCGACGCAGCTGCAGGATACGTTCGGCATGAACATGGTCGCGCTCGTCGACGGCCAGCCGAAGCTGCTGAACCTGAAGGAAATCCTGCAGTGCTTCCTGTCACACCGACGCGAAGTGCTGACGCGCCGCACGATCTACGAACTGCGCAAGGCCCGCGAACGCGGCCACGTGCTCGAAGGTCTCGCGGTCGCGCTCGCGAACATCGACGAGTTCATCGCGATCATCAAGGCCGCGCCGACGCCGCCGATCGCGAAGCAGGAACTGATGGCGAAGCCGTGGGATTCGTCGCTCGTGCGCGAGATGCTGACGCGCGCCGAGAGCGAGAACGCCGCGGCCGGCGGCCGTTCCGCGTACCGTCCGGAAGGCCTGAACCCGGCGTTCGGGATGCAGACCGACGGGCTGTACCGCCTGTCCGACACGCAGGCGCAGGAAATCCTGCAGATGCGTCTGCAGCGCCTGACCGGCCTCGAGCAGGACAAGATCATCGGCGAGTACCGCGACGTGATGGCCCAGATCGCCGACCTGCTGGACATCCTCGCACGCCCCGAGCGGATCACGACGATGATCGGCGAGGAGCTGACCTCGGTGAAGGCCGAATTCGGCGACGCGCGCCGCTCGAAGATCGAGCTGAACGCGACCGAGCTGAACACCGAGGATCTGATCACGCCGCAGGACATGGTCGTCACGATGTCGCACGCGGGCTACGTGAAGTCGCAGCCGTTGTCCGAGTACCGCGCGCAGAAGCGCGGCGGTCGCGGCAAGCAGGCGACGCAGATGAAGGAAGACGACTGGATCGAGACGCTCTTCATCGCGAACACGCACGACTACATCCTGTGCTTCTCGAATCGCGGCCGTGTGTACTGGGTCAAGGTCTATGAAGTGCCGCAGGGCTCGCGCAACTCGCGTGGCCGGCCGATCGTCAACATGTTCCCGCTGCAGGAAGGCGAGAAGATCAACGTCGTGCTGCCGGTCAAGGAATTCTCGGCCGACAAGTTCATCTTCATGGCGACGTCGCTCGGCACCGTGAAGAAGACGCCGCTCGAAGCGTTCAGCCGCCCGATGAAGAAGGGCATCATCGCGGTCGGCCTCGACGACGGCGACTACCTGATCGGTGCGTCGATCACCGACGGCGCGCACGACGTGATGCTGTTCTCGGACTCCGGCAAGGCCGTGCGTTTCGACGAGAACGACGTGCGTCCGATGGGGCGCGAGGCGCGCGGCGTGCGCGGCATGCAGCTCGAGGACGGGCAGCAGGTCATCGCGATGCTGGTCGCGGGCAGCGAGGAGCAGACCGTGCTCACCGCGACCGAAAACGGCTACGGCAAGCGCACGCCGATCACCGAGTACACGCGCCATGGCCGCGGCACGAAGGGTATGATCGCGATCCAGACGTCCGAGCGCAACGGCAAGGTCGTGGCTGCCACGCTCGTCGACGCCGAGGATCAGATCATGCTGATCACGACGGCCGGCGTGTTGATTCGCACCCGCGTGTCCGAGATTCGCGAGATGGGGCGCGCCACGCAAGGTGTTACACTCATCAGTCTCGATGAGGGTACGAAGCTCTCTGGCCTCCAGCAGATCGCCGAGGCCGAAGAGGGAGAGGGCGAAGCCGACGAGGCGTCGGACGGCGAAGCCTGAAGAACGGATGAGACTCTGGCCGCCGCGGGCGAAAAGCGCCGCGGCCGGCGAGCAACCATTCATATTTCCAAAAGGGAGTGATGATGCAAAAGCAATTCAAGCAACTGGTTCTGCTGGCTGCACTGGTGCCGACTTTCGCGATGGCGCAGGCGCTGTCGAATTCCGCACCGGCTGCTCCGGCGGCAGCTGCGCCGATCGACGCCGACAAGAAGGCGGCGATTAAGGATCTGCTCGACGCGATCGACGCGCCGAAGCTCGTGTCGGCAATCGGCAACAGCGCCGAAATGCAGGCGAAGCAGCTCGTGCCGGCCATCCTGTCGGACGCGCTGTCGGAAAACAAGACGCTGAACGACAAGCAGAAGCAGGCTGCCGTTCCGACGCTGCAGAAGAACGCGGTGCCGAAGCTGGTCGACGGCGCGGGCAAGGTGTTCGGCACGCAACAGTTCCAGAGTGACGCGATGTCGGCTCAGTACGACGCGTACGCGAAGTACTACAGCACGTCGGAGATCAAGGATCTGACGACGTTCTACAAGAGCCCGACGGGCCGCAAGTTCATCCAGGTTCAGGATCAGGTCGGTCGCGACGTGGTCAACGGCCTGATGCAGAAGTACATGCCGCAAGCGATCCAGGCAACGCGTACGCAGGCTGACAAGGAAGTCGCAGCAGTCAAGCCGGGCAAGTAAGCTGTCCGGCCGCGCCTCCGGCCGTTCGGCCGGGTTTGGCGGGAGCCTGACGACAGTGCGATAATGGCCGTTTGCGCGCGAGCGCAAGCGGCCATTTCTTTTCTGGCGCGTTTTGCCGGCGGCAAGCCGGTCGCGTCCCTCCCGAGGTTTTCACGATGCGCGTCTTTAATTTCTCCGCCGGCCCTGCGGCGATGCCCGAGGAAGTGCTGCGGCAAGCCGCCGACGAAATGCTCGACTGGCACGGCAGCGGCATGAGCGTGATGGAGATGAGCCATCGCGGCAAGGAGTTCATGTCGATCCACGAGGCCGCGCTGACCGACCTGCGCGACCTGCTCGGCGTGCCGGCGAGCCACCGGATCCTGTTTCTGCAGGGCGGCGGCATTGCGGAAAACGCGATCGTGCCGATGAACCTGCTGGGCGCGCGCACGACGGCCGACTTCGTCGTGACCGGTTCGTGGTCGCAGAAATCGTTCGGCGAGGCGAAGAAGTTCTGCACGCCGCATCTGGCCGCGAGCGGCAAGACGGAAGACGGCTTCACGCGTGCGCCCGCGCGCGCGGAATGGCAGCTGTCGGACGATCCGGCCTACGTGCATCTGTGCACCAACGAGACGATCGACGGCGTCGAGACGTTCGAGATCCCCGATCTCGGCGACGTGCCGCTGGTCGCGGATGTCTCGTCGCACATCCTGTCACGCCCGATGGACGTCGCGAAATACGGCGTGCTGTTCGGCGGCGCGCAGAAGAACATCGGGATGGCCGGCGTGACGGTCGTGATCGTGCGCGAGGATCTGCTCGATCGCGCGCTGTCGATCTGCCCGTCCGCGTTCGAATGGAAGACCATCGCCGCGAACAACTCGCTGTACAACACGCCGCCCACCTACGCAATCTACATCGCGGGCCTCGTGTTCCAGTGGCTGAAGCGGCAGGGCGGCCTCGAAGCGATCGAGGCACGCAATATCGAAAAATCGAAGCTGCTCTACGACACGATCGACGCGAGCAGCTTCTATCTGAACAAGGTCGAGCCGGCAGCGCGTTCGCGGATGAACGTGCCGTTTTTCCTGGCCGACGAAACGCGCAACGAAGACTTCCTTGCCGGCGCAAAGGCGCGCGGGCTGCTGCAGCTGAAGGGCCACAAGTCCGTCGGCGGCATGCGGGCGTCGATCTACAACGCGGTGCCGCTCGAGGGCGTGAAGGCGCTCGTCGAGTACATGAAGGACTTCGAGCAGCGCGGCGCCTGACGGCGGCGCTGTTCAAACAGCACGGCAAAACGCATGGACGACGAACTGAATTCCCGCCTGAAACCGCTGCGCGACCGCATCGACGCGATCGACGCGCAGCTGATCGCGCTCCTGAACCAGCGCGCCGCGGTGGCGCTCGAGGTGGGCGAGGTCAAGAAGCATTTCAACGCGCCGGTGTTCCGGCCCGAGCGCGAGCTGCAGGTGATCGCGCGGCTGCAGGACATGAGCGCCGGGCCGCTCGCGAGCGAGCACATCAGCGCCATCTGGCGCGAGATCATGGCGGCGAGCCGTGCGCTCGAGCAGACGATTCACGTCGCGTTCCTCGGGCCGGTCGGCACGTATAGCGAGCAGGCGATGCTCGAGTATTTCGGCCAGTCGATCGAAGGACTGCCGTGCCCGTCGATCGACGAGGTGTTCCGCTCGGTCGAGGCCGGTGCGTCCGCGTTCGGCATCGCGCCGGTCGAGAATTCGACCGAAGGCGCCGTATCGCGCACGCTCGACCTGCTGCTGCAGACCCAGCTGGTGATCAGCGGCGAGCTCGCGCTGCCGATCCATCACAACCTGCTCACGCAGAGCGGCACGCTCGACGGCGTGACGCGCGTCTGCGCACACGGGCAGGCGCTCGCGCAATGCCAGCAGTGGCTCGCGGCGAATGCGCCGCAGCTCGAGCGGCAGGCCGTGGCGAGCAACGCGGAGGCCGCGCGCCTCGCGGCGGCCGATCCGAGCGTCGCCGCGATCGCGGGCGACCGCGCGGCCGCGCACTATGGATTGCAGATCGCGTTCTCGCTGATCCAGGACGATCCGCACAATCGCACGCGCTTCGTGATCGTCGGCAAGCAGCCGGCCGGGCAGAGCGGGCACGATCAGACGTCGCTGATCGTGTCCGTGAAGAACGAGCCGGGCGCCGTGTTCAAGCTGCTCGAGCCGCTCGCGCGGCACGGCGTGTCGATGACGCGCTTCGAGTCGCGTCCGGCGCGCGTCGGCACGTGGGAGTACTACTTCTATATCGACATCGAAGGGCACCGTGACGATGCGGCGGTGGCGGCCGCGCTCGCGGAACTCGGTCAGAAGGCCGCGTTCCTGAAGATACTCGGTTCGTATCCGCGCGCACGCTGACGCGCGGCGGCCGTCGCCTGCTTGCGCAGGCGGGGCGGCCGGGCGGGCAGGGCAGGCCGGTCGGCGCTGCCGAAGGCGGGTTCGGGCGGTATCCGGCGCAGGTTGCGCCGGGTGCGGGCCCGTTGCCCGGAATCTGGAATTCCGCGTGCGGGGCGTCGTTTCGCGCGCGTAACTTGGCTCTTGTCGTGTCAGGCTTTGCATTCAACAAACTGGTCATCTTCGGCGTCGGCCTGATCGGCGGATCGCTGGCCCGCGCGCTGCGCGAGCGCGCGCCGGGCGGCGCGGGCGAGATCGTCGGCGTCGGCCGTTCGCGCGCGTCGGTCGAGCGCGCGCGCGCGCTCGGCGTGATCGACCGCGCGGCGGCACTTGACGACGACGCGCAATTGCGCGACGCGCTTGCCGGCGCCGATCTCGTCCTGCTGGCCGCGCCCGTCGCGCAGACGGGCCCGTTGCTCGCGCGTATCGCGCCGTGGCTCGACGGCGCGACGATCGTCACCGATGCCGGCAGCACCAAGTCCGACGTCGTCGCGGCCGCGCGCGACGCGCTCGGCGCGCGGATCGCGCAGTTCGTGCCCGGTCACCCGATCGCGGGGCGCGAATCGAGCGGCGTCGAGGCGGCGTTGCCGGACCTCTACGTCGGCCGCAACGTCGTGCTGTGCCCGCTGCCGGAGAACGCGCCCGAAGCCGTGGCCCGGATCGACGCGATGTGGCGCGCGACCGGCGCCGACGTGCGCACGATGAGCACCGAACAGCACGATCGCGTGTTCGCGTCGATCAGCCATCTGCCGCATGTGCTGTCGTTCGCGCTCGTCGAGCAGATTCTCGGCGAGGCCGACGCGGAACTGAAATTCTCGTACGCGGCCGGCGGTTTCCGCGATTTCACGCGCATCGCGGCGTCGAACCCGGAAATGTGGCGCGACGTGTGCGTCGCGAACCGCGCGGCGCTGCTCGACGAACTCGACGGCTACACGCGTGTGCTCACGCGGCTGCGCGCGGCGATCGACGCCGGCGACGGCGCGGCGCTCGAAGCCGTATTCACGCGCTCGCGCGCCGCACGCAAGGCATGGCAGGAGCGCGGCGGCGCGCCCGCTGCCGAACCGGTCAAGAAATAACAGGACGATTCCCATGGACTACCTCGATCTCGGCCCGTACTCCAGCGCTTCGGGCACCGTGCGCCTGCCCGGCTCGAAGAGCATTTCGAACCGCGTGTTGCTGCTCGCGGCGCTCGCCGAAGGCGAAACGACGATCACCAACCTGCTCGACTCCGACGACACGCGCGTGATGCTCGACGCACTCGGCAAGCTCGGCGTGAAGCTCGCGCGCGACGGCGACACCTGCGTGGTCACCGGCACGCGCGGCGCGTTCACCGCGAAGACGGCCGACCTGTTCCTCGGCAACGCGGGCACGGCCGTCCGGCCGCTGACCGCCGCGCTCGCGGTGAACGGCGGCGACTATCGCGTGCACGGCGTGCCGCGCATGCACGAACGGCCGATCGGCGATCTCGTCGACGGCTTGCGCCAGATCGGCGCGCAGATCGACTACGAGCTGAACGAAGGCTACCCGCCGCTGCGGATCAAGCCCGCGACGATTGCGGTCGATGCGCCCATCCGCGTGCGCGGCGACGTGTCGAGCCAGTTCCTCACCGCGCTGCTGATGACGCTGCCGCTCGTGAAGGCGAAGGACGGCAGGACCGTCGTCGAAGTCGACGGCGAGCTGATCTCGAAGCCGTACATCGACATCACGATCCGGTTGATGGCGCGCTTCGGCGTGACCGTCGAGCGCGACGGCTGGCAGCGCTTCGTCGTGCCGGCCGGTGTTCGCTACAAGTCGCCGGGACGGATCATGGTCGAGGGCGATGCGTCGTCCGCGTCGTACTTCCTCGCGGCCGGCGCGCTGGGCGGCGGCCCGCTGCGGGTCGAGGGCGTGGGGCGGGCGAGCATCCAGGGCGACGTCGGTTTCGCGAACGCGCTGATGCAGATGGGCGCGAACGTGACGATGGGCGACGACTGGATCGACGTGCGCGGCATCGGCCACGATCACGGCAAGCTCGAGCCGATCGACATGGACTTCAACCTGATTCCCGACGCGGCGATGACCATCGCGGTCGCGGCACTGTTCGCGAGCGGCACGAGCACGCTGCGCAACATCGCGAGCTGGCGCGTGAAGGAAACGGACCGCATCGCCGCGATGGCGACCGAGCTGCGCAAGGTCGGTGCGATCGTCGAGGAAGGCCCCGACTATCTCGTCGTCACGCCGCCGGAAAAGCTCACGCCGAATGCGGCGATCGATACGTACGACGATCACCGGATGGCGATGTGCTTCTCGCTCGTCAGCCTGGGCGGCGTGCCCGTGCGGATCAACGATCCGAAGTGCGTCGGCAAGACGTTCCCCGACTATTTCGACCGCTTCGCCGCGCTCGCCAAAGCCTGACCCGACTGTTCCGATGAAATCGACCCGCCCCTTTCACCCGACTCCCGTCATCACGATCGACGGCCCGACCGCTTCCGGCAAGGGCACCGTCGCGGCGCTCGTCGCCGCGCACCTCGGCTTCCACCTGCTCGACAGCGGCGCGCTGTACCGGCTCGCCGCGCTCGCGAGCGTGCGCTACGGAATCGCCGCGGAAGACGTCGACGCGCTGGTTAAGCTGATCGACGACCTGCACATCACGTTCCGTGAAGGGTGCGCGCAGCTCGACGGCGTCGACGTGTCGAACGACATTCGTGCCGAAGCGGTCGGCAACCGCGCGTCGGCGATTGCCGTGCACGGCCCCGTGCGCACCGCGCTCGTCGCGCGCCAGCGCGCGTTCCGCAAGACGCCGGGCCTCGTGGCGGACGGGCGCGACATGGGCACCGTGATCTTCCCGGACGCCGTGCTGAAGGTGTTCCTGACGGCCAGCGCCGAGGCGCGCGCGACCAGGCGGCATAAGCAATTGATGCAAAAAGGTTTTTCTGCTAATATAGATGACTTGCTCCGGGATCTTCGTGAACGTGACGCGCGCGACAGCAATCGCGCAGCCGCGCCGCTGAAGCCTGCGGCAGATGCCAAGCTGCTCGATACGTCGGCGCTTTCGGTCGATGAAGCCGTCGACCAGGTGCTGCAGTGGTACCGGGCGCTCGGCCAGCCCGCCTGACAAGGCGGGCAGCGGTAGGTGCTCCGCATCGCAAGCGCGGAGCGTGTTTCGAACCCTTAACCCCGTGTGGTCCTCGATCTGGCCCTTTCAGCCTGCCATTCCGGCCGGCGTGGCACAGCGAGCCATGCACAATCAGATTTTTATGTCCGACCTGCAAACCTCCACCCCGAATACCGAATCCTTTGCGGCTCTGTTCGAAGAGTCGCTGACCCGCCAAGACATGCGCGCCGGCGAAGTGATTTCCGCCGAAGTCGTGCGCGTCGACCACAACTTCGTGGTCGTCAATGCAGGCCTGAAGTCCGAGGCTTACATTCCGATCGAGGAATTCCTGAACGATCAGGGCGAGGTTGAGGTGCAGTCGGGCGATTTCGTGTCCGTCGCGATCGACGCACTCGAAAACGGCTACGGCGACACGATCCTGTCGCGCGACAAGGCGAAGCGCCTTGCATCGTGGCTGTCGCTGGAAAAGGCCCTCGACAACAACGAACTCGTCACTGGCACGATCACCGGCAAGGTGAAGGGCGGCATGACCGTGATGGTCAACGGCATCCGCGCGTTCCTGCCGGGTTCGCTGGTCGACACGCGTCCGGTCAAGGACACGACCCCGTACGAAGGCAAGACGCTCGAGTTCCGCGTGATCAAGCTCGATCGCAAGCGTAACAACGTCGTGCTGTCGCGTCGTGCAGTGATCGAGGCCACGCAAGGCGAAGAGCGCGCGAAGCTGCTCGAGACGCTGAAGGAAGGCGCGATCGTCAACGGCGTGGTCAAGAACATCACCGACTACGGCGCGTTCGTCGACCTCGGCGGCATCGACGGCCTGCTGCACATCACCGACATCGCATGGCGTCGTGTGCGTCACCCGAGCGAAGTCCTGTCGGTTGGCCAGGAAGTCACCGCGAAGATCCTCAAGTTCGACCAAGAGAAGAACCGCGTTTCGCTGGGCATCAAGCAACTGGGCGACGATCCGTGGGAAGGCATCTCGCGCCGTTACCCGTCGGGCACGCGCCTGTTCGGCAAGGTCACGAACATCACCGACTACGGCGCATTCGTCGAAGTGGAATCGGGCATCGAAGGCCTCGTCCACGTGTCGGAAATGGACTGGACCAACAAGAACGTCGCGCCGTCGAAGGTTGTCCAGCTGGGCGACGAAGTCGAAGTCATGGTCCTCGAGATCGACGAAGACCGTCGTCGTATCAGCCTCGGCATGAAGCAGTGCAAGCCGAATCCGTGGGATGACTTCAGCCGCAACTTCAAGAAGGGCGACAAGATCACGGGCGCAATCAAGTCGATCACCGACTTCGGCGTGTTCATCGGTCTGCCGGGCGGCATCGACGGCCTGGTCCACCTGTCGGACCTGTCGTGGAGCGAAGCCGGCGAAGAAGCCGTTCGCAAGTACAAGAAGGGCGACGAAGTCGAAGCAATCGTGCTCGGTATCGACGTCGAGAAGGAGCGCATTTCGCTCGGCATCAAGCAGCTCGAAGGCGACCCGTTCAGCAACTACGTTGCAATGAACGACAAGGGCTCGATCGTCGACGGCGTCGTGAAGACGGTCGATGCGAAGGGTGCGGTCGTCACGCTGACGGGCGACATCGAAGGCTACCTGCGTGCGTCGGAAATCTCGCAGGATCGCGTCGAAGATGCACGCAACGTGCTGAAGGAAGGCGACAAGGTCAACGCGATGGTGATCAACATCGATCGCAAGTCGCGCGGCATCAACCTGTCGATCAAGGCGAAGGATTCGGCTGAACAACAGGAAGCGATCCGCGGCCTGCAGTCGGATTCCAGCGCTGCTGCGACCGGTACGACCAACCTCGGCGCGCTGCTGAAGGCGAAGCTCGACGGCCAGAACCAGTAAGCCTTACGAGGTCTGCTGAAGTATGACCAAATCCGAGTTGGTCGCGCAGCTGGCATCGCGATTTCCGCAACTTGTCCTCAAGGATGCGGATTTCGCGGTGAAAACGATGCTCGATGCGATGTCCGACGCTCTGGCGAAAGGGCATCGCATTGAAATTCGGGGTTTCGGCAGCTTCGGCCTCAATCGTCGCCCGGCGCGCGTCGGACGCAACCCGAAGTCGGGGGAGAAAGTGCAGGTGCCCGAGAAGTTCGTGCCGCACTTCAAACCTGGCAAGGAATTGCGTGAACGCGTCGACGGCCGCGCCGGTGAACCGCTGAAGGCTGACGATCCGGACGACGAGCGTTGAGTGTCGTTCGGTGTGCCCGGAACCTGTCCGGCGAAGGCTGAAAAGAAAAGCGCCCCTTGCGGGCGCTTTTTTCATTTCCGGCTGCATGTCCGGCAACCGACCCGCCACGCCGCGCACAGGATCTGCGCAGCCGCGGAAACGCTTCCTTTACAATACGGGTCGATTCGGTGCGGCGAAGGGGAGTCGCGCGCCGCGGCAAACCTCAACAAAGAGAGGGCTTCATGAAGTTTATTGTCTGGCTGATCCGGGTATTGGTGTTCGTCCTGCTGCTGGTGCTTGCGCTGGCCAATACACAAACCGCGACGCTGAATTTCGTTGCCGGCTACGCATGGCAAGCGCCGCTGATCCTGATCGGCCTGGCATTCTTCGCCGTGGGGCTGCTGGCCGGCCTGCTGTCCGCGCTGCCTTCGATCTTCCGTCTGCATCTCGAGAACGGACGTTTGAAGCGCGATCTGCGTGCGGCGCGCGAAACGCCTGCCGTCATCGACCAGCCGCCGATGCCGCCCGTCATTTAACCCCCGGACGCCGCGCGATCATCGCGCGGTTTTCGTCTCTGCTTCGATATTTCGCATGGATCTGGATTTCTGGTGGTTGCTCGCGATTCCGGTCGCGTTCGCGCTCGGTTGGGCGGCGTCACGCTATGACCTGAAGAATCTCCTGTCGGAGAGCGCCAACCTGCCGCGCTCGTATTTTCGCGGTCTGAATTTTCTGTTGAACGAACAACCCGACAAGGCGATCGATGCGTTCATCGAAGTGGCCAAGCTCGATCCCGAGACGGTCGAGCTCCACTTCGCGCTCGGCAACCTGTTTCGCCGCCGCGGCGAGACCGACCGCGCGATCCGCGTGCACCAGAACCTGCTGAGCCGCACCGACCTGCCGGTCAACGAGCGCGACCACGCGCTGTACGAACTGGGCCAGGATTTTCTGAAAGCCGGCCTGCTGGATCGCGCCGAAGAGGCGTTCCACCAGCTCGCGGCCGGCGACTACGCGCTCGGCGCACAGCGGGCGCTGCTGACGATCTACGAGATTGAGAAGGACTGGAACAAGTCGATCGATACGGCGAAACGCATCGAGTCGATGAGCGACAAGCCGCTCGGCATCGAAATTGCGCAGTTTCACTGCGAACTCGCGCAGGACGCGCTGCAGCGCAAGCATGCCGCTGCGGCCGCCGAACAGTTGCGCCTTGCGCTGACCGTGAATCCGCAGAACGTCCGCGCGACGATCCTGTCCGGCGACGCGGCGCAAGCGGCGGGCGACCACGCGGCCGCGATCGAGCACTGGAAGCGCGTCGAAGCGCAGAACCCGGCGTATCTGCCGCTCGTCGCCGACAAGCTGATGAAGGCGTACGTCGCGCTCGGCAAGAACATCGAAGGCGCCGAGCTGCTGATGGGGTACGTCGATCGCTATCCGTCGAACGACCTGCTCGACATCGCCTATCAGCATATCGCCGGGTTGCGCGGCCAGGATGCCGCGCACACGCTCGCGCGCACGCAGATGGAAAAGTCGCCGAACCTGTCGGGGATGCTGCACCTGCTCGATGCGCAGATCGCGGCGGCCGACGAACCGCGTCGTAAGGAACTTGAAATGATGCGTGCGCTGATCAAGCAGCGCACGAAAAATCTGCCACGGTATACGTGCCAGAATTGCGGTTTCCGGGCACGGCTCTTCTACTGGCAGTGCCCCGGATGCAGCGGCTGGGAAACCTATGCGCCGCGCCGCGTCGAACCTGCGATGCCGGGCTGATCCCGGCACGCGGAGCCAACGCGCTGCGGTTGCCGCCGGGCCTGGCCCGGCGGCCAAGTTAGTCAATTACCGGGAAGTACCGGAACATCTATGAAAATCACCATCATCGGCACCGGCTACGTGGGCCTCGTCACGGGCGCCTGCCTCGCGGAGATCGGTCACGACGTCTTCTGTCTCGACGTCGATCCGCGCAAGATCGACATCCTGAACAACGGCGGGATGCCGATTCACGAACCGGGGCTGCTGGACATCATCGCGCGCAACCGCACGGCGGGACGCCTGCGCTTCTCGACGGACATCGAGGCGAGCGTCGCGCACGGCGAGATCCAGTTCATCGCGGTCGGCACGCCGCCCGACGAGGACGGCTCGGCCGACCTGCAATACGTGCTCGAGGCCGCGCGCAACATCGGCCGCCACATGACGGGCTTCAAGGTGATCGTCGACAAGTCGACGGTGCCGGTCGGCACCGCGCGGCGCGTGCGCGGCGTGGTCGACGAGGCGCTGGCCGCACGCGGGCTCGCGGGCAGCGTCGCGCATCGCTTTTCGGTCGTGTCGAACCCGGAATTCCTGAAGGAAGGCGCCGCGGTCGAGGACTTCATGCGTCCGGACCGGATCATCATCGGCGTCGACGACGACGAAACCGGCACGATCGCGCGCGAGAAGATGAAGAAACTCTACGCGCCGTTCAACCGCAATCACGAACGCACGATCTACATGGACGTGCGGTCGGCCGAATTCGCGAAGTATGCGGCGAACGCGATGCTCGCGACGCGCATCTCGTTCATGAACGAGATGTCGAATCTCGCCGACAAGGTCGGCGCCGACATCGAGGCCGTGCGCCGCGGGATCGGCTCCGATCCGCGCATCGGCTATCACTTCCTGTACGCCGGCGTCGGCTACGGCGGCTCGTGCTTTCCGAAGGACGTGCAGGCGCTGATCCGCACCGCGGGCGAGAACGGCCAGCCGCTGCGCATCCTGGAAGCCGTGGAGGCTGCCAACCATGCGCAGAAGGACGTGCTGATCGGCAAGATCGAGCAGCGCTTCGGCGCCGACCTGACGGGCCGCGAATTCGCGGTCTGGGGCTTGGCGTTCAAGCCGAACACCGACGACATGCGCGAGGCGCCGAGCCGCCGCCTGATCGCCGCGCTGCTCGAGCGCGGCGCGACCGTGCGTGCCTACGATCCGGTCGCCGTCGACGAAGCGCGGCGCGTGTTCGCGCTGGATTTCGGCGACGATGCGGACGTGCTGGCGCGATTGCATCTCGTCGACACGCAGGACGTCGCGGTCACGGGCGCGGATGCGCTCGTGATCGTGACCGAGTGGAAGGAATTCCGCAGCCCCGATTTCACGCGCCTGAAGGCCGAGCTGAAAGCGCCGGTGATCTTCGATGGGCGCAACCTGTACGAACCGGACGCGATGGCCGAACTCGGCATCGACTACTACGCGATCGGCCGGCCGTACGTCGATCCCCAGTCGTTTTCCCGTGGCTGAACGTACGATGAATACTCTTTGCGAAGTCGTTCCGGTGCCGCGCGAGCAACTCGCGCGTTCGCGCGTGCTCGTCGTCGGCGACGTGATGCTCGACCGCTACTGGTTCGGCAACGTCGATCGCATTTCGCCTGAAGCGCCGGTGCCGGTCGTGCACGTGCAGCGTCAGGAGGAGCGGCTCGGCGGCGCGGCCAACGTGGCGCGCAATGCGGTGACGCTTGGCGGCCAGGCCGGGCTGCTGTGCGTCGTCGGTTGCGACGAACCCGGCGAGCGGATCGTCGAGCTGCTCGGCAGCAGCGGCGTGACGCCGCATCTCGAGCGCGATCCGGCGTTGCCGACCACGATCAAGCTGCGCGTGCTCGCGCGCCAGCAGCAACTGCTGCGCGTCGACTTCGAGGCGATGCCGACGCACGAGGTGCTGCTCGCGGGGCTCGCGCGCTTCGATGCGCTGCTGCCGCAGCACGACGTCGTGCTGATGTCGGATTACGCCAAAGGCGGCCTCACGCACGTCACGACGATGATCGAGAAGGCGCGTGCGGCCGGCAAGGCGGTGCTGGTCGACCCGAAGGGCGACGACTGGGCACGCTATCGCGGCGCGTCGCTGATCACGCCGAATCGCGCGGAACTGCGCGAGGTGGTCGGGCAGTGGAAATCGGAAGACGACCTGCGCGCGCGCGTCGCGACCCTGCGTGCGGATCTCGGTATCGACGCGCTGCTGCTCACGCGTTCGGAAGAGGGCATGACGCTCTTTTCCGCGGGCGGCGAACTGCATGCGCCGGCGCTCGCACGCGAAGTGTTCGACGTATCGGGCGCGGGCGACACCGTGATCGCGACGGTCGCGACGATGCTCGGCGCCGGTGTGCCGCTCGTCGACGCCGTGGTGCTCGCGAATCGCGCGGCAGGCATCGTGGTCGGCAAGCTCGGCACGGCCACGGTGGACTACGACGAACTGTTTCACTGAGCGCATTCGGCGGCGCGACGAGCGCGCCGCACGAATGGCTCGCACTTTTCAGGCAGGACGATCATGACCCTCATCGTCACCGGCGCAGCCGGTTTTATCGGCGCGAACATCGTCAAGGCGCTCAACGCGCGCGGCGAAACGCGCATCATCGCGGTCGACAATCTGACGCGCGCGGACAAGTTCCGCAATCTCGTCGATTGCGAGATCGACGACTATCTCGACAAGACCGAATTCGTCGAACGCTTCGCGCGCGGCGATTTCGGCAAGGTACGTGCGGTATTTCATGAAGGCGCCTGTTCGGACACGATGGAAACCGACGGTCGCTACATGATGGACAACAACTTCCGCTACAGCCGCGCGGTGCTCGATACCTGCCTCGCGCAGGGCACGCAGTTCCTGTATGCCTCGTCGGCCGCGATCTACGGCGGCTCGACGCGCTTCGTCGAGGAGCGCGACGTCGAGGCGCCGCTGAACGTGTACGGCTATTCGAAGTTCCTGTTCGACCAGGTGATCCGTCGCGTGCTGCCGAGCGCGAAGAGCCAGATCGCGGGCTTCCGCTATTTCAACGTGTACGGCCCGCGCGAGACGCACAAGGGCCGCATGGCGTCGGTCGCGTTCCACAACTTCAACCAGTTCCGCGCGGAAGGCAAGGTGAAGCTGTTCGGCGAGTACAACGGCTATGGGCCGGGCGAGCAGACGCGCGATTTCGTGTCGGTCGAGGACGTGACCAACGTGAACCTGTTCTTCTTCGATCATCCGGAGAAGTCGGGCATCTTCAACCTCGGCACGGGCCGCGCGCAGCCGTTCAACGATATCGCGTCGACGGTCGTGAACACGCTGCGCGCGCTCGACAACCAGCCGCCGCTGACGCTCGCGCAGCAGGTCGAGCAGGGGTTGATCGAATACGTGCCGTTCCCCGATGCGCTGCGCGGCAAGTACCAGTGCTTCACGCAGGCCGATCAGACGAAACTGCGCGCGGCCGGCTACGACGCACCGTTCCTGACCGTGCAGGAAGGCGTCGACCGCTACGTGCGTTGGCTATCCGGCCAGGTTTAAACCGACGCGTTGCATCGATAGACTGGGTCTCACGGTCGGCAGCCGCCGGCCGTTTTTCTTCGGAGATCCAGCACATGATCAGGAAATGGTTTGCCGCAGCGGTCATGCTCGGCGCAGTGGCGTCGGCCTGGGCGGCCGTCGACGTCAACACCGCGAACGAGGATGCGCTCGTCGGCATCAAGGGCATCGGTCCGGCGCGGGCGAAGGCGATTCTCGACGAGCGTGGCGCACGCGGTCCGTTCAGGAATGCGGAAGATCTCGCCGCACGCGTGAAGGGCATGGGCGGGCACACCGTCGAGCGGCTTCAGCAGGAAGGATTGACGGTCGGTGCGGCGGCCGGTACGGGTACCACGCCGTCGGCCGCAACCAAACCGGCGGCAGCGAAGCCTGCCGCCGCACCGGCCCGCACCGCGCAGAAATAACGGGTCGCGCATACCCGACAAAGGGCTCCTTCAGTCGCCGTCGTTGCGACGGCTTCCCGCGGCATGCCGCGGGTTTTTTGCGTGGGACCGCGTGCGCGGCGATCGAGAACCGCGCGGTACGCGTATTCCATCGTTGCAATGGGGTTGCCGGCGCGCGTGCCGGTGCTGGTTTACAATCGATCGATTGATCGGCCTCGCACTCACGGTATATCCATGGCTTACAAAACTATCGAAGACACGATCGGCAATACGCCGCTCGTGCAACTGGTCCGCCTGCCGGACGACGAGATTCGCGCGCGCAACAACGTGCTGCTCGCGAAGCTCGAGGGCAACAATCCGGCCGGTTCCGTGAAGGATCGCCCGGCGCTGTCGATGATCAGCAAGGCCGAGGCGCGCGGTCGAATCAAGCCGGGCGATACGCTGATCGAGGCGACGAGCGGCAACACGGGCATCGCGCTCGCGATGGCAGCGGCGATCCGCGGCTACAAGATGGTGCTGATCATGCCCGAGGATCTGTCGGTCGAGCGCCGCCAGAGCATGGCGGCCTACGGCGCCGAAATCATCCTGACGCCGGTGAAGGGCGGGATGGAGCTGGCGCGCGACCTCGCGGAGCAGATGCAGCGCGAAGGCAAGGGCGTGATCCTCGACCAGTTCGGCAATCCCGATAATCCCGTCGCGCATTACGAAGGAACGGGGCCGGAGATCTGGCGCGATACCGAAGGGCGCATCACGCATTTCGTGTCCGCGATGGGCACGACAGGCACGATCATGGGCACGTCGCGTTACCTGAAGGAACAGAATCCGGCGATCGAGATCGTCGGTGCGCAGCCGGAAGACGGCTCGCGTATCCCGGGCATCCGCAAGTGGCCGGAAGCGTACATGCCGACCATCTTCGATCGCAGCCGTGTCGACCGCGTCGAGAGCGTGAGTCAGGCTGCGTCGGAAACGATGACGCGCCGGCTCGCGGCGGTCGAAGGCATCTTCGCGGGCATTTCGTCGGGCGGCGCATGCGAAGTCGCGATGCGCATCGCGCGTCAGGTCGAGAACGCGACGATCGTATTCATCATCTGCGATCGCGGCGATCGCTACCTGTCCACGGGCGTGTTTCCCGCCTGAGCGAGACGGGTGCGCGATTCGCGCATCGATAAAAAAAGCGCCGCGTTCCGTGAACTGCGGCGCTTTTTCTTTGGGCGGCCAGCGCTTACTGCGGCTGCGCGTCGTCGGCGGCGGGTTGCAGCGCGCCACTGGCTTCCATTTGCGCTTTCACGGCTTCCCCGAGCTGGTACACGGTGAGTGCGTAGAAGAAACTGCGGTTGTAGCGCGTCAGCACGTAGAAGTTCTTCAGGCCGAGCATGTATTCGGTCGCGCGCCCCGGCGTCGGCAGGTCGACCACGGTCACCGGCGTGCCGGCTTCGGTCGTGATGTTGACCGCCGGCTCGTTCAGCGTCATGCCTGCGCGCAGCAGTTGCGACAGCGCCCAGTGCGGTTCGGGCTGGCCGTCGGCGGCGGCCTGGGCGATGCCCAGGCTGCCCGTATCGGGCGTGATTTGCCAGACCACCGGGCGGTCGGTTTCCCAGCCGTGCTGTTTCAGGTAGTTCGCGACGCTACCGATCGCATCGACAGGACTGCTGCGCAGATCGACGTGGCCGGTGCCGTCGAAGTCGACCGCATATTCGCGGATGCTGCTCGGCAGGAACTGCGGAATCCCGATCGCGCCGGTGTACGAGCCGAGCACGGTGGTGGGGTCGAGCTGGTTGTCGCGAGTCCAGACCAGGAAGTCTTCGAGGTTCTTGCGGAACGTGGCCTGGCGGCTGTCGCGATTCGGCGTGTCCGGGTAGTCGAACGTGAGTGTGGTCAGCGCGTCGAGCACGCGGAAATTGCCCATGTAGCGGCCATAGATCGTCTCGACGCCGATGATGCCGACGATCACCTCGGGCGGCACGCCGAACTGCTCGGACGCGCGCTGCAGCGTCGCCTGGTTCGCCTTCCAGAACTTCACGCCTGCATTGATGCGGATCGGCTCGATGAAGCGCGAACGATAGACGCGCCAGTTCTTCACCGAAGGCGTCGGTGCGGGCCTCACGAGCTTGACGGCGGTCGCCGAATAGCTGACGCGCGAGAACAGCGCATGCAGGCTCGCCGAATCGAAGCCGTTGCGGCTCACCATCTCGTCGATGAACGCGTCGACCTTCGCGTTGCTCGCGTAACGCTGCGGAACGATTTCCTCTTCGAAGGTCTGGCCTTGTGGCGTCGGTTGCTGCGGCTGGGCCTGGGCGACGAGCGTGCCGGCGGGCTTCGCCGGCTGCGTCTGCGCGACGGCGGGCGCGGTGCCGAGGGTCGTCGCGACGGCAGCGACGACGAGCGGAGCGCGAACACGGAGCAGCGCGGAGAGAAGGGCGGCGGGCTTGCTGGAATTCATGTCGAAGCGGGCGGACAGGGCGATTGTGTTCGGCGCAGTATACCCGACGCATCCGGCGCGCCGGGCCGAAGCCGGCCGCCGTTGTGGTAAGTTAGCGGCGAATTCGCGGCAGACGATGGACATCATTGAGGGAGACCTGCGGCGTACCGTGCGCCGCGGACGACAGCTTATGGCAACCGCTTTCTATACGCACCCCGACTGCATGCTGCACGAGATGGGGGAATGGCATCCGGAATGTCCGGCCCGCCTGTCGGCGATCCAGGATCAACTGATCGCGAGCCGCATCGACGACCTGATCGTGCACGAAACCGCGCCGTTCGCGAGCGAAGTCGCGCTGGGCCGCGTGCATACGCAGGCGCACATCGACTACATCCGCAGCATGACGCCGGTCGACGGTTACGTCGAGATCGATCCCGATACGCTGATGAATCGCGACACGTGGCGCGCGGCATTGCGCGCGGCCGGCGCCGCGGTCGCGGCGACCGACGCGGTGATCGAAGGCCGCTACGCGAATGCGTTCTGCAGCGTCCGCCCGCCCGGTCATCATGCTGAGCCGGCGCGCGCGATGGGCTTCTGCTTCTTCAACAACGTCGCGATCGCCGCGCGGCACGCGCTCGACGTACACGGCATCGAGCGTGTCGCGATCGTCGATTTCGACGTGCACCACGGCAACGGCACCGAGGCGGCGTTCGCGAACGACGAGCGCGTGCTGATGTGCAGCTTCTTCCAGCATCCGCTGTATCCGTTCTCGGGCGTCGATCACCAGGCGCCGAACATGGTCAACCTGCCGATGCCCGCACGCAGCAACGGGATGGCGATCCGCGAAGCCGTCGACATGCTGTGGCTGCCGCGCCTCGACGCGTTCAAGCCGCAGATGCTGTTCGTATCGGCCGGCTTCGATGCGCATCGCGAGGACGACATCGGCAATCTCGGCCTCGTCGAGGCCGACTTCGAATGGCTGACCGCGCGGATCGTCGACGTCGCGCGCCGGCATGCGCAGGGCCGTATCGTCAGCTGCCTCGAGGGCGGTTACAACCTGTCCGCGCTCGGCCGCAGCGTCGTCGCGCACCTGCGCGTGCTCGCCGGAATCTGATTCCCGGCTCGGCCGGCTGGTCCGGGCGCGCTCAGCGTGCCGGCACGCGCGCGTGGATCCACGCGATCAGCGCGTCGATCACGCGGTCGCGTTCGAGATCGTTCATCGTTTCGTGGAAGCCGCCCTCGTACAGCGTCAGCGTACGATCGGGCGAGCCGACGCGCGCGCCGAATGCGCGGCTGCCGTCGGGTTCGGTCAGCTTGTCGTCGGTGCCGTGATAGACGAGCACCGGCATGCGCAGCGCGCCGCGGCCGGTTTCGATGCGCGCCATCGCGTCGAGAATCTCCGCGCCGGTGCGTGCGGGCACCGGGCCGTGATGCACGAGCGGGTCGGCGCGATTGGCCGCGACGATGGCCGGATCGCGCGACAGCAGGGCCGCATCGATCCTGATCGCGGGGAAAGTGGGCCACACGCGGCTGATGACGCGGCTGACCGCGAGCATCCAGCGCGGCACGTCACGCCCGGGCGCAAGCGCCGGGCTCGACAGCACGAGACCCGCCAGCGCGTGGCCGCGGGCCGGTGCGCGTTCGATCGCGTAGAGCGCCGCGACCGCGCCGCCCATGCTGTGCCCCATCAGGAACAGCGGCGCATCGCCGCGCGCGGCTTCGGCAACCAACGCCTGCGCATCGTTCAGGTACCCGTCGAAACGCTCGACCCACACGCGCTTGCCGGGCGAGTGGCCATGCCCGCGCAGATCGATCGCCAGCACGTCGATGCCCGCTGCGTTCAGCCGGGCGGCGAGCGCGGCATAGCGGCCCGCGTGCTCGGCGAGGCCGTGCACCAGTGCGATCGTCGCGCGTGGCGGCGCGGTGCCGTCGCCGGCCGGCCAGCGGTACGACGCGAGTTCGAGCCCGTCCGCGGTACGCAGCCGGCCCATCCGCGGCGCGGGCGCCGAAGGCGCCGATCCGGCGGTGGCGGGTGCGGCGGCCGGCGGGGTGGTGGTGCTCATCGGGCGTCTCCTCTGTTCACTGGTCTGTGTTCCGGATCATAGTCGCGGCCTTCCCGGGAGGGCCAAACAGCGCCCCTCTAATTTCGTCCGGTTATGAAAAGATCGAAATCGATTATTAAGGGGAATGAGGGGTTTGCGGTAAAATCGCCGGCTATTCCAGATGCATCGGCGGCCGACTGGCGGGCCAACTCGCCGGCCGGCCGCCGTTTTGTTTACATGATCGAATTACGCAATCTTTCGCAGCGTTTCCCCGGCCCGGGCGGCTGGGTCGAAGCGTTGCACAACGTCAACCTGACGATCCCGCAAGGCGAGGTGTTCGGCATCATCGGCCGAAGCGGCGCCGGCAAGAGCACGCTCGTGCGCACCATCAATCTGCTGACGCGGCCGACCGAAGGCAATGTGGTCGTCGGCGGGCGCGATCTCACGCTGCTGTCGGCCAGCGCGCTGCGCGAAGCGCGCCGCGAGATCGGCATGATCTTCCAGCACTTCAACCTGCTGTCGTCGCGCACGGTGTTCGACAACGTCGCGCTGCCGCTCGAGCTGGCCGGCGCGAGCCGTGCCGACATCGAAGCCGCCGTGCTGCCGCTGCTCGACCTCGTCGGGCTGTCCGCGCAGAAGGACCGCTATCCGTCGCAGATCAGCGGCGGGCAGAAGCAGCGCGTCGGCATCGCCCGCGCGCTGGCGAGCCAGCCGAAGGTGCTGCTGTCGGACGAAGCGACGTCCGCGCTCGACCCCGAAACCACGCGTTCGATCCTCGACTTGCTGAAGCGCATCAACCGCGAGCTCGGGCTGACCATCGTGCTGATCACGCACCAGATGGAAGTGATCAAGCAGGTCTGCGATCGCGTCGCGGTGCTCGATGCGGGTCGCGTGGTCGAGGAAGGCCGCGTGATCGACGTGTTCCTGCAGCCGCACCACGAAGTGACGCGCGCGCTGATCGGCGACGTGATCGCGCAGGAACTGCCGCCCGCGCTGAAGGCGCGCGTGGCCGAGCGGCTGAAGACGGGCAGCGGGCATCTGCTGCGGCTCGCGTTCACGGGCTCGGGGGTCGACCAGCCGATCCTGTCGGAGACGATCCGCCGGTACGAACTCGATTTCAACATCCTGCACGGCCAGATCGACGAGATCCAGGGGCAGGCATTCGGTTCGCTCGCGGTGCTCGCGGGCGGCGAGCCCGGCAAGGTCGGGCAGGCGCTCGCGTTCCTGCGCGAGCAAGGTGTGGTGGTAGAGGAGCTTTCGTATGTTGAGTGAGATGTTCGATATGTTCGTGCA
The DNA here is from genome assembly GCF_001729305.1 of Burkholderia sp. A2. NCBI lineage: Bacteria > Pseudomonadati > Pseudomonadota > Betaproteobacteria > Burkholderiales > Burkholderiaceae > Burkholderia > Burkholderia sp. A2. Next base: position 39,254 of record NZ_LZXX01000127.1, on the reverse strand, counting down.
GTCGTTCGGGGAGACGCTGATCATGGTCGGCATCTCCGGGGCGGTCGGCGCGCTCGTCGGCCTGCCGCTCGGCGTGCTGCTGTACCTCACCGACCGCCAGGGCGTGCTGCAGAACCTTGCGGTGAACCGCGTGCTCGGCGGCATCGTGAACGCGGTCCGCTCGACGCCGTTCATCATCCTGCTGGTCGCGGTGATTCCATTCACGCGGCTCGTCACGGGTTCGTCGATCGGCACGGCCGCGGCGGTCGTGCCGCTGACGCTCGCGTCCGCGCCGTTCATCGCGCGTCTCGTCGAAACGGCGCTGCGCGAAGTCGACCGCGGGCTGATCGAGGCCGCGCAATCGATGGGCGCGACCACGTCGCAGATCGTCTTCAAGGTGCTGTTGCCCGAGTCGCTGCCGGGCATCGTCGCGGGCCTGACGATCACGTTCGTGTCGCTGGTCGGCTATTCGGCGATGGCGGGCGCGATCGGCGGCGGCGGGCTCGGCGATCTCGGGATCCGTTACGGTTACCAGCGCTATCTGCCGGAAGTGATGTGGACGGTCGTCGCGATCCTGATCGTATTCGTGCAGATCGTGCAATCGTTCGGCGACTGGCTGGTGCGCCGGCTGAGCCACAAATAAGACCAAACCGATTCGAAAGGGGAAACACGATGCAACGACGCTTCATGCTGAAATTCGCGGCGGCGCTGGGTGCGGCCGCGCTGTTCGCGGGCGCGCACGCGCAGGCCGAAACCATCAAGGTCGGCGTGACGGGCGGCCCGCACGCGCAGATCATGGAAGCGGTGAAGAAGGTCGCGGCGAAGGAGGGGCTCGAGATCCGCATCGTCGAATTCTCCGATTACGTGCAGCCGAACGCGGCGCTCGCGTCGGGCGACCTCGACGCGAACAGCTACCAGCACGATCCGTATCTGCAGGCGCAGGTGAAGGATCGCGGCTACAAGCTGCTCAAGGTCGCGGAGACCGTCACGTTCCCGATGGGCATCTATTCGAAGCGCGTGAAATCGCTGGCCGAACTGAAGCCGGGCGCGCGCATCGCGGTGCCCAACGACCCGACCAACGGCGGCCGCGCGCTGCTGTTGCTGCAGAAGCAGGGGCTGCTGAAGCTGCGCGCGGATGCGGGGCTGAAGGCGACGCCGATCGATATCGTCGACAACCCGCGCAAGCTGAAGATCGTCGAGCTCGATGCGGCGCAGATTCCGCGCTCGCTCGGCGACGTCGACGCGGCCGCGATCAACACCAATTACGCGATGGAAGCGGGGTTGAAACCGAAGCAGGATGCGATCGCGATCGAGGGGCCGAGCGGCCCGTACGCCAACATCCTCGCGATTCGCGAGGCGGACCGGAACAAGCCGTGGGTCGCCAAGCTGATTGCCGCCTATCACTCGGCCGACGTGAAGCAGTTCATCGAAGGCAAGTTCGGCGGCGCGGTCATCGCCGCCTGGTAACGGGCGGAGCACGCACGCCCGGCGGGATTAGAGTCGATGATCGAAAACCCGGGCTTTGCGTCCGGGTTTTTTCTCTTTTAAAATAGAACGACCGTTCGCTATCATTGGCGCGTCGCCAAGAAGCGGTATCCTCGACAACCATCATGGTTGGGTCCGCCTGGCCGCGCAGTCACGAGGCCTCGCTATAAAATGGCCTCTGGTCGTATTCGTAACTTTGGAGCGTGTGCATGAAAATCCTGGTGCCAGTGAAAAGAGTGGTCGATTACAACGTGAAGGTCCGCGTGAAGTCGGACAACACGGGTGTCGACATCGCGAACGTGAAGATGTCGATGAACCCGTTCGACGAAATCGCGGTGGAAGAAGCGGTGCGGCTGAAGGAAGCGGGCGTCGCGACCGAAGTGATCGCGGTGTCGGTGGGCGTCGCGCAAGCGCAGGAAACGCTGCGCACGGCGCTGGCGATCGGCGCGGATCGCGCGATCCTCGTCGAGTCGAACGACAGCGTCGAGCCGCTGGCCGTCGCGAAGATCCTGAAAGCACTGGTCGACAAGGAACAGCCGCAACTGGTGATCCTCGGCAAGCAGGCGATCGACGACGATTCGAACCAGACGGGCCAGATGCTGGCCGCGCTGGCCGGCCTGCCGCAAGCGACGTTCGCGTCGAAGGTCACGGTGGCCGATGGCAAGGCGACGGTTGCACGCGAAGTCGACGGCGGCGCGGAAACGCTGTCGCTGACGCTGCCTGCGGTCGTGACGACCGACCTGCGCCTGAACGAGCCGCGCTACGTGACGCTGCCGAACATCATGAAGGCGAAGAAGAAGCCGCTGGAAACCGTGAAGCCGGAAGACCTCGGCGTGGACGTCGCGCCGCGCCTGAAGACGCTGAAGGTGGTCGAGCCGCCGAAGCGCGCGGCCGGCGTGAAGGTGCCGGACGTGAAGACGCTGGTCGAGAAGCTGAAGACCGAAGCCAAGGTGCTGTAAGAGGGAGCGGAAAGAAATGACGATTCTGGTGATTGCAGAACACGACAACGCGTCGATCAAGGCCGCGACGCTGAACACGGTGGCGGCGGCCGCGAAGATTGGCGGCGACATCCACGTGCTGGTCGCGGGCCACAACGCGCAAGCGGCGGCCGACGCGGCCGCGAAGATCGCAGGTGTGTCGAAGGTGCTGCTGGCCGACGCGCCGCAACTGGCCGAAGGCCTGGCGGAAAACGTCGAAGCGACCGCGCTGAACATCGCGAAGGACTACTCGCACATCCTCGCGCCGGCGACGGCCTACGGCAAGAACATCGCGCCGCGTATCGCAGCGAAGCTGGACGTCGCGCAAATCTCGGACATCACGGCAGTCGATTCGGCCGACACGTTCGAGCGCCCGATCTACGCGGGCAACGCGATCGCGACGGTGCAGTCGAGCGACCCGATCAAGGTCATCACGGTGCGTGCAACGGGTTTCGATCCGGTGGCGGCGGAAGGCGGCAGCGCATCGGTCGACAAGATCGAAGCCGCGGCAGATGTCGGCAAGTCGCAGTTCGTGAGCCGCGAAGTGACGAAGCTGGACCGTCCGGAGCTGACGTCGGCGAGCATCATCGTGTCGGGCGGCCGCGGTCTGGGCAGCGGCGAGAACTACACGAAGGTGCTGGAGCCGCTGGCCGACAAGCTGTCGGCAGCGCTCGGCGCATCGCGCGCGGCAGTCGACGCCGGCTACGTGCCGAACGACTACCAGGTCGGCCAGACCGGCAAGATCGTCGCGCCGCAGCTGTACATCGCGGTCGGCATCTCGGGTGCGATCCAGCATCTGGCCGGCATGAAGGACTCGAAGGTGATCGTCGCGATCAACAAGGATCCGGAAGCGCCGATCTTCAGCGTGGCCGATTACGGCCTCGTCGGCGATCTGTTCTCGCTCGTGCCGGAGCTCGTGAACGAGCTCGGCTGACGCGGCGTGACGCTTCAGCGGTAAGCACACGAGAAGAGGGGCGCGAAGAGCGCCCCTTTTTTCGTTGTGTCGTCGATGCAACGGGCCCGCATCGCCGCGGGCCGTTCCGGTTTAAGCGTAGGCCGGACGCGTCTGGCCGGGCACGTCCTTCAGGTAACGATGCACCGACAGGTCGTCGGCCTGGATCGCGGGCATCTTGCCCGAGATCAGGTCCGCGAGCAGTTGGCCCGAGCCGCAGGACATCGTCCAGCCGAGCGTACCGTGGCCGGTGTTCAGGAACAGGTTCGACACCGGCGTGCGGCCGACGATCGGCGTGCCGTCCGGCGTCATCGGGCGCAGGCCCGTCCAGAACGTGGCCTTCGACGTGTCGCCGCCGCCCGGGAACAGGTCGTTCACGCACATCTCGAGCGTTTCGCGGCGCGCTGCGCGCAGCGTCTTGTCGAAGCCGACGATTTCCGCCATGCCGCCGACGCGAATGCGCTGGTCGAAGCGCGTGATCGCTATCTTGTAGGTCTCGTCGAGCACGGTCGACACGGGCGCGGCGGCCTCGTTGACGATCGGCGCGGTGATCGAATAGCCCTTGAGCGGATACACGGGAATCTTCATCAGGTTGGAGATGAAGCGGGTCGAGTACGAGCCGAGCGCGACGACGTACGCGTCGGCACGCACGGTCTCGCTGCCGCACTGCACGCCGGCGATCTTGCCGCCCGCGATTGCGAGCGCATCGATCGGCGTGTTGTAGCGGAACTTGACGCCGAGCGATTCGGCGAGCGCGGCAAGGCGCGTCGTGAACAGCTGGCAATCGCCCGTTTCGTCGCCCGGCAGCCGCAGGCCGCCCGTCAGCTTGTGCGAGACGGCGGCGAGCGCCGGCTCGGCATTTTTCAGTTCGGCCGGCGACAGCAGTTCGAACGGCACGTTCGCTTCCTGCAGCACGGCGATGTCCTTCGCCGCGCCGTCGAGTTGCTGCTGGGTGCGGAACAGTTGCAGCGTACCACCCGTGCGACCTTCGTATTCGATGCCGGTGTCGGCGCGCAGCGCCTGCAGGCAGTCGCGGCTGTATTCGGCGAGACGGACCATCCGGCCCTTGTTGACCGCATAGCGCTCGGCCGTGCAGTTGCGCAGCATCTGGACCATCCACTGGAGCTGGAAGCGCGTGCCGTCGAGGCGGATCGCGAGCGGCGCATGCTTTTCGAACATCCACTTGACGGCCTTCAGCGGCACGCCGGGCGCGGCCCACGGCGCCGCATAGCCGGGCGAGATCTGGCCTGCATTCGCGAAGCTCGTCTCCAGCGCCGGGCCGGCTTCCCGGTCGATCACCGTGACTTCATGGCCGGCGCGCGCGAGGTAATACGCGCTTGCCACGCCCACCACACCGCTGCCCAGAATGACGACTCGCATAGCTGCTCCAGATGGAAGGAACCAGGTCGAGGCCGGGCGCACCTGCGGCTCCGTGTAACCTCTAGCTGATCTAGTTTTTTGCGCTATGGTATTGTCGAATGTGCAGTTTTTGTTATTGTATTTTTCTGGTTTTCAGCATAAACAAATGAGAACGCAACGTCAGCCCGTACGTACGCTCGACAAGCTCGACCGGCGCATCCTGAAGCTGCTCCAGGACGACGGCCGGATGGCGATGAAAGACCTCGCGGAACAGGTCGGACTGACCGTCACGCCGTGCATCGAGCGCGTGCGGCGCATGGAGCGCGATGGCGTGATCACCGGCTATCACGCGCGGGTCGACCCGCATCAGCTGGATGCCGCGCTGCTGGTGTTCGTCGAGATCACGCTCGGCCACAAGGGCGGCAACATGTTCGAGCAATTCCGGCGGGAAGTGATGAAGATCGACGAGGTGCTCGAATGCCACCTCGTCTCCGGCGATTTCGACTACCTGATCAAGGCGCGGATCGGCGAGATGGCGGACTACCGGAAACTGCTCGGCGACATCCTGCTGCAGTTGCCCGGCGCCGTGCAGTCGAAGAGCTATGTCGTGATGGAAGAAATCAAGGAAACGCTGACGATCGCCGTCGGCGAGTGACGCGCCGGCGGCCCGTCGTTCGGCCCTTTATCCCGTGCTTGGCATGCTGCGCCCAATACTGTATAAATGTACAGTATTGGGCGCAGGCGAATGGGTGGGCACATGGACGATCGGTCCGACAACGAATTTCCGATAGCGCCGCCCGTGCCCCGCAAGGGGCGCGGTGCGGTCGACAACCTGCAGGGGCGGTATGAAATCGCGCAGCGCGAAGCGGTGGACGACGGCTGGACGCACGAGTCCGACGATGCCGATTTCCCCGCGCCGCTGCGCACGCAGGTCTTCGAGGAGCGGGCGAAGAGCATCCTGACGCACAACCAGTCGCCCGATATACCGTTCAGCGTGTCGCTCAATCCGTATCGCGGCTGCGAGCACGGTTGTATCTACTGCTTCGCGCGGCCGACGCACAGCTACCTCGGGCTGTCGCCGGGGCTCGATTTCGAAAGCCGCATCTACGCGAAGGTGAACGCCGCCGAACTGCTCGAGCGCGAGATTTCGCGCAAGCGCTACGTGCCGGAGCCGATCGCGCTCGGCGTCAACACCGATGCGTACCAGCCGGTCGAGCGCGACCTGCGCATCACGCGCAGCGTGATCCAGGTGATGCACGACCGCGGGCTGCCGTTCGCGGCGATCACGAAATCGTCGCTGATCGAGCGGGATCTCGACCTGCTCGCGCCGATGGCCGAACGCGGGCAGGTGATGGCGGCGGTCACGATCACGACGCTCGATGCCGAACTCGCGCGCACGCTCGAGCCGCGCGCGGCCACGCCGGCGCGGCGGTTGCGCACGATCCGCGCGTTGCGCGATGCGGGCGTGCCGGTCGGCGTGAGCATCGCCCCGGTGATTCCGTTCGTGACCGAACCCGACATGGAGCGCGTGCTGGAAGCCTGCGCGGAAGCTGGTGCGACGCATGCGAGCTACATCATCCTGCGGTTGCCGTGGGAGGTCGCGCCGCTGTTCAAGCAGTGGCTTGCCGCGCATTTTCCCGATCGTGCGGAGCGCGTGATGAATCGCGTGCGCGACATGCGCGGCGGCAAGGATTACGACTCGGATTTCTCGAAACGGATGAAAGGCGAGGGGATCTGGGCCGACCTGTTGCGGCAGCGTTTCCGTCAGGCTGTCAAGCGGCTCGGGTTGAACGAGCGTACGAACGGCATCCTCGATCTGTCGCGGTTCCGCGGTGCGCCTGCCGCCGGGGTGCCGGCGCCGCGCGTCGCGGTTCGTGCAGCCGGCGCGAAGTCGCGCGACGACGTGCAGTTGAACCTGTTCTGACCCGGCGAGCGGCCCGCCGTCGGTGGGCCGTATCGACCGTATGGGTCGTGCTTACTGCGAAATCTGCTTGGCTGCTTCGACCTGAGATTCGAAGTACGTCTGGAACGACAGCGCGAGGGCCGTCATCAACAGGAACGCGCCGATCAGCAGCGAGAAGATCACGACGAAGATCACGGCCCAGCCCGACCGGCTGTGCTTGCCGGTGTCCGCGTTGAATTGCGCATCCCATTTTTCATCGGGGCGCAGCCCGTAGACGAGTGCGGCGAGGAATGCCGCCAGCAGCGAGATCGCGCCGGGTACCGCGAGCCACCAGCCGAGGCCGGCGCTGCGCTGGGTGGCTGCGAGCAGGAGGAAGCCCGGGATGCCGACGATCGTCGCGAGCAGGTGGGCCCAGCCGTACACGTCGCGAAAGCCGTACAGATAGAAGCGATGCGCACCGAGCGATCCGAGCAGGAACGCGAGGGCGGCGGTGAGCGTCTTGGAGCGGAAGCGGCGGGGCGATGCGGTGCTGCTGGACATGGATGGCGGCGTATCGTCGTTGGCATGGGCGGGGCCGGCAGGCCGGCGCGGGCGCGCGGCCCGGCACGCATTCTACGATGCCCGGTCGGGAGCGGTCACCCCTCGCCTGCGTCAAGGTGCCGCATAAGTCACGCGGTAGATCGCGCCTGCGTAATCGTCGCTGACGAGCAGTGAACCGTCCGGCAGCGGCAGTACATCGGCCGGGCGTCCCCACGCCGTGCCGTCGGGCCGCAGCCAGCCGGTGACGAACGGCGTTTGCTGAGCGTGGCTGCCGTCCGCCGAGACGACCACGCGCATCACGCGGTAGCCGACCTTCGTGCTGCGGTTCCACGAGCCGTGTTCGGCAATGAAGACGTTATTGCGATACGACGCCGGAAACATCGGTCCGGTATAGAAGCGCATTCCGAGCGCCGCGACATGCGCGCCGAGTTTCAGGATCGGCGGCACGTAACGGCGGCACGCGTCGGCGCTGCCGAATTCGGGGTCGGGTGTATCGCCGCCGTGGCAGTATGGAAAGCCGAAGTCGAGGCCGGCGCGCGGCGCGCGGTTCAGCTTGTCGTCCGGTACGTCGTCGCCCATCAGGTCGCGCCCGTTGTCGGTGAACCAGAGCTCGCCCGAATCCGGGTGCCATGCAAAGCCGACCGTATTGCGTATGCCGCGAGCGAACACCTCACGCCCGCTGCCGTCGGCGTTCATCCGCGCGATGATCGCGTAGCGGCTGCGATCGGCGAGGCAGACGTTGCACGGCGCGCCGATCGGCACGTACAGCTTGCCGTCGGGGCCGAACGCGATGAATTTCCAGCCGTGATGGTGGTCGGTCGGCAGTGCGTCGGTCACGATGACGGGCGCGGGCGGTTTCGGGAGCCGGTCGTCGATATGGTCGAGGCGCAGGATGCGCGAGACGGCGGATATATAAAGGGCGCCGTTGCGGTAGGCCACGCCGACGGGCATGTCGAGCCCGGACGCGATGACGTAGCGTGCGCTGATCCGACCCTCGTGCATCGCCAGCGCATGGACGCGGCCGTCCCGCGCGCCGACATACAGGATGCCGCGCGGCGACCACGCCATTTCCCGTGCGGCCGGTACGGCGTCGGTCAGCACGTCCACATGGAAGCCGGGCGGCACGACGAGTTCGTTTACCGGCAGCGGCGCGGCAAACGCCGGAGCGGACGCAAGGCAGGCAAGGCCGGCAAGCAGCACCGCGAACAGGCGCTGCACGCGGCGCATCGAGGCGGCGCGAAGGGGCGGCATGACGGTCGGGAGCATCGTGGACACGACGATTGTATGCCGGGCGGACGGGTCGCCTGCGGATTTTTACGCGTAAGTGTTTGTTGTACCTCTGGTTTCCAGCTATAATCGCGTGTTTCAGTAGTTTCGAACCCGGTTTTCCCGAAGGACATCATATGGTTATCATCCGTCTGGCTCGTGGCGGCTCGAAGAAGCGCCCGTTCTACAACATCGTTGCTACCGATTCGCGCAACCGTCGTGACGGCCGCTTCATCGAGCGCGTCGGCTTCTACAACCCGGTCGCCACGAAGGGCGAATCGCTGCGTATCGCTCAGGATCGCCTGACGTACTGGCAAGGCGTTGGCGCGCAACTGTCGCCGACCGTCCAGCGTCTCGTGAAGGAAGCGCAAAAGGCGCAACCGGCTGCCTGACATGGCACGGTGTGCCGGTCGTGCCGGCTGTGAGGTGCATTGATGGCGGGTCACGATTCCGGTAATGCAAGGCGCGGGCGTGCGTCATTCGGCGCATTCGTCCGCAAGCCGGTCGAGCGCGACGCGGTCGCGAACGCCGGTCAGGCTGCCGAACAAGGCGGTCCCGAAGCGACGCAAGCGTGGCCCGACGATGCCGTCGAGGTCGGGGCGGTGGTCGACGCCTACGGCCTGAAGGGCTGGGTCAAGGTGGCGACGCATGCCGATGCCGGTCGCGGCGGCGACGCGCTGCTCAACGCGCGTCGCTGGTGGCTGGAACGCGGTGCGGAGCGGCTTTCCGTCCGCATCATGCAGTCGAAGACGCACAGCGACACTGTCGTTGCGCAACCCGCGGGCGTCAGCGACCGCGATGCTGCGCTGTCCATGCGTGGCTTTCGCGTGTTCGTGCGCCGGGAAGATTTCCCGGCATTGGCCGCGGACGAATTCTATTGGGTCGACCTGATCGGTCTCGAGGTCGTCAACGAGCAATCGGTGGCGCTCGGGAAGGTGAGCGGGATGATCGACAACGGCGTGCATTCGATCATGCGTGTCGAGTATCCGGCAACCGGCAAAGACGGTCAGCCGACCACCGACGAGCGGTTGATTCCGTTCGTCGGCGTCTACGTCAAAACGGTGGATCAGGCGGCGCGTCGCATCGTCGTCGACTGGGAAGCCGATTACTGAAATGAACCAGGTTACCGAGAGCGCGGTGCAGTTCGACGTCATCACGCTCTTCCCCGAGATGTTCCGTGCACTGACCGACTGGGGAATCACCAGCCGGGCCGTGAAGCAGGGGCGCTTCGGGTTGCGCACCTGGAACCCGCGTGATTTCACGACGGACAACTACCGTACGGTCGACGACCGTCCGTACGGCGGCGGTCCGGGCATGGTGATGCTGGCCAGGCCGCTCGAAGCCGCGATCGACGCCGCGAAAGCGGCGCAGGCGGAGCAGGGCATCGCGAGCACGCGCGTCGTGATGATGTCGCCGCAAGGCGCGCCGCTCACGCACGATCGGGCGGTGCGGATGGCGCAGGAACCCGGCGTCGTCGTGCTGTGTGGTCGCTACGAAGCGATCGACCAGCGCCTGCTCGACCGTTGCGTCGACGAGGAAATCAGCCTCGGCGATTTCGTGCTGTCGGGCGGCGAATTGCCGGCGATGGCGATGATGGACGCGGTCGTGCGGTTGCTGCCCGGCGTGCTGAACGATTCGCTGTCGGCCGTGCAGGACAGCTTCGCGGACGGCCTGCTCGATTGTCCGCACTACACGCGTCCCGAGGAATACGGCGGTGTGCGCGTGCCGGACGTGCTGCTCGGCGGGCATCATGCCGAGATCGAGAAGTGGCGGCGTCAGGAAGCATTGAGGAATACGTTGCGGAAGCGGCCGGACCTGATCGTCCGGGCGCGCCGCGAGAAGTTGCTGAGCCGGGCCGACGAGGCGTGGCTCGCGAACCTCGCACGCGAAGCGAAGGACGCCTCCTGAGGCGGCTGCGCGAGCGGGAATTGGCGGTGCCGTACATGCGTGTGCGGTGCCTGATGTGAATCCATCCTCTATCGGGGCCAAGCCTGGAAGCAGGCGGGTGTGAACGCCGACACGATGGCATAAGGAGTCAGTAATGAATCTGATCGCAAAACTTGAGCAGGAAGAAATCGAGCGCGCGCTCGCCGGCAAGACGATCCCCGATTTCGCCCCGGGCGACACGGTGATCGTGAACGTGAACGTGGTTGAAGGTAACCGCAAGCGCGTTCAGGCTTACGAAGGCGTCGTGATCGCGATTCGCAATCGTGGTCTGAACTCGAACTTCATCGTCCGCAAGATCTCGTCGGGCGAAGGCGTCGAGCGTACGTTCCAGACGTACTCGCCGCTGCTGGCAAGCATCGTCGTGAAGCGTCGCGGCGATGTGCGTCGTGCGAAGCTGTACTACCTGCGCGAGCGTTCGGGCAAGTCGGCTCGTATCAAGGAAAAGCTGGTGTCGAAGGATCGCGCCGCAGCAGCTTCCCAAGAGTAAGAGCTGTAAGGAAAAAGCACCCAACCGGGTGCTTTTTTCATTCTGGCGCGACAATATGCTCGATACGACACGAACCCGAGAGCCCCATTGAATCGCCGCCCCATCATCGATCCCGAAGTATTGCCGGTCGAAGGCACCGGCGCCGGCCTGCCTGTCATCGATTCCAGGCTGATGACGCCGTCCGGCCTGCGCGAACGCTTCGCGCGCACGCTCGAATGGAGCGTCGAGCCCGGCGAAGCGAGGTTGCAGGAAGGCGTCGATCCACGTAGCGCGGCCGTCCTCATGCCGCTCGTCGTCCGTGAGTCGGGCCTTACCGTCCTGCTGACGCAGCGCGCCGATCACCTGAACGACCATGCCGGACAGATCAGCTTTCCCGGCGGCCGTCGCGAGCCGTTCGACCGCGACGCGACCGCCACCGCGTTGCGCGAGGCGAAGGAAGAGATCGGGCTGGCCGCCGAACGCGTCGAGATTCTCGGCGCGCTGCCCGACTACCTGACCGGCACGGGTTTCTGCGTGACGCCGGTGGTCGGCCTCGTGCATCCGCCGTTCACCGTGCAGGCCGACACGTTCGAAGTCGCCGAGATTTTCGAAGTGCCGCTCGCGTTCGTGATGAATCCCGCGAACCATCAGATCCGCGTGTTCCGGTGGGAAGGCGGCGAGCGTCGTTTTTTTGCCATGCCTTACCCGAACGACGAACCGGACGGGCATTACTTCATTTGGGGCGCAACTGCCGCCATGTTTCGCAATCTGTATCGCTTCTTGGCCGCCGGCTAGGCGGGCGCGCCGGCCGGCGTGCGCGACCGGCTGCCCGGCGACCGCGCCGGCAGCCATGCGCGGCTGGCGCTGTGCTATCGTTATGCAAAAAATGACATAACTCCGAAGACGGCGCCACGCATGACTTTCTTTTCGGTTCTCCTCGCTCTCATCATCGAACAGGTCCGCGCGTTGTCGCCGAGCAATCCGGTGTTCGCACTGTTCCAGTTTCATGCGGAAACCGTCGCGCATGGCCTCGACGCCGGCAAGCAGAAGCATGGGCTCCTCGCATGGCTCGCGGTCGTGCTGCCGTGGGTGCTGATCGTCGCGCTGATCTATTTCCTGCTGTACAAGGTGAGCTTCGTGCTCGCGTTCCTGTGGAACGTCGCCGTCGTGTATTTCACGCTCGGCTTCCGCCAGTTCAGCCACTACTTCACCGATATCCATCTCGCGCTCAACAACGACGACGTGCCGCGTGCGCGCGAAATCCTGCACGAGTGGACGGGCATCGACACGGTCGACATGCCGGTCGGCGAAATCGTCCGCCATACGCTGATTCACGCGGTCGTCGCGTCGCATCGCCACGTCTTCGGCGTGTTCTTCTGGTACGTGCTGCCGATCGGCCCGGCCGGCGCCGTGCTGTACCGGATTTCCGAATACCTCGCGCGCAGCTGGTCGACGCCGGGCGACGACCGCACGGTCGCGTTCTCGACGTTCGCGCAGCGCGCGTTTTTCGTGATCGACTGGATTCCGTCCCGACTGACGGCGCTCGGCTTCGCGATCGTCGGCAATTTCGAGGATGCGATCTACGCGTGGCGCAACCATACACGCCAGTGGCCCGACCCGAACGACGGCGTCCTGCTGGCCGCGGGCAGCGGCGCGCTCGGCGCGCGTCTCGCGGGGCCGCTCGCGGAGCCGTCGAGCCTCGATGCGCTGGCGGTCGGCGACAGTGGTCCGTTGACGGTCGGTGACGATTGCACGCCGCGCACGCTGCAGTCGGCGGTCGGCCTCGTATGGCGCGCGGTGATCCTGTGGATGATCCTGCTGTTGATGCTGACGCTGGCCGTCTGGGTATCGTGAGCGACGCGCCAGCCCGGCGCTCGCCGAAATGAAAAGGCCGGCTCGATGCCGGCCTTTTCGCTGTGCGTCGGGGCAGTGCGTTCAGTCGTCGAGCGGATCGCGCACGGCGCCGCATTGCCAGCAGGCGGTGAATTGCGCTTCCAGCGCCTCGCCGCACTGCCGGCAGCGCCAGGGCGCCGCGCCGGCCGAAGGGCCGTGCGACGCGGCATCGAGCAGCCGGCGGGCGAGCGCGTCGTCGCGTTCGTCGTCGAGCCACAGTTCGGGCGTGCACGCGTCGGCGGGCAGGCCGCCGAGCGCGCCGGTCGCGTAGCAGTTGTGCAGCTCGCAACCGATGCCGGCCACCTTGAGCACGTTGGCCCAATGCTGGGCGGTCGCGAGGTCGGGTGCCTTGAAACGCATCGCGGCTCCTGTCGATGAAGGCTGGCTCGCGCGGCGCCGGCCGGCCGTCGCACACGTCGCGCGGTCAGCGGACGATCTGGCTCGCCTCGTGCACGAGCTGCGCATACAGCGCGTGCCGGGACGGCGCGATGCGGCCGTCGGCGACGGCTTCGAGGATCGCGCAGCCGGGCTCGTGCAGATGATGGCAATTATAGAAACGGCAGTCCGCGAGCAGCGGCCGGAATTCCGGAAACGCGCGCTCGAGGCGGCCTTCGGTCAGATGGTAGAGACCGAATTCCTGGAAGCCCGGCGAATCGATCAGCGCACCGCCGCCTTCCAGCGGGTACAGCCGCGTGAACGTGGTCGTGTGACGGCCGCTGTTGAGCGCGGCCGAAATCTCGCGGGTCGCGGCCTCGGCGTCGGGCACGAGCAGGTTTACGAGCGTCGACTTGCCCATCCCGGACTGGCCGAGCAGGATCGTCGAATGTCCGGCGAGGTGCGGCATCAACTGCGCGCGCGCGTCGTCCGGCGCGCCTTTCACCGACAGTTCGAGCACGTCGTAGCCGAGCGCGCGGTACGGCGCGAGACGCTCGCGCGCGACCGGCAGCGCGGCCTCGACGTCGATCTTGTTGAGCACGACGAGCGGCTTCAGCTCGTTCGCCTCGGCGGCGATCAGCGCGCGGCCGAGCAGATCCTCGCTGAAATAGGGCTCGGTCGCGAGCACGATCAGCAACTGGTCGAGGTTCGCCGCGAACAGCTTCGACTTGAACTGGTCCGAGCGGTACAGCAGGTTGCGCCGTTCGCCGATCTCCACGATCACGCCCTGGTCGGCCGATGCGAGCTCGTACGCGACGCGGTCGCCGACCGCGATGTCGCTCTTCTTGCCGCGCGGGAAGCATTGCAGCATCGGGCCGCCGTCGTCGGGCGCGACGATGTAGTGGCGGCCGTGCGCCGCGATCACGCGGCCTTCGGCCCGCTGCGCGCCCGATGCGCGCGCGGCCGGCTGGCGGGAGGTCGGCCGGCTCATGCGTGCTGCAGCAGGCGGTCGATCCGCTGCGACGCGGGCGGATGCGAGTAGTAGAAGGCCGTGTAGACGGGGTCGGGCGTCAGCGTCGACGCGTTGTCCTCATAGAGCTTCACGAGCGCGCTGACGAGATCCTGCGCGTCGGTCTGGCTGGCCGCGAACGCGTCGGCCTCGAATTCATGCTTGCGCGACGTGAGGCTGCTGAACGGCGTCGCGAAGAACAGGAACACCGGAATCGCGAGGAAGAACAGGACGAGCGCGGCGCCCGCGTTGCTGGTGTCGAGCGACGGCGTGACGCCGAGCCCCGTGTAGAACCACGTGCGTTGCGCGAGCCAGCCGAGCAGCGCGAGCAGCACGAGGCTCAGCACGAACGACACGAGCATCCGCTTCATCACGTGGCGGCGCTTGAAGTGGCCGAGCTCGTGCGCGAGCACGGCTTCGATCTCCTGACCGGACAGGCGCGCGAGCAGCGTGTCGAAGAACACGATCCGCTTCGATGCGCCGAAGCCCGTGAAGTACGCGTTGCCGTGCGCGGAGCGGCGGCTGCCGTCCATCACGAACAGCCCCTTGGCCGCGAAGCCGCAGCGCTTCATCAGCGACTCGATGCGCGCGCGCAGCGCGTCGTCCTTCAGCGGCTCGAACTTGTTGAACAGCGGCGCGATGAACGTCGGGTAGATCAGCAGCACGAGCATCTGGAACGCGACCCAGACGATCCAGGTCCACAGCCACCACAGGTTGCCGGCCTGGTTCATCAGCCACAGCACGACGAACAGCAGCGGCAGGCCGAGCACGGCGCCGAGCAACGTGTTTTTCAGCATGTCGGTGAAGAACAGCCGCTTCGTCATCCGGTTGAAGCCGAAGCGCTGCTCGATCCCGAACTGGCGGTAATACTCGAACGGCACGTCGATCACGCCGGTGATCGCGAGCACCGCGGCGACGAGCGCGACCTGCTGCCCGTAGCCGCGGCCGAGCCAGCCGGTCAGCAGCGTGTCGAGCGCGCCGACGCCGCCGAGCAGCGTGAGGCCGACCAGCACGGCCGCGCTGACGACGATCTCGAGCATGGTCAGCCGGGTGCGCTCGACGGTGTAATCGGCCGCGCGCTGGTGGGCGGTCAGCGGGATGGTGGCGCTGAACTGCGCGGGCACGCCGTTGCGGTGCGCGGCGACGAAGCGGATCTGCCGCGACGCGAGCCACAGCTTGGTGACGACCATCGCGAGTACGGCGATCGCGAACAGCAGGGTGAACGAAAAGGGTGACATCGAAGGCGCCAAAGGGTTCTATGCGAGAATTATATGTTCTTGCGGACCGGCCTCGCTGATGCGATGCCGGCTGCCCGGGCGGCGCCGCATCGGCGCGCCCGGTTCGCTATTTTCCAGGATGAATCATGACCGATACCGCCGCTTCCGCCAGCCAGCCCGCGCTCGTGCGCAACGAGTTGAACCTCGTCTGGCTCGACATGGAGATGACGGGCCTCGACCCGGATAACGACCGCATCATCGAGATCGCGGTCGTCGTGACCAATTCCACGCTCGACGTCGCCGTCGAGGGCCCGGTGTTCGCGATTCACCAGAGCGACGAGACGCTCGCGAAGATGGACGACTGGAACAAGTCGACGCACGGCCGCTCGGGGCTGATCGACCGCGTGCGCGCATCGACCGTGACCGAGGCGGAGGCCGCCGCGCAACTGCAAGCGTTCCTCGCGCAGTACGTGTCGCCGGGCAAGTCGCCGATGTGCGGCAACTCGATTTGCCAGGATCGCCGCTTCATGGCGCGCTGGATGCCGGAATTCGAGCGGTTCTTTCACTACCGCAACCTCGACGTCAGCACGCTCAAGGAGCTGTGCCGCCGCTGGCAGCCGGCCATCTACAAGGGTTTCCAGAAGCGGGCGATGCACACCGCGCTCGCCGACATCCACGAGTCGATCGACGAGCTGAAGTACTACCGCGAGCATTTCCTGATTCCGGCCGCGTCGGCGCCGGCAGGCGATTCCGTGCCGGCCGCCTGAGCGGGCCGGCACGCGTCGGGCGCTCGGCAAACGCTCAGCGCCGCGCGCTTTTCGGCCGGAACGCCGCGACCACCGCGGCGTCGGTCTCGATATACGGGCCGCCGATCAGGTCGATGCAGTAGGGCACCGCGGCGAAGATGCCGGGCACGGTCGACTTGCCGTCGGCGTCGCGAAGCCCTTCCAGCGTTTCCCGGATCGACTTCGGCTGGCCGGGCAGGTTGATGATCAGCGCCGCATGGTCGGCCGTTTCGCGGATCACCGCGACCTGCCGCGACAGGATCGCGGTCGGCACGAAATTCAGGCTGATCTGCCGCATCTGTTCGCCGAATCCCGGCATTTCCTTCGTCGCCACGGCCAGCGTGGCTTCCGGCGTCACGTCGCGACGCGCGGGGCCCGTGCCGCCCGTCGTCAGCACGAGGTCGCAGCCGGCGACGTCGACGAGTTCGGTCAGCGTGGCCGAGATCGTCGGCGCGTCGTCCTGGATCAGGCGCGTTTCGGCGCGCCACGGCGAAACCAGCGTGCCGGCGAGCCATTCCTGCAGCGCCGGAATGCCCTTGTCTTCGTAGACCCCCGTACTCGCGCGGTCGCTGATCGACACGAGGCCGACCACGAGCTCGTCCGGGTGGTTACGCTTCGTCGTCATGGTCGTCTCCGGCGTCGTCGGCCGCCTCGTCGTCGCCGTCGGACGTGCCGCCGGCCGCCTTGATCCACTGGAACAGCTCGCGGAAATAGCGCGGCGGCTTGCCTTGCTGCGCTTCCTTGCGCGCGTTGCGGATCAGCGTGCGGCCTTCCTGGATGTCGGCGTCGGGGTGCTGGCGCAGGAATTCGGTCAGCGCGTCGTCGCTCGCGAGCAACTGTTCGCGCGTACGCTCGATCCAGTGCAGGCGAGCCGTCGCGGCCTTGTTCACGCCGCGTTGCGCGTCGAGCGCGGTGCGCAACGCGGCCGTTTCGTCGTCGGTCAGCGAGCGCATCACGCGGCCGACGTACTGGAGCTGGCGGCGCTTGCCTTCGTGATCGGTGATCCGGCGCGCCTCGCGCACGGCGTCCGCGAGGTCTTCGGGCATCGGCATGCGCTTCAGTGCGTCTTTCGGCAGGTCGACGAGCGCCTGGCCGAGTTCCTGCAGCGCGTGCATCTCGCGCTTCAACTGGGATTTGCTGGGGCGATCGTAGCCGTTGTCGTCTTCTTCGGCGACAGGCTCGATCGGCTGGATTCGGGTTTTGCGTGTCATGGGCCGCATTGTATCGCGGCGCGGACACCCCAAGCTTGTCTGTGCGCGGCCCCGGACCTTGCTATGATCGCGGGATACGCAACATTTTGACCATGCGGGCGCCCGCCCGCCACCGGATACCAAGACGATGGCAGCCAATCTCGACGTACAAGCGCGCTATTTCCCGCACACGCAGGACCAGCTCAAGGAAATCGCATCGGACATCCTTCGCCATGCGAAGGCGCTCGGCGCGACCGACGCCGCGACCGAAATCTCCGAGGGCGACGGCCTGTCGGTGTCGGTGCGCCGCGGCGAAGTCGAAACGATCGAGCACAACCGCGACAAGATGGTCGGCGTCACCGTGTTCATCGGCAAGAAGCGCGGCAACGCGAGCACGTCGGACTTCTCGCCGGCCGCGATCAAGGATACCGTCGCCGCGGCCTACAACATCGCGCGCTTCACGGCCGAGGACGAAGCGGCCGGCCTCGCCGAAGCCGAACTGCTCGAAACCGATCCGCGCGACCTCGATCTGTACCACCCGTGGGCGCTGAGCGCCGACGAAGCCGTCGAGCTCGCCCGGCGCGCGGAAGACGCCGCGTTCGCGGTCAGCCCGCAGATCCGCAATTCGGAAGGCGCGAGCGTGTCGGCGCAGCACTCGCAGTTCGTGCTCGCGACCTCGCGCGGCTTCCTGGCCGGCTATCCGTACTCGCGCCACTACATCGCATGCGCGCCGATCGCGGGCAGCGGCCGCCACATGCAGCGCGACGACTGGTATTCGTCGAAGCGCAGCGCGATCGATCTCGCCGCGCCCGAAGCGGTGGGCCGTTACGCAGCCGAACGCGCGCTCGCGCGGATGGGCGCGCGCCGTCTCGACACGCGCAAGGTGCCCGTGCTGTTCGAGGCGCCGCTCGCGGCCGGCCTGCTCGGTGCATTCGTGCAGGCGGTGAGCGGCGGCGCGCTGTATCGCAAGACGTCGTTTCTCGTCGACAGCCTCGGCAAGCCGGTGTTCGCGCCTCACGTCCAGGTCGTCGAGGATCCGCACGTGCCGCGTGCGATGGGCAGCGCGCCGTTCGACGAGGAAGGCGTGCGCACGCGTGCGCGCAGCGTCGTGAAGGACGGCGTCGTCGAAGGCTATTTCCTGTCGACCTATTCGGCACGCAAGCTCGGCACGCAAACCACCGGCAACGCGGGCGGCTCGCACAACCTCGCGCTGCGCAGCTCGAACACGCGGGCGGGCGACGACTTCGACGCGATGCTGAAGAAGCTCGGCACGGGCCTGCTGCTGACCGAGCTGATGGGGCAGGGCGTGAACTACGTGACCGGCGACTATTCGCGCGGCGCGGCGGGTTTCTGGGTGGAGAACGGCGTGATCCAGTATCCGGTCGAGGAAATCACCGTCGCCAGCACGTTGCAGGAGATGTTCCGCCATATCGTCGCGATCGGTGCGGACTCGATCGTGCGCGGGACGAAGGAAACCGGCTCGGTGCTGGTCGAGCAGATGACGATCGCGGGGCAGTAAGCCGCGCGCGGCGCAGGCCGCCAGGAAACGAAAAGCCCGACCGGCGCGAGCGAGCCGGTCGGGCTTTTTTCATCGTGCGGCCGAAGACGTCAGCCGCGCTTGCGCGTGTAGACGACGAATGCGTAGCCGAACGTGTTCGGCGCGGCAGCCTGATGCGCGTCGCGCGAGATTTCCTGCCAGTGCGCGGCGTCGGGCGCCGGGAACGACGCGTCGCCGTCGAAATCGGCATCGATCTCGGTGACGATCAGCTTGTCGGCGAGCGTGAGGCCTTCCGCGTAGAGTTGCGCGCCGCCGATCAGGAATGCCTCGGGCGCGCCGTCGTGCGCGGCGAGCGCCAGCGCATCGGCGAGCGACGTGACCGTGTCGCAGCCTTCGAAACGGCGCGTCGCGTCGCGCGTGACGACGATATTGCGGCGGCCGGGCAGCGGCCGGCCGATCGATTCGTGGGTCTTGCGGCCCATCACGATCGGCGCGCCCATCGTCGTGCGCTTGAAGAACGCGAGATCCTCGGGAAGTTTCCAGGGCAACTGGTTGTCGCGGCCGATGATGCCGTTGCGGGCGCGCGCGACGATCAGGGTCAACGTCGTCATGAAGGTGGGGGAAGAGGAAGACGGAATGGGGCCGATTTTACCGGAACGGCGGCGCGCGCCGGATTCCGCGTGCCCGCACGGGTATCCGCGTTTCTTGCATCGTGCGCCGCGACGCGTGATGCCCCGCACCGCGGCGGCCGTTCGAATAAAAAGAGTGCCCGCCGGGGGACGGAGCACAAAAACTTTTTGTGCCGCGAGATCGGCGATACCGGCTCCGCCCGATGGCATCCCGTTCGACCGGATCGTCGGTTCAATACGCAATCCTGATCGATTCGACGCGTCGAATGATCAGGGATGCGTATTGACTCGTGCGTTGCCGTCCATCGCATGTCGGATATCGCCCGGTTGCGGCGCCGGCATCGGCAGCGGCATCGGCAACGGGGGCGGCGGTGGAATCTCGTCCCACAGCGTCACGGAGGCCTGGCGTGCCGGCAGCGGTTGCGGCGCCGACACGGTCACGACACCGAACCCGTTGCCGTGTTGCCTGCCCGGCGTGTTTTCGGCAAGCAGCATCGCGCGACGCGGCTGCATGCCTTCGTCCGCGCAGGCCGGTGCAGGCGGGCCGGCGGCCGACAGCACGAGCGTCATCGGCACGAAGGAAAGTAAAAAAGGTTTTCGCATGGCGACTGTCTCCGGTCGTTTCCGTATTCAGCGAAATACATGCCACCGTACCGGGACCGTTGCCGCCATTGCGATTCGTGATCGAGCGTCGCGAATGGCGGCCGAAAACGCCTGAAAATGTTTCAGGCCTGAAACGAGGGGGCTTGGGAATATTGCTGATTCAACCAATACGCTCGAAGGATGAAAATCGGCGCGTGTGTTGGTGACGTAGCCATTCCTGCGCATCCATTATGTGCAGAGGATTGATCTGCATCGACCTCCTGAGCAATTCGGCCGCATCGCCATCGGCGCTGAAACGGGTTTGTCGTATTCAGCGCCTATAACCAAGTTGTCTTGCCAAAAATTATTGGACGCGAGATAAGCGCCATCATGCGAGGCTTTGTCGTCGCCGCGCATCGGCATGGCGAATCGAGCCACCTCCGGCTGACCCGATTCGATCCTTTTGCACGCGATCTGACGTGTGCGGCAATCGTTAGACGGTTGATGAACGGGGTGAGCATATGGGAGCCGATCAGCGGCACGTGATCTACTA
Source organism: Burkholderia sp. A2 (assembly GCF_001729305.1). NCBI lineage: Bacteria > Pseudomonadati > Pseudomonadota > Betaproteobacteria > Burkholderiales > Burkholderiaceae > Burkholderia > Burkholderia sp. A2. The sequence continues at coordinate 18,649 of NZ_LZXX01000127.1, read as the reverse complement.
TTCGCGCGAACCGAACGACGCGTTGCGCGGCCATTTCGACGAACGCGGCTGGCGCGTCGATCTGGCCGAGACCGTGCGCGACGTGCGGCGCGTCGTGCAGCACGGCGTGGCAACCGCCGGCTTGCTCGATTTTTCGCCGGGCTTCAAGCCGTCGGATCTGCGCGAACTCGAAGCCTGCCTGAGCATCCAGCACATCGGCTGGATCGCGGCGACGCGGCGCGGCCAGTTGCAGGACGCGACGCTGCGGCATCTCATCCGCGACTATTGCTTCGACTACGTGACGATGCCGTACGAGACGGCGCGGATCGTCGAGACCGTCGGCCATGCGCACGGCATGGTCGCATTGACCGATCCCGTTTCGCCGCCCGTCGGCGCCGGGCGCAGCGAAGGCGAGATGGTCGGCACCTGCGATGCGATGCTCGGGCTCTTCAGGACGATTCGCCGGGTCGCGGCGACCGACGCGCCGGTGTTCATCTCCGGCGAGTCGGGCACGGGCAAGGAATTGACGGCGGTCGCGATTCACGAGCGTTCGTCGCGCGCGCAGGCGCCGTTCATCGCGATCAATTGCGGCGCGATACCGTCGACGCTGCTGCAGGCCGAACTGTTCGGCTACGAACGCGGCGCGTTCACCGGCGCGAACCAGCGCAAGATCGGCCGCGTCGAGGCCGCCAACGGCGGCACGCTGTTTCTCGACGAGATCGGCGACCTGCCGCTCGAAAGCCAGGCGAGCCTGCTGCGCTTCCTGCAGGAAGGCAAGATCGAGCGGCTCGGCGCGCACGTGTCGATGCCGGTCGATGTCCGCGTGATCTGCGCGACGCACGTGGACATGGAAGCGGCGTTGCGCGAAGGGCGCTTTCGCGAGGACCTGTTTCACCGGCTGTGCGTGCTGAAGATCGAGGAGCCGCCGCTGCGCGCCCGCGGCAAGGACATCGAGGTGCTCGCGCGCCACATGCTCGAGCGCTTCAAGGGCGACGCGCATCGCCGCCTGCGCGGCTTTTCCCCGGACGCGGTCGCGTCGCTGTACGGCTATTCGTGGCCGGGCAACGTGCGCGAGCTGATCAATCGCGTGCGGCGCGCGATCGTGATGTCGGAAGGCCGGATGATCACCGCGGCCGATCTCGAGCTGAACGACTATGCGACGCTCGCGCCGGTGTCGCTGCTGGAGGCGCGCGAGGCGGCCGAACGGCAGGCGATCGAGCAGGCGCTGCTGCGCCATCGCGGCCGTTTTGCCGATGCCGCGCGTGAGCTCGGCGTGTCGCGCGTCACGCTCTACCGGCTGATGTGCGCGCACGGCATGCGCGATCGCGGCGACACGCTGGCAGGGTTTTCGGCGTCGTTGCCGGAGCTTCCGCGCCACGCTTGTTAAAATTGGCGGGTACGGCCGCCCCTCGCGGCCGAAGGAACCCGCATGAAACAGTATCTCGATCTCGTTCGTACCATTCTCGATACCGGCGCCTGGCAGGAGAACCGCACGGGAATCCGCACCATCAGCATGCCGGGCGCGATGCTGCGCTTCGACCTGCAGCAAGGCTTCCCGGCCGTGACGACCAAGAAGCTCGCGTTCAAGTCCGCGATCGGCGAGCTGGTCGGGTTCCTGCGTGCGTCGCGCAGCGCGGCCGATTTCCGCGCGCTCGGCTGCAAGGTATGGGATGCGAACGCGAACGAGAACGCGCAATGGCTCGCGAACCCGTATCGCCAGGGCGTCGACGATCTCGGCGACGTATACGGCGTGCAATGGCGCCAGTGGCCGGGCTACAAGGTGCTCGACGCGAACGCCGACGCGCAGATCGCCGATGCGACGCGCCGCGGCTTCCGGATCGTCACGCGTTTCGACGAAGACGGCGCGCCGAAGGCGCTGCTGTACAAGGCGATCGACCAGTTGCGCCAGTGCCTGGATACGATCATGGAGAACCCGTCCGATCGCCGCATCCTGTTTCACGCGTGGAATCCGGCCGTGCTCGACCAGATCGCGCTGCCCGCGTGCCATCTGCTGTACCAGTTCCTGCCGAACGCGACGAAGCGCGAGATCTCGCTGTGCCTGTACATCCGCAGCAACGACGTCGGCCTCGGCACGCCGTTCAATCTGACGGAAGGCGCCGCGCTGCTGTCGCTCGTCGGCCGGCTGACGGGCTATACGCCGCGCTGGTTCACGTATTTCATCGGCGACGCGCACATCTACGAGAACCAGCTCGACATGCTGCAGCAGCAGCTCACGCGCGAGCCGTACGAAAGCCCGCGGCTGGAGATCGCCGAGCGCGTGCCCGAGTACGCGAAGACGGGCGTCTATGCGCCCGAATGGCTGGAGCAGGTCGAGCCGTCCGATTTCTCGCTCGTCGGCTATCGGCACCATGAGCCGCTGACCGCGCCGATGGCGGTCTGATCGCGCGGCCGGGGCCGCGCGGCTTCATCGATCCGCACCCCTGCAAAAAGGCTCGACCGGTATCAGCCGGTCGAGCCTTTTTGTTTCAGGTTTGCCGCACTTACTGGCGATGCCGCTCCTCGTGGCCGCCCTGCGGCGGCGGATTGCCCGGACGCGGCGCCTCGACGTGCGGCGCCGGCTGCGGCCGTGGCTCCATCCGTGGGGCGGGCATCGACGGGCGCGGTTCCATCCGGGGCGCCGGCTGGGGTTGCGGCCGCGGCTCCATGCGCGGCGCCTGCGGCTGCGGGCGCGGCATGTCATGCACGGCGGGCGCCGGCGGGCGGTACTCATTCGCGCGCGGCGGCGCGACTTCGCGATGGGGCGCCGGTTGCGCGAAATCCTGGCGCGGTTGCGGCGCGGGCGCGGCCCGTTCCGGTTGCGGCTGCGCGTGGCGAGCCGGCGTCGGGAAATCGGGGCGCGGATGCGGTTGCGGGATCTGCGCGGTATGGTCCGATTGCGGTTGCGGCAGCGCGCGCGGCGTTTCGTTCCGGCCGCCGGGTTGCACACCCTGCGGTGTCGGTACGCCGTCCGGATGCGGCACCGCCGCGCTGCGCACGGGCGGCAGCGCATTCTGTCCTGCCGCGTGCAGCGCATTGGGCGGCGCGGCGCGCTGACGCTCCATCGGCGTGTGCGGCTGCATCCACGCGGGCGACGACGGTGCGCCGGTTGCACGTGCATTGCCGATGTCCGACGGCGCGTTGTTCGCGCCCGGCGGATGCGGAACGCCGTTGCCGGGCGCGAACGCCTGATGCGGGATCGCGCTGCTGGCCACCTGCGGCGCCCCGCCATTGGCGAAGCGGGGAGCGGTGGGGTTTTCGCCGTTCACCGGCCGCGCGACGTTCGGCATGCCCGGCGTCGGTACGCCCGGCCGGCCCGCCTGCTCGCCGGCCGGCGGGCCTTCGCGCCGCGCGCGGCCCGGCTGCACGACGGGGCCGTGCGGATTCACGAGCTGCACATTGTGCATCGCCCAGGCGCTGCCGCCCGGCTGGCCCGGAACGCGGACCGGACGCGCCGTATAGTCCGCCGGCACGTTCGTCTTCACGACCGGCGCGCCGGCGCCCGGTACGCGCCCGCCTTGCTGCGCGAGATGGGCGGCGGCCTGGTCGCGATACGCGGGCGGCACGGCGGGATTGCGCGTCGCGACATACGGGTGTTGCGCGATCGCCGCCGGCGGACGGTAGCTGGCAGTGCGCAGCGCGCCGGTGAAGCTCTGACGCACCGGCGCGATGCCGGGCGTGCCCGGCGTGACGTGCGCGTTGCGCCATTGCTGCGGATCGACGTGTTGCGAGAAGTGCGCGACCGGCTGGCCGTGCACGAACGCGGCGGCCGGCACGGCCGTGATCGCATGCGGCGCGCGGAAGTTCACGTACGTCTTGTTGATGTTGGTGATATTGGTGATGTTCGTCACGTTCACGGTCTTGTTCACGTTGACGTTGTTCACCACGATGTTGCGGTTGACACGGTCGTAGTAGTGCGGGCTCCAGCCGCCCCAGCCCGGATGCCACGGTTCGCCCGGACCGAGCGCGAACCACGCGCAGCCGGCCGCGGCAACGCCGCCGACCGTGAGCGCGACGCTCCAGTCGGAACCGCCGCCACCCCCGCCGCCCACGAACGCGACGAGCGCCGGCGCGTAGGCGGGCGGCTGGCTGGCGACCATCGGGCCGGGCACCCAGGCCCAGCTGTCGTCCACGTACGCCCAGCGGCCGTAGTGATACGGCGCGAAGCCCCACGGCGCGTCGTCGACCCAGGTCCAGCCCCATGGCGCCTGCCAGATCCAGTGGCCGTCGTGATACGGCGCCCAGTCGGCGGGCGTGTCGTTCGGTACCCATACCGCGCCGTAATTCGGGGTTTCGCGCCACGTGCCGTTCGCGTCGAGATCCTGGTAGCCGGGAATGTCGCGGGACACGTAGCGGGCCGACACCGAGCGCGCTTCGGCCGCGTCGCGGCTGGCGGCCCACTGGTCGAGCGCGTCGGGACCCGGTGCGGCCGATTGCTGCGCGATCTGCAGGTCGGTGCCGGTGAACACGACCTGCTGCCCGGGCGACAGCGGGTACTGTCCATTGCTGCCGTAGACGGTCGCGCTGCCACTGCGCATCGTCACCGTCGTGCTCGCGCCGTTCGGCGCGACGTCGACGCGATAGTCGCCGGGGCCCGTGATGCCGAGCGCGAGGTTCGGCGTGTCGATTTCGTACGATCCGCCGGCCGGCAGGCCGCGCACGTGCGTCGAGACGGTGCCGAGGCCCACCTTCAACTGCGTCGTCGTGTCGTCGAGGTTCAGCAGCGACAGGCTCGTCGATTCGCCGAGCCGCACCGCGGTCGAGCCGATGTGCAGTTCCGAGCGCGCGCCGGCATCGTTCCAGAGCTGGTCGCCGGTCGTCAGCGGCCGGTTCACCGCCGCATACGACCAGGTATCGGTGCCGGCCGGTTCGGTTGTCACGGCGCCCGACAGGTAATTGAGCCGCGCGACGCGGCCGGGCGGATCGCCGCCGGGTTGCCGTGCCGCGGCCGCAGCCGGCGGCGCATCGGCCGATTGCGCGAAGACGGGCGGCAGCGCCGCCAGTGCGGCGAAGGCGAGCAGCGTGTAGCGGGCGGTGTGCTTGAGCGCGAACAGGGAAGCCATGGTGAGCGTCATCGTTGTGATCGCGGCGCGTCGATTCGTGCCGTCCAGTTCACGATATCCGCTTGGTCTGTTTCAAGGCACGGTGTTTTGTAAGTCGAATGGCACGCGATGTAACAAAACCTCTCCGTCGCGCGCCGTTGTCGTGCAGCTGCAATGCCGGCGTCAAGCGGACGTAAGCCACGCATCCAAAACCTGCTGCCCGGGCACCGTGACGCGCAGCACGCGCGGCCGGGCGGCGCGCTCGATCCAGCCGTGTGCGCAGAAGCTGTCGAGCAGCGCCGCGCCGAGTGCGCCGCCGAGATGCGAACGCCGCTCGCTCCAGTCGAGACAGCCGCATGCGAAGCGGCGCCGGCGCGCGCGCTGCTGAACGACGTCGATGCCCCATTGCGCGAGCGCCTGCGTGCCGCGCTCGGTGGTGTCGATCGCGTCGCCGTTCGAGAACAGCCAGCCGCGCGCGGTGAGGCCATCGAAGATGCGCACCGCGAGCTCCCCGGCCATGTGGTCGTAGCAGGTGCGTGCATAGCGGAGTTCGGCCGGGACGGTGCGCGACGGCGGCGGAACCGGGCGATGCGGCGCGGCCGCGCGGGCGACGTTCGCGAGCGCTTCGAGCGAGGCCGCGATGTCGGCCGACGCGATGCGGTAGTAGCGGTGCCGGCCGCGCACGTCGAGGGCCAGCAGCCCGCCCTCGGTCAGGCGCGCGAGGTGCGCGCTCGCGGCGGACGGCGACAGCCCCGCGATCATCGTCAGTTCGCCGGCCGGCCGCGCGCTGCCGTCCATCAGCACCCACAGCATCGCGGCGCGGCCGGGATCGGCGATCAGGGCGCCGATGCGGCTCAGGCCCGGAAAATGGTGGTCGTCTTGATCGGTCATCGTCGTGTCTCGTCGAGCGGGTTGAGGGCAGTGTAGTCCGTGCGCGCATTCGATGTTTCGCTTCCGGATGAAATGTCGGATGCAGCCGCGGCGCGCTTGCGCGGACCGGGCTGCGGCCCGTTGCAGGGCACGCGTAGAATGGCCGGACGCGGCGGCAGCGGGCCGCCGCATGTGACGCGATTCAACGATGAAGACGATTTTCTGTGTGTTGGCGGCCGCGCTCGTGTGTGCGGCCTGTGCGTCGGGCGGCGCGGGGACGACCGGCGGGCGCGGCGGCAGTATCGAGATGTACGGGACGATCGACCAGGGCATCACGGTGCGCCGCTGACGGGCGCCGATCCGCGCGCGAGCCGGCATGGCCGCCGGCGCCCCGCCACGCGGGGCTTGCCGCGACGCGTTGCCGCAGTGCAACGTATAATGGCCCGATTACAGCGCCCCTGCCGCCTGGAGCCACAACAATGCCCCAACCGTCCCCCGTGCCGGCCGCTCTCGACCGCACCGAAACCGTATTCCGCTTTCTTGCCGAGCCTTCGTCCGTGAACTTCGGCGGCAAGGTGCACGGCGGCGCGCTGATGAAGTGGATCGACGAAGTCGCGTATGCGTGCGCGGCCGTCTGGTCGAGCCGCTATTGCGTGACGGTCAGCGTCGGCAACATCCGTTTCCAGCGTCCGATCCTGGTCGGCAATCTGGTCGAGCTGAAGGCGCGTGTCGTCGCGACGGGCCGTACCAGCATGCATATCCACGTGTCGGTGCACGCCGGCGATCCGAAGGGCGGCGTGCTGCGCCAGACGACCGATTGCCTCGTCGTGTTCGTCGCGGTCGACGAGAACGGCAACCCGGTGCCGGTGCCGCCGTTCGTGCCCGAAACCGACGAGCAGAAGGTGCTCGCCAAATATGCGGCCGACGTGCGGGCCGCGCTCGACAAGATCGTCGAGATGAAGCCGGAAGAGGTCGCGAAGGGCACCGTCTGAGTGCCGCGGGCGCCGCGCTTGCCGCGCCGCGCCCGCTGTCCTGCCTTTACTGCCTTTATCGCGTCCCGATCATCTGCTCGGGGCGTACCCAGGCATCGAATTCCGCCTCGGTCAGGTAGCCGAGCGCGAGCGCGGCCGCCTTCAGCGTCGTGCCTTCCTTGTGCGCCTTCTTCGCGATCTGCGCGGACTTGTCGTAGCCGATATGCGGATTGAGCGCCGTCACGAGCATCAGCGATTCGTTCAGCAACAGGTCGATGCGTGAGCGGTTCGGCTCGATGCCCACCGCGCAGTGATCGTTGAAGCTCTGCGCGCCGTCGGCGAGCAGCCGCACCGACTGCAGCACGTTGTGCGCGATCATCGGCCGGAACACGTTCAGCTCGAAATTGCCGCTCGCGCCGCCGACGTTGACCGCGACGTCGTTGCCGAACACCTGGCAGCACAGCATCGTCACGGCTTCCGACTGCGTCGGGTTCACCTTGCCCGGCATGATCGAGCTGCCCGGCTCGTTTTCCGGGATCGACAGCTCGCCGAGCCCGCAGCGCGGCCCGCTCGCGAGCCAGCGCACGTCGTTCGCGATCTTCATCAGGCTCGCCGCGACCGTCTTCAGCGCACCGTGCGCGAAGACCAGCGCGTCGGCCGCCGCCATCACCTCGAACTTGCTCGGCGCCGTCACGAACGGCAGCTTCGCGAGACGGCCGATCTCGTCGGCCACGCGCACCGCGAACTCCGGATGCGCATTCAGCCCGGTGCCGACCGCGGTGCCGCCGAGCGCGAGCTCGTACAGGTGCGGCAGCGCCGATTCGACGTGACGGATGCCCTGGTCGAGTTGCGCGACATAGCCGGAGAACTCCTGGCCGAGCGTGAGCGGCGTGGCGTCCTGCAGGTGCGTGCGGCCGATCTTCACGATGTCGGCGAACGCCTTCGACTTCGCGTCGAGCGTCGCGCGCAGCGTGCGCAGCGCCGGCAGCAGGTGATTGACGATCGCGTACGCGGCCGCGATGTGCATCGCGGTCGGGAACACGTCGTTCGACGACTGGCCGCGATTCACGTCGTCGTTCGGATGAACCTTGCGCGCTTCGCCGCGCTCGCCGCCCAGCAGCTCGCTCGCGCGGTTCGCGATCACCTCGTTGAGGTTCATGTTGGTCTGCGTGCCGGAGCCCGTCTGCCACACCGCGAGCGGGAATTCGCGCGGATGCTTGCCGGCGATGATCTCGTCGGCGGCTTCGATGATCGCGTGCGCCTTGTCGTCGGCGAGCACGCCGAGCGACTGGTTGACGGTCGCCGCGGCGCGCTTGACGATCGCGAGCGCATGGATCAGCTCGGGCGACTGCTTCTCCGTCGAGATCCGGAAATTCTGCAGCGAGCGCTCGGTCTGCGCGCCCCAGAGCCGGTCGGCCGGCACGGCGATCTCGCCGAACGTGTCGCGTTCCATCCGAACTGCTTCATTCATGATGCACTCCTCCTGGAAAGGGGAAAGGCCGCGCGTCGTCGCGCGGCGTCAGGCGTAATCAGACGTATCGTGAGGCAGTCGCGCCGCTTGCGCGGCGTCTCGAGGGGCTCAGCCGACAAGCATAGCGCCGGCCGCGATTTCGTGTCGTGTCGCGCCCACGGCGCGTGACGCGCGCAAACCGGCGCTAGCGCGCCGCCGCGATGAGCGACGCGGTCTTGCGGTGAAAGCGCCATGCCATCAGCACGGCGACGCTCGCGAGGCCCGCCGCGAGCCCCCACCACAGGCCGCGCGCGCCCAGGCCCGCGTGGAACGCGAACCAGTAGCCGGTCGGGAAGCCGATGCCCCAGTAGCCGAGGGTCGCGGCGAGCATCGGGACGCGCGTGTCCTTCAGGCCGCGCAGCGCACCGGACCCGACGGTCTGCATCCCGTCGACGATCTGGAACACGGCGGCGATGCCGAGCAGCGACGCGGCGAGCGACACCGTGGCCGCGTTGGCCGGGTCGTCGAGGTGCAGGTACAGGCCTACGATCGTATGCGGCGCGACGATCATCACGACGCCCGACAGCGACATGAAGCCGACGCCGAGCGCGAGCGCGACGAAGCCCGCGTGCCGCGCGGCGACGGGCGAGCCCGCGCCGATCCAGTAGCCGACGCGCACGTTGGCCGCCTGGCCGATCGCGAGCGGCACCATGAACGATACCGACGCGACGTTCAGCGCGATCTGGTGCGCGGCGAGCGACGTCGCGCCCAGCACGCCGACGGTGAGGCCGGTGGCGAGAAAGAGCGTCGATTCGACGCCATACGTGATCGCGACCGGCCAGCCGATGCCGATCAGTTCGCCCATCACCGGCAGCTTCGGGCGCGCGGCGGTCACGAAATGGCGGAAGCGCTGCCGGCCGTGCAGCAGCCAGATCAGCGCGAGCGCGGTGAGCCAGATCGTGATCGTCGTCGCGACGGCCGACCCGAGAAAGCCGACGCGCGGCAGCCCGAATGCGCCGTGGATCAGCCCGTAGTTCAGCACGCCGTTGACGCCGACGCCGCCGATCGACACCCACAAGAGCCGTCGCGCGGCGCCGATCGCCGGCAGGAACGCGCGCATCAGCCCGACGCCGATCAGGCTGCCGAGCGCCGCGAAGCGCAGGATGCCCGTGTATTCGCCGACGTGATGCGCGAGCAGCGGCGGCTCGTGGAACATCAGCAGGATCGGTTCGGCCAGCGACAGCGCGACGATCGCCGGAATCGCGAGCAGCACGGACAGCGCGAAACCCGTCCAGTAGATGTGCGGCACGCGATCCTCGGCCTGCGCGCCGCGCGCGTGCGCAACGCTCACGCTGACCGACGACAGCACGCCTTGCAGGATCGTCACGATCACGAAGAAGAAGTTCGCGCCGAGCCCGCCCGCCGCGAGCGAATCGGGGCCGAGCGAACCGAGCAGTACCGTGTCGGTGACGCTCATCGCCATCTGGGACAGTTGCGCGATCGCGAGCGGGGCGGCGAGGCGCGCGGTATCGGCGGCATGACTGGACAGGGACGGCGGCGCGGCGGCCGTCCGCGTGAGACCGGAATGCGACATGGAATGGGCGCTCGCGCGGGTGCGGGCCCGCGCGCTATGTCGTTATTTTGAGAGACGGCTAGCTTACGGCTTTATGCGTACCGTGTCGAACGCGTGCGCCGATGGCCATGTCGGGGGCAGGGGGAACCCCTGCGGTCGCTACGCTTCGCGTACCGCGATGCGCGTGTCGCCGAGCAGCACGACCTGGCCCGCGCGGATCTTGCACGTCTTGCGAAGCTCGACCGCGCCGTCGACTTTCACGGCGCCGGACGCGACGATCAGCTTCGCGGTGCCGCCGCTGTCCGCGAGGCCGGTGATCTTGAGAAGGTTGTGCAGCTCGACGTATTCGCCGGTCAGCGTGAAATCCAGATTGGGCATGACGAGGAAGGTGCGCGGCGCGCGGGAGGAAACGCTCCGCATCATACGGCACCGCGGGCCGGCACGCGAGCGCGGGCCGCCGTCGCACGTTGTAAAGGACTGTGAGCGATTCGTCAGCAAATGAAACGGTGGGTAACAGTCTGAGAGATTCGCGAACCGGCCGCGTGGGCCGCGGGTCTTCTGTCGTACCTGCTGCGTGTTGCGGCGGGGAACGCGACGGACCGCATCGCTGCGGACCGGGCGCACAACTTCTTGAGGAGAATTGCCATGTCCAAGATTCGTACGATGCTGATCGGTGCCGCGCTGACGGCGTTCGCTACTTCGGCCGCATTCGCCCAGACGGGCACGACGGCGCAAGGCGCGGCCGGTGCCGGCGTGCAGGCGCAGACCCCGGCCGCGGGTGTCGGTGCAGGCGTGCAGGGTGGTGCCGGCGCGAACGCGTCGGGCAATGCGACGGGCGGCGCGACCGATGCGGTCGGCGCGGCAGCCGATGGCGCGAAGGATACGACGTCGTCGGCCGTCCATTCGACCAAGAAGCACGCGAAGCATGCGGCGAAGTCGGCCAAGAGCCATGCGGGCTCGGCCAAGGCAAAGGCCGACGACGCGACCGAAGGCGGCGCATCGGTCGGCGCGCAGGGCGGCGCATCGGCCCAGGGCGCGACGCAGTAAAGGGTGCCCGGCGCTTGTCGCGACGTTCGTTTTCGGACGGTGCGTCGCGACGAGCGATCGTCCGACGGCCCGGTTCGCTTCGCGCGAATCGGGCCGTTTTCATGAGGTGATACGCCCCAGCGGGACGCGTCCTTACGGCCGGCGCTGGCCTTGCCCCTGTCCTTGGGCCGGCCGTACGGCAGCCGGCGTGAATACGCTGCGCAGCCACGCGGCGAGGCGCGCGAAGACGTCGTACGGTTCCTCGACGAAGATCTCCGGCTTCAACAGCCGCAGGTATTCCATGATCTGCTGCGCTTCCTGTTTCTGGAACGAGCCGTGCGCGAGCCCGAGCCGCAGCAGCCCGCGCAGTTCGCCGAGCTTGTCGCGCGCGGTGCTGCCGACGCTCATCTCGCACGCGAGCTTGGCCTCGTAGATTCGCTGCCGCAGCGATTCCGCGAGCCGCCACGCAGGCGTCTGCATCAGTTCCTCGAGCGTCTGGATGTCCTGCGCCGCGGCCTTGATCTGCGACGCGAGCGGGTCGATCAGCGACGCGTCGCCCTGCGCTTCGGCGACGATCGCCTTCGCCCAGTCGCGGCATGCCTTGGCGAGTTCGTCGGGCGTCCATTCGGAGCGCGACGCGAAGCCGAAGCCGAATTCGCCGGCCTGCCGCATCAGGATCGCGACGACGTCCGGAAATTCCTTGTCGAGCGTGCGCTTGGCCCATGCGTACTGGCCGCCCTGCAGCATCCGCTGCACGGCGTGCTCGGTCAGCGGCACCATGTTGTCGAGCAGCTTGGCGCGCAGGAAATCCTCGAACGACGGCGTCGCGAATTGCGGGTCGAGTTTCAGCGACACGCGGACGAACGCGTCGTAGTCCTTGCGCAGGGACTCGAGCGTGTCGTCCTTGAGGGAAAGGGTGATCTGGCCCATGAATCGTCTCGATGGCGCCCCGCGCAAGCCGGCGCCGGCACGGCGCACCGGAGCGGGCGCAGCGTCGACTGACCGATGCGCGCCGGGGCCGGTGGCGGGTCTTCCTCTCTTATATCGGCGCACCGGGCGGAAACTTGAGCGCGCGCGATGGAGCGTACGCTCAGGCGGGCGGCCAGTGCGGCAGGACGATGCCTTGCCACAGGAAGAACACCGCGAGCCCGGCCGCGATCGTCACGAGCGGGCGGCGGGTCGCGGCCGACACGAGCACGACCGCGAGCGCGCCGACGAGCTGCGGATTCCGCCAGGTCAGCTCGGCCGTGCCGCCGTGCGGCGAGACGGTCATCGGCACGATGATCGCGGTCAGCACGGTGACCGGCACGAAGCCGAGCGCGGTCCGCACGAGCGGCGGGAACGTCAGCCGCTCGCCGAACAGGAACAGCGTCGAGCGGATCGCGTACGTGATGACGGCCATCCCGAGGATCAACAGCGCGTAGCTCACGATGCGGCCTCCGGGCGAGAGCGGGCGCGCGTGCGATCGTGCCGCAGCGTGAGCGCGACGCCGATCGCGACGCCGGCGGCGACCGCGCCGAGCAGCCCGAGCTTGTACGGCCAGCCCTGCCAGAAGTATGCGAGCGTGCCGGCCGTCGCGGCCGCCGCGAAGTAGCGCAGCGTGCCGAGCTGCGGGACGACGATCGCGATGAAGGTCGCCGCCATCGCGAAATCGAGGCCGAGCGACTGCAGGCCGGGGAACGCCGTGCCGAAGCCGATGCCCGCGAGCGTCCAGACCTGCCAGTTCAGGTACATCGCGAGCCCGGAGCCGAAAAAGTAGTGGGGGCCGATCGTGCCGGGCGGATAGTGCCGGTAGTGCCCGTACGCGACCGCGAACACCTCGTCGGTCATCAACGCGCCGAGCGTCGCGCGCCAGCGCAGCGGCAGGTGCGCGACATAGGGCGCGAGCGTCGCGCTGTACAGCAGATGGCGCAGGTTCACGATCAGCGTCGTGGCGAGCACGACGGCGAAACCCGCGCTGCCGGCGATCAGGCCGAGCGCGATGAACTGCGCGGAGCCCGCGAACACGGCGAGCGACATCAGCGCGCCATGCCAGGCGGCGAGCGGACCGGCGCCGACGAGCGTGCCGAAAATCACGCCGAACGGTGCGGCGCCGATCATCATCGGAATCGTGTCGCGCACGCCGTCGAGCCATTCGTTGAGCGGGCGGCGCGCGGACGATGCGGGTGTCTTGTTCAAGAAGCGCTCCTCCATAAGCGGGAGGATAGCGGGCCGGCGGCGGGCCGGCTTGTATGTTCTTGCGCTCTCGGGCGCGGGGCCGGTGCCCGCGTGCCGGCCGGCGCGGGTCGCCGCGCGGCGCGGCCGGCGGCGGCGGGAAGCCCGTGCGTCAGCTTGCCTGCCAGCGCCCGGGCGGCACGCCGAACATCCGTTTGAAATGCCGCGTGAAGTGGCTCTGGTCGACGAAGCCGCTGGCCGCCGCGACGTCGGCGACCGGCACGCCCGCGCGCAACGGCGCCAGCGCGCGCTGCAGCCGCAACTGGTTGCGCCACGCATGCGGCGGCATGCCGGTCGTACGCGTGAACAGGCGCGCCGCATGAAACGGCGACAGGCCGACCGCCTGCGCGACGTCGTCGAGCGTCACGGTGGAGGTCAGATCGGCGGCGAGCCGCTCGCGCATCGCGTCGACGCGCGGTTCGTCGGCGGCGAGCGGCGCCGGCCGCGGCCGCACGTCGGCGTGGCGCGCGATCAGCGTCGACAGCGCGTCGAGCATCGCGGTTTCGGCGGCGAGCGGATCGTAGATGCGCGGCGCGTCGGCGGCCGGATCGCAGGCCGGCTGCCCGGGTGCATGCGACGACAGCGCTCGCTCGCTGCCGGCTTCCAGCATCCGGTGCGCGAGCGTGAGCCGGGCCGCGAGATCGGCGTCGCGGATCACGTCGGGCGCGAACCATGGCGCGTCCTGCGGGCGGCCCGCGATGGCACTCGCGAGTTCGCGGATGAATTCCACCGGCATGTAGCTGACGCGATAGCACCAGCCCTCGTCGGCGGCACGCGACCCCGTATGCACTTCGCCGGGATTGATCACGGGCACGGTGCCCGTTTCGGCGACATAGCCGGTGCCGCGATAGGTGAAGCGTTCCGCGCCTTCGAGAATCACGGGAATCGTGTACGCATCGTGCCAGTGGGGCGCGAACGCGTGATCGCGATAGGTGGCCGTGAGCAGGTCCGCGTCCGGCACGAGCGGCGTGCGCCAGTAGCGTGCGGAATCGGGGAGGCGGGGGGCGGCGGACATGATCGGGCGCGGGAGCGGTCGAACCGACAGTGTATCGCTCGCGCGCCCGGCGGGTGCGGGCCTACTTGACCGGAATCGTCGTGCCGGCCGGCATCGGTACCGCGGTGACGGCGTTCTTCGGGCTGCCGCTGACGATGCGGTCGCTGTAGGTCAGGTAGACGATCGTGTTGCGTTTCTTGTCGACCACGCGCACGACGTGCAGCGTCTTGAAGATGAACGACATGCGTTCGCTGAATACGTCGGTCTGCTGCTTGAGCGGTTCCTTGAAGCTGATCGGGCCGACTTGCCGGCACGCGATCGACGCTTCGCTCGGATCCTCGGCGACGCCGAGCGTGCCCTTGATCCCGCCGGTGCGCGCGCGCGACACGTAGCAGGTCACGCCGTTCACGACCGGATCGTCATAGGCCTCGACGACCACGCGATCGGAACCCGTGACGCGGAAGTGGGTGTTGACGCTGCCGACTTCCTCCGCGTACGCGAGCGGTGCGGCGGCGACGGCGGAGAGCAGGAGGGCGGCGGGGGCGAAACGGAGGCGGCGATGCTTCATCGATGGGACCGGATGCGGATGCGGGACAGAGACTCTAGCATGCGCATGACCGGGCCACGAAAAGCAGGAAGGCGGATCAACAGCCGGAAAAACAAAAGGCCCGTCGAATGACGGGCCTTTCGCTATTTGGCTCCCCGACCTGGGCTCGAACCAGGGACCTACGGATTAACAGTCCGGCGCTCTACCGACTGAGCTATCGGGGAATAAATCGGTACATCTGCGTGTTGCGTCGTTCAACAAAAAACCCGTCCACTTTCAACGGGCCTTTGCGTTTTTGGCTCCCCGACCTGGGCTCGAACCAGGGACCTACGGATTAACAGTCCGGCGCTCTACCGACTGAGCTATCGGGGAACAAAAAACAACAGCAGAGAAACGAGATTGTATGGAGTGTTCGCTAACCTGTCAATACTTTGGAGCCGCGCCGCATAAATTTTTTTGCAGTCGCCGCCGTGCGATCAGCGCTCGAGCAGGTGCAGCTTGTCCTGCACGTCCTTCCACTCGTCCGCGTCGGCCGGCGCCGGCTTGGTCTTCGTGATCGACGGCCAGTTCTTCGCCAGCTCGGCGTTCAGCTCGGTGAACTGCTGCTGGTCGCCCGGAACGTCTTCTTCGGCATAGATCGCATTGGTCGGGCATTCGGCGACGCACACGGCGCAGTCGATGCACTCGTCCGGATCGATGGCGAGAAAGTTGGGACCTTCACGGAAGCAATCCACCGGGCACACATCCACGCAATCCGTGTATTTGCACTTGATGCAGCCTTCGGTCACAACGTGAGTCATTAAAACGCTCCTGCTTGGCGGTATATATGGGGTGGCGTTTGCGCCAAAAGCGGCATTGTAACTGAAGCGCCAAACCCGCATGACGAGGTCGGCTATCCGGCTTATATCGTTTCGTGATTAGTTTATGGGATGCGCGGCGCGGCTGCCCGCACGCCGGGCACCGGCGCAATGCGGCAACGCGGCGGCGCGGTTTCACGATGGTCCGGCCCGCATTCGGGTAACATGGCCGGCAGGCCGGGCGGCGCGCGGTGCGCCGGGGCCCGGCCACGATATTGGCGGTGCCGTCATCATGATCATCACTTCGCTGCTGGACACGGATCTCTACAAGTTCACGATGATGCAGGTCGTCCTGCATCACTTTCCCGCTGCAAACGTCGAATACCGTTTCCGCTGCCGCACGCCCGGCGTCGATCTCGTGCCGTACATCGACGAGATTCGCGACGAGGTGCGGGGCCTGTGCTCGCTGCGCTTTTCCGACGTCGAACTCGACTACCTGCGGCGGATGCGCTTCATCAAGAGCGACTTCGTCGACTTCCTCGCGCTGTTCCACCTGAACGAGAAGTACATCTCGATCACGCCGTCGCCGAAGGGCAACGGCGAGATCGACGTCGTCATCGAGGGGCCGTGGCTGCATACGATCCTGTTCGAGATCCCGGTGCTCGCGATCGTCAACGAAGTCTATTTCCGCAATACGCAGCGCGAGCCCGACTATCGCGAAGGGCGCGAGCGGCTGCGCGAGAAGATCAAGCTGCTCGGCGCGAAGCCCGAATTCGCCGACTGCAAGATCGCCGACTACGGCACGCGCCGGCGCTTCTCGAAGGTCTGGCACGAGGAAGTCGCGCTCACGCTGCGCGACGGGCTCGGCCCGCAGTTCGCGGGCACGAGCAACGTGCTGTACGCGATGAAGCACGGCATCACGCCGCTCGGCACGATGGCGCACGAATACCTGCAGGCGTGCCAGGCGCTCGGCCCGCGGCTGCGCGATTCGCAGATCTACGGCTTCGAGATGTGGGCGAAGGAATATCGCGGCGACCTCGGGATCGCGCTGTCGGACGTCTACGGGATGGACGCGTTCCTGAACGACTTCGACATGTATTTCTGCAAGCTGTTCGACGGCGCGCGCCACGATTCGGGCGATCCGTTCGACTGGGGCGAGCGGATGCTGCGCCACTACGAGGCGAACCGCTGCGACCCGCGCACCAAGGTGCTCGTGTTCTCGGACGCGCTCGACATCCCGAAGGTCATGCAGCTGTACGAACGGTTCCGCGGCCGCTGCAAGCTCGCGTTCGGCGTCGGCACCAACCTCACCAACGATCTCGGCTACGTGCCGCTGCAGATCGTGATCAAGATGGTTCGCTGCAACGGCCAGCCGGTCGCGAAGCTGTCGGATTCGCCGGGCAAGAGCATGTGCGACGACAAGGCCTATCTCGCGTACCTGCGCCAGGTGTTCGGCATCGCGCAGCCGGTCGAGGAAGACGCGTCGAAGTAGGCTTTGGCCGTTCGGCCGAAGGTGTGTCGCGGCAGGGGTGGCCGGTATAATCCGACGTATTGCACGCCAACGTCACGAGGACCGTTCATGGACACTTCCGCCGCCCGTCGCCAGATCCTCGCGCGCATTCGCGCGGCGCAGGGGCGCGCGGCCGAACCCGATGCAGCGGAGCGCGACGGCGTCGCCGACTATCTCGCCCGTCATCCGCCGGGCCCGCGCCCGCCGGCGCCGGCCGACCTCGTCGCCGCGTTCGTCGACGAAGCGGGGCGCCTGTCGACCACGGCCGACGAAGTCGCGACGCTGGCCGACGTGCCGGCCGCCGCCGCCCGCTATCTTGCCGCTCGTGGTCTGCCGACGCAGGCCGTCGCATGGCGCACGCTGGCCGATCTCGACTGGGCCGGCGCCGGCCTGTCGGTCGAGTGCCGCAAGCCGCGCGACGGCGATCTCGTCGGCCTGACCGGCTGCTTTTGCGCGACCGCCGAAACGGGGTCGCTGGTGTTGCTGTCCGGCCCCGACACTTATGCATCGGCCGGCCTGCTGCCGGAAACCCACATCGCGATCGTACCGGCGTCGCGCATCGTCGCCGGCCATGAAGACGCGTTCGCGCTGATTCGCGCGGAGCGCGGCGAGTTGCCGCGCGCGGTCAATTTCGTGTCGGGCCCGTCGCGCACGGGCGACATCGAGCAAACGATCATTCTGGGCGCACACGGCCCATACCGCGTGCACGCGATCGTCGTACGGGGCGCATGACGCGCCTACCGCATTCACTGTTACTCGAACAAGGAAGTTCCGCATGAAACGACATGCCGCCTGGGCGGGCATGGCGTCGGGAATCGTACTTGGCGCCGTTCCCGCGCTCGCATCGGCCGCCACGCTCGACGGCGCCACGCTGTCCGCGCTCTGGGGCATCCCGTTCGCCGGGATCCTGCTGTCCATCGCGCTGTTCCCGCTCGTCGCCCCCGTGTTCTGGCATCACCACTTCGGCAAGATCGCGGCCGGCTGGGCGATCGTGTTCCTCGCGCCGTTCGCGGTCGCGTTCGGCGCGGGCGCCGCGTTCGGCACGCTCGTGCATGCGCTGCTCGAGGAATACATTCCATTCATCGTGCTGCTCACCGCGCTCTATACGGTCGCGGGCGGCATCTGCGTAAACGGCAACCTGCATGGTTCGCCGAAGCTGAATACCGCGATCCTCGCGCTCGGCACGCTGCTCGCGAGCGTGATGGGCACGACGGGCGCCGCGATGCTGCTGATCCGGCCGCTGCTGCGCGCCAACGACAACCGCAAGCATGTCGTGCACGTCGTGATCTTCTTCATCTTCCTCGTCGCGAACGCGGGCGGCTCGCTGTCGCCGCTCGGCGATCCGCCGCTGTTCCTCGGCTTCCTGAACGGCGTGAGCTTCTTCTGGACGACCACCCATCTCGCGCTGCCGATGCTGTTCATCTGCGTGGTGCTGCTGACGTTGTTCTTTGCGCTCGATACGTACTTCTACCGGAAGGGCGGCGAGGAGCGGCCGGCCGCGCTCGATCCGACGCCCGACGGTGCGGCGCTGTCGATCGACGGCAAGATCAATTTCGTGCTGCTGGCGGCCGTGATCGCGCTCGTGCTGATGAGCGGCGTGTGGAAGCCGGGCATCTCGTTCGACGTGTGGGGCACGCACGTCGCGCACGAGATTCTGCAGCGCGACGTGCGTGCCCCAC
>NZ_LZXX01000126.1:0-86143 GCF_001729305.1 Burkholderia sp. A2 | reverse complement strand
ACCGGCGAATGGTTCGCGCACCAGCACTTCGGCTTCGAGCCGGACCTGATCACGATGGCGAAGGGCCTGACGTCGGGCTACGTGCCGATGGGCGCGGTCGGCATTCACGAACGCGTCGCGCGCCCGATCATCGACAACGGCGAATTCAATCACGGCCTCACGTACTCCGGCCATCCGGTGGCGGCGGCCGTCGCGGTCGCGAACCTGAAGCTGCTGCGCGACGAAGGCATCGTCGAGCGCGTGAAGACCGACACGGGCCCGTACTTCCAGGCGCTGATGCGCGAAACCTTCGCGCGTCATCCGATCGTCGGCGAAGTGCACGGCCACGGAATGGTCGCGAGCCTGCAGCTGGCCGAAGCGCCGGCCGAACGCCGCCGCTTCGCGAACGGCGACGACGTCGGCACGATCTGCCGCGACTTCTGCTTCAACGGCAACCTGATCATGCGCGCGACCGGCGACCGGATGCTGCTGTCGCCGCCGCTCGTGATCTCGCGCCAGGAAATCGATGAACTCGTGTCGAAGGCGAAGAAGGCCGTCGATGCCACCGCCCAGCAACTGGGTATTTCGTAACGGTTTTGCCTACAGGCGTGCGGCGGGCGCCGCACGCCGCCATCACCCAAGGGAATTCCACCATGCGTGCCTGCTTACTTCGCCAAGCCTGTTCCATCGCGGCCATTGCCGCGGTGGCCGCGTTCACGTCTGTCGCCAGCCCGTCGGCCCATGCCGAGGACCTGAACGTCTACAACTGGTCCGACTACATCGCGCCGGACACGATCCCGAACTTCCAGAAGCAGACGGGTATCCACGTCAAGTACGACAACTACGACAGCGACGACACGCTCCAGGCGAAGCTGCTGGCCGGCAGCTCCGGCTACGACATCGTCGTGCCGACGTCGAACTACATGGCCAAGCAGATCCAGGCCGGCGTGTACCAGAAGCTCGACAAGTCGAAGATTCCGAACCTCGCGAACCTCGACCCGCTGCTGATGAAGATGATCTCGGACGCCGACCCGGGCAACCAGTACGGCGTGCCCTGGGCGTACGGCACGGACGGTATCGGCTACAACGCGCAGGCGGTGAAGAAGGCGCTCGGCGACAAGGCGCCGGTCGACAGCTGGGCGCTGGTGTTCGATCCGGCCAACATGGAGAAGCTGAAGAGCTGCGGCGTGTCGTTCCTCGACCAGGCCGTCGACGTGTTCGCCGCCACGCTGCAGTACATGGGCAAGGACCCGAACAGCAAGAACCCCGGCGACTACCAGGCTGCATTCGAAGTCCTGAAGAAAGTCCGCCCGTACATCACCCAGTTCAACTCGTCCGGCTACATCAACGACCTCGCGAACAACGACGTGTGCGTCGTGCTCGGCTGGTCGGGCGACGTCGGCATCGCGCACCGCCGCTCGGCCGAAGCGAAGCGTTCGTACGACATCAAGTTCTCGAACCCGAAGGAAGGCGGGCTGCTGTGGTTCGACGTGATGGTGATCCCGAAGGATGCGCCGCACCCCGAGGCCGCGCTGAAGTGGATCAACTACATTTCCGACCCGAAGGTCAACGCGGCGATCACCAACACGGTGTTCTACCCGACCGCGAACAAGGCCGCGCATCCATTCGTCACGCCGGCCGTCGCGCAGGACCCGACCGTCTACCCGCCCGAAGACGTGCTGAAGAAGATGGTGCTGATGAAGCCGATGCCGGCCGAGATCCTGCGCCTCGAGAACCGTCTGTGGGCCCAGTTGAAGACGGGCCACTGATCGCGATGCCGCACGGCGGCGCAGGCATCGCGGTACGCCTGCCCGCCTGAAATTCGCGGACCTCCGTCCGCCCGCGCGCCACGCGCGCTGTTCCATCCGGCACGAGCCGTTGCTCGCGAGTCGCGTTGCGCGCCTCGCGTGGGGACGCTCGCGCCTGCAATCCGTGAAGAACGAATGGTGACTCCCATGCAATCGATACCCTCTTCCGCTGCTGCACGCCAGACCCAACCGGCCGCCGCGCCCCGTACGCAAAACGATGCGTTCGTGCGCATCGAAAACGTCGTGAAGAAGTTCGGCGACAGCATGGCCGTCGACAACGTGAACCTGACGATCGCGAAGAACGAGCTGTTCGCGCTGCTCGGCAGCTCGGGCTGCGGCAAGTCCACGCTGCTGCGCATGCTCGCCGGGCTGGAAACGGCGACCTCCGGCAAGATCTTCGTCGACGGCGAGGATCTCGCGTCGCTGCCGCCGTACCGCCGCCCGGTCAACATGATGTTCCAGTCGTACGCGCTGTTCCCGCACATGACGGTCGAATCGAACGTCGCGTTCGGCCTGAAGCAGGAAGGCACGCCGAAGAACGAAATCAGGGAACGCGTGGCCGATGCGCTCGCGCTCGTGCAGATGAGCAAGTACGCGAAGCGCAAGCCGCATCAGCTGTCGGGCGGCCAGCAGCAGCGCGTCGCGCTGGCCCGCTCGCTGGTGAAGCGCCCGAAGCTGCTGCTGCTGGACGAGCCGATGTCCGCGCTCGACAAGAAGATCCGCCAGAAAACCCAGCTCGAACTCGTGAACATCATCGAGAAGGTCGACGTGACCTGCGTGATGGTCACGCACGACCAGGAAGAGGCGATGACGATGGCGAGCCGCCTCGCGGTGATGAGCGAAGGCAAGATCGTGCAGATCGGTTCGCCCGGCGAAGTGTACGAATACCCGAACAGCCGCTTCTCGGCCGAATTCATCGGCTCGACCAACCTGTTCGAGGGGCGCGTGGTCGAGGACGAGCCCGATCACATCTTCGTCGAAAGCGACGACCTCGAAAACCGCATGTACGTAAGCCACGGCGTGACCGGCCCGCTCGGGATGCCGGTCGGCATCTCGGTGCGTCCGGAGCGCGTGCACGTGTCGCGCGAGAAGCCGGGCGCGCGGCACAACTGGGCGCGCGGCGTCGTCACCGACATCGCGTACATGGGCAGCTATTCGCTGTATCACGTGCGTCTGCCGAGCGGCAAGACGGTGGTGTCGAACCTGTCGAGCTCGCACCTGATGAACGACGGCGCACCGGCGTGGAACGACGACGTGTTCGTGTCGTGGTCGCCGGCCAGCGGCGTCGTGCTGACGCAGTGAGGACGCCGCGATGAGAACCTCCGCTTCCACGCCTTCCGCGCCGGTGTCGACCGGCACGGCCGCCGCCACGCCGGCTTCCCGACGCCGCCGCCGCTTCGCCGCGCTGTCGCGCTTGCTGCCGTCGGGCCGCACGGTCGCGATCGGCGTGCCGTTCCTGTGGCTGGCCGTGTTCTTCGCGCTGCCGTTCGTGCTGGTGCTGAAGATCAGCTTTGCCGACCAGGTGATGGGCATCCCGCCGTACACGTCGCTCGTCGAGTTCAAGGACGGCGTCGTGCACTTCGCGCTGCAGCTGTCGCACTACGCGTTCCTGCTGCAGGACGACCTGTACATCGCGACCTACCTCAGCTCGCTGAAGATGGCCGCCGTGTCGACCGTGCTGTGCCTGCTGATCGGCTATCCGATGGCGTACTACATCGCGCGCTCGGAGCCGAACCGCCGCAACGTGCTGATGATGGCCGTGATGCTGCCGTTCTGGACGTCGTTCCTGATCCGCGTGTACGCATGGATCGGCATCCTGAAGGACGACGGCCTGCTGAACCACACGCTGATCGCGCTCGGCATCATCCACACGCCGCTGCGGCTCTATCACAGCGATGCGGGCGTCTATATCGGGATGGTCTATTCGTACCTGCCGTTCATGGTGATGCCGCTCTATGCGCACCTCGTGAAGATGGACCTGACGCTGCTCGAAGCCGCGTACGACCTCGGCGCGAAACCGTGGGTCGCGTTCACGCGCATCACGCTGCCGCTGTCGAAGAACGGGATCATCGCCGGCAGCCTGCTGGTGTTCATCCCGGCAGTGGGCGAGTACGTGATCCCCGAGCTGCTCGGCGGCGCCGACACGCTGATGATCGGCCGCGTGATGTGGGATGAATTCTTCAACAACATGGACTGGCCGATGGCGTCCGCGGTGACGGTCGCGATGGTGCTGCTGTTGCTGGTGCCGATGGCGCTGTTCCAGTACTACCAGGTCAAGGAACTGGAGGACGCGAAATGATCAAGCCGAGCAAACCGCTGTCGACGGGCGTTCTCGCCTTCGGCTTCCTGTTTTTGTACATCCCGATCATCAGCCTCGTCGTGTACTCGTTCAACGAATCGAAGCTGGTGACGGTGTGGTCGGGCTTCTCGCTGAAGTGGTACGCGGCGCTGCTGGACGACGACGAGCTGCTGACCGCCGCGTGGCTGTCGCTGAAGATCGGCCTGTTGACGGCCACCGCGTCGGTCGTGATCGGCACGTGGGCGGGCTTCGTGCTCGCGCGCTTCGGCCGCTTCAAGGGCTTCACGCTGTACACGGGGATGATCAACGCGCCGCTGGTGATTCCGGAGGTGATCCAGGGGATCTCGCTGCTGCTGCTGTTCGTCGCGCTGGAGCAGATGTTCGGCTGGCCGAAGGGGCGCGGGATGGCGACGATCTGGATCGGCCACGTGATGTTGTGCGTGTCGTACGTGGCGATCATCGTGCAGTCGCGCGTGAAGGAGATGAACAAGTCGCTCGAGGAGGCCGCGCTCGATCTCGGCGCGACGCCGCTGAAGGTGTTCTTCGTGGTGACGCTGCCGCTGATCTCGCAGGCGCTGCTGTCGGGGTGGCTGCTGTCGTTCACGTTGTCGATCGACGATCTGGTGCTGTCGGCGTTTCTGTCCGGGCCGGGCTCGACGACGCTGCCGCTGGTGGTGTTCTCGCGCGTGCGGCTGGGACTGAACCCGGAAATGAATGCGCTGGCGACGCTGTTCATCACGGCCGTGACGATCGGCGTGATCGTCGTGAACCGGATGATGATCGCGCGCGAGCGGCGCCGGATGGCCGACTTGAAGGCCGCGTTCGCGATGGCCTGAGCGCTCGCCACCTTCAACGATAACAAGCAGTGCAGACAAGCATGACGCGCTGCCCCAGGGGGGGCGCGCGATTCGATCCCGATTTGACAGGCGCACGACTAGGAGAATCCGCAATGAAGAAGAAACTGATCTGCCTGCTGGTGGCCGGCGCGTTGCCGGGCATCGCGCTGGCCGGTTCGACATCCGCCGAGATCAAGGCGCTGCAGGCGCAGGTCGCGGCGCTGCAGAAACAGATGAAGGCGATGCAGGCGCAACTCGCCGCGAAGCCGGGCGGCACGGCGCCCGCGCCGGCCGGCGCGAGCGGCGGCATGGCCGGCGGCGGCAACGCCGTCGCGGTCGCCGCCGACCCGGGCTCGCCGGATTACGGCAAGGCGCGGGCCACGCTGACCAACGACGAGGTCAGCGAAATGAAGCAGCAGATCGCGAACCAGCAGCTGAAGGTCGACTCGCTGACCGACGCGGCCACCACGGGCCCGCTCGCCGGCCTGTCGGTCACCGGCTACATCGATCCGACCTACATCTACAACCGCGCGGCCGGCACGTCGTCGTTCCTGTTCGCGAACCACGAGAACGCGTACAACTACTTCAACAGCACGTTCGGCGATCTCTACCTCGACATCAAGAAGACGTTCGGCGTCGGCCCGATGGCGCCGTCGGCCGAAATCACGCTGATGCCGAACCGCGGCAACGGCATCACGCTGCTGCAGAACTCGCGCGGCTCGATCACCGACAACCTGTTGAACACGGCGGTCATCAACGTGCCGATCACCGCGGAAACGACGCTCGTCGCCGGCCTGATCCCGAGCTTCGGCGGCTACGAAGTGCAGCAGTCGAACCAGATGCTCACGCTCACGCACAACCTGCTGTACGATTTCTCGGATCCGGGCAGCTACGTCGGCGTCGGCGCGAACTACACGAAGGGCGCGTGGGCGTGGAAGTTCTTCCTCGGCAACGAGCAGTACCGCACCTACGGTTCGGTCACGCAGACGGGCACCAACGCGCTCGGCGACCCGATCACCACCAGCAACAAGGTGCCGACCTTCACCGCGCGCGCGGACTACACGTGGTCGAGCGCGCTCGATATCGGCGGCTCGTTCAACATCGGGCGGCAGACGCTGGCGAGCGCGATCGACGACCAGGGCAATGTCCACTACGGCCCGGGCGCAGCGGCGCCGAGCGCCTACGGCACGTTCTTCTTCGGCGAACTCGACGCGACCTACACGCTCGCCGATATTCAGTACAACGCCGAAGTCGACTACGGCCGGCAGCAGCATGCGGCGTTCAACGGCGGGCTCGCGCAGTGGTACGGGCTGTCGCTGCTCGCGCACCGCAAGTTCAATGCGCCGGTGGTCGGCCGCATGGGCGTGACGCTGCGCTATGACCTGCTCGCCAACTCGAAGAACGGCGGCGGCGGCGGCGGCATCGCGCTGAACGGGAACGGGATGGATCCGAGCAACGGCTTCGGCGTCGATGCGGACTGCCTCGCGCAGTCGAAGGCCGGCGGCGGCCTGGGCTTCGAGTGCAAGGGTGCGGTGCGCCAGGACGTCGCGCTCGACCTGCTGTTCTATCCGACCCAGCAGATCACCGTGAAGGTCGAATACCGGCACGACTGGGCGAACAACAAGGTGTTCCTGCGCAACGACGGGTCGTACGGCAAGTCCAACGACCTGCTCGCGACGCAGTTCATCTATTCGTTCTGATGCAGCACGCGCGGGACGCCGTGCCGCGCGCATGGCGTCCCGCGCCGTTTTTCGGCTGCGTATTGGTTGCAGCCTTGTCGAGGGAGTCGGTTTCATGACGCAGTCTTTCACCCGCCGCGCCGATGCGCTCGCGCGCGACTCGTACTACGAAGCCACGGCCGGACGGCCCGTGGCCG
The DNA here is from genome assembly GCF_001729305.1 of Burkholderia sp. A2. Lineage (NCBI taxonomy): Bacteria > Pseudomonadati > Pseudomonadota > Betaproteobacteria > Burkholderiales > Burkholderiaceae > Burkholderia > Burkholderia sp. A2. Next base: position 79,345 of record NZ_LZXX01000126.1, on the reverse strand, counting down.
ACGATCCGATCCTCGAGGAGGCGATCGACGTCGATGTCTGCGTGATCGGCGCCGGTTTCGCGGGCCTGTCGACGGCGCTCGACTGCCGCGCGCGCGGGTTGTCGGTCGCCGTGATCGATTCGAACCGGCCGGGCTGGGGCGCGTCGGGCCGCAACGGCGGCCAGGCGATCACCGGCTTCGCGAAAGACGAGGTGATCGAGAAACAGCTCGGCGTCGACGGCGCGCGCGCCGCCTGGTCGCTGTCGCTCGACGGCGTCGCGCTGATCGCCGAACGCATCGCACGCTACGGGATCGACTGCGACTTCACGCGCGGCTACCTGACGGTCGCGACGAAGCCGCGCCGCGTCGACGACCTGCGCGCGTGGATGAACGCCGCGACGTCGCGCTGGGGCCATCCGTCGCTTGCGTGGCTCGATACCGGCGAGATCCGCACGCGCATTGCATCGACGCGCTATCTGGCCGGCGTGCACGATCCGCTGTCGGGTCACCTGCATCCGCTCAGGTATTGCCTCGGCCTCGCCGATGCCGCGCGCCGCGAGGGCGTCGCGCTGTATGCGCACACGCCCGCGCTCGACGTCGTGCGCGGCGCGCGGCCCGTCGTACGCACGCCATCCGGCGAAGTGCGCTGCCGCTTCGTCGTGTCGTGCTGCAACGCGGGCCCCGGCGGCATCCTGCCGGCCGCGACCGCCGCGCGCATCGCGCCGATCGCGTCGTACATCATCGCGACCGAGCCGCTCGGCCGCGCGCGCGCCGACGCGCTGATCGCGCGGCGCGAAGCCGTGTGCGACAACAACTTCTTCCTCGACTACTTCCGGCTGTCGGCCGACGACCGGATGCTGTTCGGTGGCCGCGCGAATTCGGCCGGCGCGTCGCCCGCCGCGCTCGCCGAAGCGATCCGGCAGCGCATGGTCGGCGTGTTCCCGCAGCTCGGCGACGTGCGCGTCGAACACGCGTGGGGCGGTTTCGTCGACATCACGCGCAACCGCGCGCCGGATTTCGGCGCGATCGATCCGAACTTCTTCTACGTCCAGGGCTTCAGCGGGCACGGCGTCGCGCTCACCGGGATCGCCGGACGCGCGGTCGCCGGCGCGATCGCAGGCGACACGCGCGCGTTCGACCTGTTCGCACGCGTGCGTCACCGGCGCTTTCCCGGCGGCGACGCATGGCGGCAACCGGCGCTCGAGCTCGGGATGCTGTACCACCGCGTGCGCGAGCTGTTCTGAGTCCTCTCACTCCGCCTTCCTCATCATGCAGACATTCGCCAACCAGCCGCACGTCGCGTCGTACTACGCGGCGACCGCCAACGACTCGACCCGCCACGCGCCGCTCGCCGGCACGACCGACGCCGACGTGTGCGTGATCGGCGCGGGCCTCACGGGCCTGTCCGCCGCGCTCAACCTCGCCGAGCGCGGCCATTCGGTGACCGTGCTCGAAGCGTCGCGGGTCGGATGGGCGGCGAGCGGCCGCAACGGCGGCCAGCTGATCGGCGGCTTCGCGTGCGACATCGACACGTTCGCGCAATTCATGCCGGAAGGCGACGTGAAGCGGATCTGGGACATGGGGCTGGAAACGCTGTCGCTCGTGAAGTCGCGCATCGCGCGCCACGACATCGACTGCGCGCTGGTGCCCGGCTACCTGACCGCGGCCAATACCGAGCGCGACGCCGATGCGCTGAAACGGTGGCGCGACGAAGCCGCGAAGCGCTTCGGCTACGACCGCTTCCACTTCGTCGAAGCCGACGAACTCGGCGACTACGTGCAGTCGGCCCGCTATTGCGGCGGCCTGTACGACCCGGACAGCGGCCACCTCCATCCGCTCAACTACACGCTCGGTCTCGCGCTGGCGGCCACCGACGCGGGCGTGCGCATCCACGAGGACAGCTGCGTGACGCGCGTGCGCGACGTGTCCGGCGGCCACGTCGTCGAGACGAGCGGCGGCAACGTGCGCGCGCGCTTCGTCGTGCTCGCGTGCAACACCTACGTCGGCACGCTCGCGCCCGCATTGTCGAAGAAGATCATGCCGGTCGGCACCTACGTGATCGCGACCGAGCCGCTCGGCGAAGCGCGCGCCGCCGCGCTGATGCCCGCGCGCGCGGCGATCTGCGACAGCCGCTTCGTGCTCGACTATTTCCGGCCGGCGCCCGACACGCGGCTCGTGTGGGGCGGCAAGGTCAGCTATTCGACGCGCGAGCCGCGCGATCTCGCCGCGGCGATGCGCGCCGACATGCTGAAGACGTTCCCGCAACTCGCGGACGTGAAGATCGACTATGCGTGGGGCGGTTTCGTCGACATCACGATGAACCGCGCGCCGCATTTCGGCCGCATCGCGCCGACGACGTACTTCGCGCAGGGCTTTTCAGGGCACGGCGTGAATACGACCGCGCTTGCGGGCAAGCTGATCGCCGAAGCAATCGACGGACAGGCGAGCCGCTTCGACCTGTTCGGCAAGATCCGGCATCGCGACTTCCCGGGCGGCCACGCGCTGCGCACGCCGGCGCTGGTGCTCGCGATGAGCTGGTATCGGCTGCTGGACGCGTTCGGCGTGCATTGAGCACGTCCGCGTGCCCGCGATGCCGATGCACAAGGAAAAACGGCCGCGCTCGCGCGCAGCCGTTCGATCGGATCGCTACACGGCGGCGCAACGGACACCTGCCGATGCCCGCGCGCCGTATGCGCCGGTCAGTCCGTGCCGTACTTCGGCGAATGCGGACCGTACAGCAAGCCGGCAGGCGGCCCGGCCGACAGCAAGCGGCTGCTGGTGAACGCGGCGACGTCGTGACTCTGGTCCATCAACGTATTCGCGATCTGCTTGACCGCGGCCACCACGAGCATGCCGATCAAGCCGCCGCCGCCGTTGTTGCCGCCTTCGTCGCTGCTCGCGCTCGCACGGCCCTGCCACAGCACGTCGCCGGTGCGCAGATCGACGAGCTTCGCCGATGCCGATACGACCGTCGCGCTCGCGAGAATCCGGTAGACGGTGCCGTACTGCGACACCTTCGAATACAGCGCGGCGTCCGCGCCGAAGATCTCGCGCAGCTTCGCGGGCGACGTCTCCTGGATCTCGGCCGCATTGGTCAGGCCGTTCTGCTTGAAGGTCTCGTCCATCACGGCGACCGGCACGACGTAATAGCCCGACTCGGCGAGCGGCAGCGTCATCTGCGACAGCATCCCGTAGGTCGCGCCGACGTCGGAGGTTGCATTGACGGGCGGCAGCACGAGGATCGAGCGCGGCTGGCTCTTCTTGAACGCCGCGTAATCGGGCCGTTTCACCGGCTGCGCGCACGCGCTCAGCAACGCGACGATCGACAGCACGGACAGCAGCTTGAATGAGAAGGTCTTGAACATGGCTGGTGCGTCGCTCACTGTTTGGCGGTGGTCGGATCGGCGTTCTTCTGGCCGGCAACCGTCTGATCGGCCGCCTTCTGACCCGCTGCCTTCGGGTCAGCGGCCTTCGGCGCACCGGTTTTCTTCTTCAGCAGGAAATCCATGTAGGTCGTGGATTCCGGAAACAGCTGTTTCTCGGCCTGCAGTTCCTGTTCGGCCTGCTGCTCGCTGCCGATGCTCGCGTACAGCATGCCGAGATGCGCATGGAAGCCCGGCGGCGGCGTATGCCCCTTGCCGCGAATGTCCTGCAGCGCTTTTTCGAGCGCGTCGATCTGCTCCTGCGGCGACTTCTGCCCCTTGAAGTATTCGTACACCTGCGGCTGATAGCCGGTCCACTGATAGAGCGGCGGCGTGGAGCTCGCGCAGCCGGCGAGCAGCAAGACGGCGGCCGTCGCCGGCAGCCAGTTACCCCGTTTCATGGTCTGTTCTCTTTTGATGTCGTGGTGAATCGGTCGAGCGCGGCGCCGGCCCCGGCGCCCGCTGCGGCGTATCGCGCGCCGCTTACTGCGCGACCTTCAATGCGCCGGCGTCGACCTGCTCCGCCAGATGGTTCACGGCTTCCTGGATCGCGAGGTCCAGCACCTTGCCGTTGAGCGTCGAATCGTAGCCGGCCGTGCCGCCGAAGCCGATCACCTCGCGGTTCGACAGGCTGAACTCGCCCGCGCCCTGGCTCGATGCGACGACTTCCGACGTGGTCGTGTCGACGATGTTCAGGTTGACCTTCGCGTACGCGACCTGCGTCTTGCCGCGGCCGAGAATGCCGAACAGTTGATGATCGCCGACGTCCTTGCGGCCGAACTCGGTCACGTCGCCCGTCACCACGTAGTTCGCGCCCTTCACGGCCTGCGCTTTCTTCATGAAGCCCGCTTCCTGCTTGATCTCGTCGAGGTTCTCGCGATCGAGCACGTTGAAGCGGCGGCTCTGCTGCAGGCGCGTGATGAGGATCGTCTTCGCCTGTCCGCCGAGGCGGTCGATGCCGTCGGAGAAGATGCCGCGCATGTAGCTCGAACGGTTGTCGAACTTGCCGACGGCGATCGCGACGGGCTTGCCCGCGTAGGGCTTCTGCGCGCTGCTGACGGCCGGCACGTCGAGCGTGCGCGACGATTCGGTCGCGCAGCCGGACAGCGCCGCGACGACCGCTGCCGCCACGAGGACGGTGCGTCGTGTCTGAATGTTCACTACTGGTCTCCTTGCGTGGAAAGAATGCCCGGACGGGCGCGCCGGCTCGCGAACGATCCGGCGGTTGAAACGGCTGCGGCGCGAGCGAACACGCGCGCATCGAGGCGATGCGCGCGCACGCATTCATCGCCGGGCCGGCGATAGCGGTATAGGGAGGAGAAGTGCCCGCAACGGATGGGTGGCGGCACGAAGCGGATGGGCAATGCGATACGCGACAGGTTCGCGTGCGCCGGTTACCCCGTCATTCTGATTGCTGCGCTGTTGATCGCGCATGATCGGCCCCGTATGTGATTTTTCGCGATCATACCAAGTCCGCTTGTCGAGTCGGGGATTCTCGAGAAGAATCGACGCATTTCCGACTGATATGAGACACGCGCTTGACTCCGGCGCGCACGGGCCTTCGGCATTGCCGTGAACGGACGACCGATCGGCCGATACGCACCCCGGCAGGCCAGCCGCACGCGCGGGCATCGGTGCAAACGCGCGTGCGGTGTCCGTTTCCGCTAATCGGCCACCTTCTGCCGCATCGTCACGAACTCCTCGGCCGCCGTCGGATGAATGCCGATCGTGTCGTCGAACTGCGCCTTCGTCGCACCCGCGCGAATCGCGATCGCGATGCCCTGGATGATCTCGCCCGCATCGCGGCCGACCATGTGCGCGCCAATCACGCGCTGGCTGTCGCGCGCGACGACGAGCTTCATCAGCGTGCGCTCGTCGCGGCCCGACAGCGTGTGGCGCAGCGCCTTGAACGACGTGCGGTAGATGTCGACGTCGCCAAGCGTGCGACGCGCATCGGCCTCGGTCAGGCCGACCGTCGCGACCTCCGGCTGACTGAACACGGCCGACGGCACGTACGCGTGATCGACCGCCACGCGCGACCCGCCGAACAGCGTGCGCGCGAGCAAGCCGGCGTCGCGCGTCGCGACCGGCGTGAGCTGCGGCCGCGACGTGACGTCGCCGATCGCGTGGATCGACGGCACCGACGTCGCCGAATACGCATCGACGGCAATCGCACCGCGCGCATCGAGCAGGATGCCCGCCTGCTCGAGCCCGATCCCGTCGACGTTCGGCACGCGGCCGGTCGCATACAGCACCTGATCGTACGGCCCGTGCCGCGCGTCGCCGACATGCACGAACAACGTGCCGTCGCTCGCGCGCTCGATCGATTCGATCACCGCGCGCGGATGAATCGTGACGCCCTGCTTCGTCATCTCGTCGGTCAGGAACTGACGCACGTCGTCGTCGAAGCCGCGCAGGATCTTTTCGCCGCGATAGAACACGTCGACGTGGCTGCCGAAGCCATTGAAGATGCCCGCGAATTCGACCGCGATATAGCCGCCGCCGACCACCGCGATGCGCTTGGGCAGCGTCGCGAGCGACAGCGCCTCGCGCGACGTGATTGCATGTTCGATGCCGGGCCGCGGCGGCAGCGACGGCCGCGAGCCGGTCGCGATCGCGATGTGGCGCGCGCGGATCGTGCGCTCGCCGATCGCGACGGTATGCGCATCGACGAGCGTCGCGCGGCCGGCGTGCATGTCGACGCCCGATTGCCGCAGCAGGCTGATGTAGATGTCGCTCAGCCGGTTGATCTCGCGATCCTTCGCGGCGATCAGCGCGGGCCAGTCGAGCGTGCCGGCGCCGAAGGTCCAGCCGAAGCCCTTCGCGTCGTCGACTTCGTGCGGGTAGTGCGATGCGTAGACCAGCAGTTTCTTCGGGATGCAGCCGCGCAGCACGCAGGTGCCGCCGATCTGCTCTTCTTCCGCTATGCCGACGCGTGCGCCGTATGACGCGGACATGCGCGCGAGCCTCACGCCGCCCGAGCCGGCGCCAATGACGAACAGGTCATAGTCGAAATCCATCGCATTCCCTCATCGCAGTTCGGATGGGGTGACGATAGCAAGATTCGGGGATTCGTGCGGCGCATGGTGCGTGCCGCGCGCCCAACAAAAAACGGCGAGAGACGAGGCCTCTCGCCGGTCAAACCGGCTGGCGGTTGTGCCATGCGTCACCGATCGACCGCATGCCCGACCTGCCGATTGCGCGGCACCGGTCGGCCCGGGCGCGCGAAGGGCGCGCCCGCGGCCGGACCGGCCGCCATGCTCATGCCTGCGACGTGTCGCTGCCGTCCGTCGCCTGCGTATCGTCCGCCTGCTGCGGCTGCTCGTCCTTCTTCTCGAGCAGGCCTTCGATCGCCTCCGCGCCCTTGAAACCGGCGACGGCCGCGGCCGCCTTGGTCAGCAGGCCCGCATCCGGATCCACCTTTTCCACGCCTTCGACGGCGGCGACTGCGCCGGCGATCTCGCCCACGACGTTCAGGATACCCATCGTCATCCCCTTTCAAGAAAATCGTGAGCGCATCGTCCCACGAAAGAAAACCGGCGGACCGCGTTTGTCATCGCCGGATACACAAGTTACGCACCGGCTGGCCGCGCTCGCGGCGCGTCAGCGAAACGACGGGCGCGCATGCCGGGCGGCGTGCAACGCGCGATGCACGCAGCGTAGCGGAAAGCCCGCGCGCGGACTGTAAAAGTATGTTGTGGATTGCCGACGGATCGCTTACGGCGCGGGACTTCCGCAATGGAGCGCCTGCCGAATAGTCGGGTGCGCGTATGAAGCGCGCGTGACGAAAAAAAAGAGGCTCCGCGGAGCCTCTTCGATGTGCGCCGGACGACGCCGGCACATGCATGTTCCGACGTTCGTCAGAAGATATTGCGCAGGCCGATCGCGATGCCCGTCTGGTTGCTGCGGCCAGGCAGTTCGACGTTCGCCGCGCCGTTCGTCTTGTTGAAGTCGACGGTGCCGTAGATTTCGGTGCGCTTGCTCAGCGCGTACTCGGCGATGCCGACGATCGCGTAGCGATTGCCGCTCGCGAGCGTGCCGTTCGTCGTCATCGCATTGCGCATGTGGTCGTAGTAGAACGCGCCCGTCAGCGTCAGCGGCGCGCTGACCTGCCAGCTGACGCCCGCGAACGGACCGTCGTCGATGCGGCCCGTGCCCTTCGCGACCGGAATCGTCTGCTGCGCGAGCAGGCTGTCGACGAAGCCCGTGTCGTCCTTCGAGCGCAGGTAGCCCGCGTAGATCTTCGCCTTGCTGAACGCGTACACGACGTTCGCGTGATAGATCGTCTGCTTGCGCGCCGAGTTGTCGCTGTTCTGCTGCGCGCCGGCCGCGATGCTGAGCGGGCCCATCACGTACGACAGCGACACGCCCCACGCGTTGCCCTTGCCGAGCGAGCCCGGAATCTGGCCCGAGAAGCCGCCGGCGCCGGTCGATTCGTAGTTGGTGCCGGTCGAGTACATCGCCTTCGCCGTCAGGCCCTCGAACTTGCCTGTGTACTTGATCTGGTTGTCCGCATACAGGCCGCCGCCGAGTGCGACCGGCAGCCATGCGTTTTCGAGGTAGTTGCCGACGGTCAGAGGATCGTAGGTATCCGCCAGCAGGTCGAACAGCGGCGTCTTCTGGCGGCCGAGGGTCACGGTGCCGTACGGGCTCTGCAGGCCGACGTACGCCGCGCGGTTGAACAGGCGGCCGCTGTCGGCGAATGCGCCGTTCTGCAGGTTCACGCCGCTCTCGAGGTTGAACACCGCTTTCAGGCCGCCGCCGAGGTCTTCCGTGCCGTAGATGCCGAAGCGGCTGTTCGTGATCGCGCCGTTGGTCATCGACAGCAGACCGTCGTTCTTCGCGTTGGCGTTGGTCAGGTAACGGATGCTGGCATCGGCGACGCCCCACAGCGTGACCGAGCTTTGTGCTGCTGCGTACTGGCTGGCGAAGGCCAGCGCCGCGCCCCCTGCGATGACTGCGAGTCGGGTGGTCTGCTTCATGAGCGTTCCTTTTTTAGGTGTCTCCATTCATGACCGGCCGCGTGCGCAGCCGGGTGGCGATCGCACACGCTCATGGCGCGCGCGATGTGGGCTGAATCATAAGACGAGTGCGAACGCTGAAAGAAATTGAAATACCCGGCAATTGCGCGATTGTCGTCCGGGAACAACGGTTCCCGCGCCGGGGCCGTGTCGCGCGGCGGTGGCACGGTGCGCGGCGGTACCGGCGGGCACGCGGCGCGGCGAGGTTTGGCAATGGTGCGGCGTGGTCACGCGGATCGCGGCGCAATTGCCGGTGCGCTCGTTGCGGCGGGTTGCGGGTTGAAGCTTGCCCGCCTGCCGTCAGGCCGTTTGCGTCGCGCCGTCGCTGCTGCCGCCCGCGTCGCCGTTGCCGCCGTCGCCATCCGCACCGCCGTTCCCCGCGCGACGCCACGCACGTCGCACGATTTCCGCGAATGCGCCGACGAGCAGCAGCACGGCGCCCCACAGCGCGATGTCCGGCACGAGCCGCGTCACGAGGCCGCCGACCACCGCGCCGCCCAGGAAACAGAAGCTGATCGTCGCGAGCAGCGCCGAATCGTGCAGCGCGCCCGCGTCGTAGCGCGGAATCAGCCCGACGAACAGCTTCTGCGCGGCGCGCCGCAGGTTGCCGGTCGTCATCACCGACGTGTACGACAGTTCCTCGAGATGGGTGAACGACAGCGTCTGCAGCGTCGCGACGAACGAGATGCCAGGAATCAGCCATGCGCTCGACGCGCCGACGAGGCCGCTCGCGGCCACGCCGAGAAACGCGATTTCGACGATCAGGCTCACGAACGCCGTATGCCGCATCCAGCCGCGCTGCGCGGCCAGGCCGAGCAGGTGCGCGACGAACACCGCGAGCACGAAGCCGCCGAGCGGCGGCACGTGATGCAGCGCGGCGGCCCATTCGCCGGCCGACAGGTTGATGCCGAGCAGCGCGACGTTGCCGGTCATCGTGTTCGCGAACACGTGGCCGTGGCCGACGTACGTGTACGCGTCGAGGTAGCCGCCGGACAGCGTCAGCAATGCGGCGACAGTGAGATTGCGGCTGGCGCCGTCGAGATCCATCGATCCTCCGTGGTGCGCGCCGCCCGGCCGCGCGCGGCGGGCGGTGCGAAATTCCGCGGTTGCGGCGAGCGCCGGACACCGCGACTTGCGCGCGGCCACGGCGCCCGCTCGCCTGCCGCACCATAAATGTAGTGGCTGGCTCCGCAAGCGCCGTTGCCTGCGGGCAACATGGCCGCTCGCACGCCGTTGCGAGTGGCCGGGCCGAAAGACCGGCCGAGTATACCGGCCACTGCGCCGGCTACCGGCCGCCGCTCACTGCCCGATGCCCGTGAGCCCGATCAGCGCGCCGCCCGCGAGCAGCCACAGCGGATGGATGCGCGTGCGCCATGCCAGCACCGCGCATGCGGCCGTGATGCCCCACTGGATCGCGGTGCGGTTCGACGCCTCGGAAATCAGCACCGCGCTGGCCGCGACGAGCCCGGCCGTCACCGGCATCATCCCCTGCTGCACGTAGCGACGCCACGGCCGGTCGCGAAAGCGCTCCCACGCATGCAGCGCGAGCACCGTGACGATCGACGACGGCCCGAACTTCGCGACCGACGCGACGAGCAGCCCGGCCCAGCCGGCCACGTGCCAGCCGACCAGCGACACGATCATCATGTTCGGTCCCGGCGCCGCCTGGGCCAGCGCGAACAGCGCGGTGAACTCGTGCGCGCTCATCCAGTGGTGCACGTCCACGACCTGCCGCTGCATCTCCGGCAGGATCGTGTTGCCGCCGCCGAACGCGAGCAGCGACAACTGGCTGAAGATCGTCGCGATGGCGATCAGCGTGTCGCTCATGGCCGACGCTCCTGTTGCGCGTGGGGTGAGTCGTGCGAATCGTGCGTGCCGCGCGCGGCAGCCGGCGCCGGCCGCGACGCGCCGGCCTCGCGGCGGCGCGACGCGAGCCAGATGCTGACGGGCGTCAGCACCAGCATCGTGGGCAAGAGCGGAAGCCGCAGCACCGCGATCGCGACGAATGCGAGCGCCGCAATCGCCGCCGCCGTGCGCGGCGCCCGAAGCAGCGGCTTCGCGACCTTCACGGCCATTGCGACGAGCAGCCCGGCCGCCGCGGCGGCGAGCCCCGCGAACAGGTGCTGCACGCGCGGATCGTTCTGCGTCTTCGCGTACAGCACGCCAAGCGCGACGACGACGAGCGTCGGGCCCGCGATCAGCCCGAGAATCCCGGCGAACGCGCCGGCGACGCCGCGAAAGCGCATGCCGACGGCGACCGACAGGTTGATCACGTTGCCACCCGGCAGGAACTGGCACAGGCCGAGCAGATCGGTGAATTCGTCGGCCGAGAGCCACTTGCGCTCGTCGACGATCGTGCGCCGCGCGAACGGCAACGCGCCGCCGAACGACATCAGGCCGAGCGACAGGAAGCCGGTGAACAGCTCGGCGAGGCCGACGCTGCGAGGGGACGCGGCAGGCGGCGGCGAGGCAGGCGGAAAAGCGGATTGCATGGGGATCCTCATCAAACGGTGAATCGAGGGTACCGCCGTTCAGGATGCCGGTAAAACGATTTTATCGGCGCGCCCTTGTGATCTAGAATCACAAGCATGGCACGCGATCTCCCGCCCTTTTCCGCGCTTCGGGCCTTTGAAGCCGCGGCACGACATGAAAGCTTCAGCGCCGCCGGCGACGAGCTGCATGTGACTCACGGTGCCATCAGCCGGCAGATCGCCGGGTTCGAGGCGTGGCTCGGCAAGCCGGTGTTCCACCGCTACGGCAAGCGCGTGAAGCTCACCGACGAAGGCCGCCGCTACCTGGACACCGTGCGCGCGGCGTTCGACAGCATCGCGCTCGCCACCGAGCAGTTGCGCAATACCGGCGCGGCGCGCGTGCTGCGCATCAACGCGTTGCCGACCTTCGCGATGAAATGGCTGCTGCCGCGCCTGTCGCGGTTTCAGCGCGACGTGCCGAACGTCGAGCTGAAGCTGTCGACGTCGAACGCGCCGCTCGACACGCTGAACGGCTTCGACGTCGCGATCCGCCGCGGCCCCGGCCCCTGGCCGAACTGCACGAGCGGCCACTTCCTCGACGAAAGCGTGATTCCGGTCTGCAGCCCGGCGTTGCTCAAGCGCGCGCCGATCACGCGCGCGGACGATCTCGCGCGGCACGTGCTGCTGCATTCGGATACGCGACCGGAAGGCTGGCGCGACTGGTTCGCGGCGGCGGGCGTCGCGATGAAGGGGCGCAAGCGGCAGTCGTTCGACCATTTCTACCTGGCGCTGCAGGCGGCCGTCGACGGGCTGGGCGTCGCGCTCGGGCCGTTGCCGCTGATCGACGACGAGCTCGCGAGCGGGCGCCTGGTGATGCCGCTCGACGGGCCGCGCATCGCGACGCGCAGCTACTGGTGGATCGCGCCGGGCGCGCCGGCCGACGATCCGCTCGTCGCGCAATTCTGTGCGTGGCTGCAGGGGCAGTCGAATACCGGTGCGTAACGCAAGCGATCGGCGGGAGGTGATCGGCGGCGCTGCGCCGCCGACCTAGATCAGACGGCAAACGGCCGAGCGCTTGGTCCGGGTGATCCGGATCGTCGCATCACCTCCGTGACGAGAATCCCGGCCGATGCGCTCAGATCAGCGGCTGCGTACCGGGCATGGCCGCGCCTCGCGTCAGTTCCCGGCCGGTCTGCGCCGAACGGACCACCAGTTGAACATAACTGTTCGTCGGCCCGTACTGCGCGAAAAACCGTTCGAGCAGTTTCGTGAACACGATTAGACCAACTTCGCGCAGCGCGGTCTCGTCAAGCGACAACATGATTTCGATGCCGCGCACGAACGACGGAAACTGATTATCCAGCGACATCCATTTCATTGCCGGCTTGTAGTCCAGGTCGGTAATCGCGTCAATACAGCGCTGCGCGAGCGGCGTCGTGCGCACCGCGTGGAGCCGCAGGAACGCTTTCAGCCCCGATAACCCGTCCCGCGTCAGGTCCAGCGGATGCGGCGATAACGTAGACAGCACACGCCACAGTGCGCCGTTACCGCGCGCTAGCTCGGCCGTCAATGTCGGTCGAGTGATCAACTGGATCGGACAATCCAGCGCTTTGCTTTCGAGCAGCAAATCGCCCACCGAATTGCCGATCGGCAGACGCGCGGGCAAGTCGCGATTTGTCACCGTCGTCACCACATCGATTTGCGGCAGCTTTGGCCGGGCCGCTTGTCCGTCCAGCCCGACGAGCGACAGCATCATGGTCTGACGACCCGGCGATCCCACGTCGCGATCGCGAAACGCGACCCAATAGATCGCCGCCGAATCGGGACGCGGATCGTGACTCAGCGCCTGGTACGGTCGCACCGGGGTTCTAGGCCGATCACTGTCGAGCGACACCTCCTCGGCTTTGTCCTTCTTCTTGGACAGCTCGCCCAGATAGACCGCGTCGATCGAATACACGCCGAGCGGCGAATGCTTCGTCAGTCGGACGGGTTCAACGGGGTAGGCGTCCAGCCCCTTCAACACAATGGGCTGGGCCGATTGAGAAAAGAGATTCACGACCGGCGTGCAAAACAGCTTGAACGCCGTTGCATCGAGCGACGCGAGCGCTAGCGCGGCAATCGAATCGGCAGGCGTATCGCGCAGTACGACGTGCAAGGTCAGCTCCCGTGCTTCAGGGGCGCTTGCTGCACGCCGCACGCGCCCGAAGTCGAGATCGACAAAATCGAACAGTTCGGGAAACGCGAAATATTCCAGCAAGTAGCGGTACGTGGTCGCGGTGCGGCTGACGGTTCGGCTGTCCGGCAGCAAGCGATCGTTATCAGCGAAACCGACCGGTTCAAACGGCACCTTCGATATGGCCCGCCAGCGCCCACATTGATCGACCTCAACATACGCGGCGGCCGCACGCAGCAGCAAAGCATCCAGCAGAGACGAGACACACGGCCGCTCGCCGGAAAGATAGATCCGGACAGGACCGTCCGGAATGGCCGCCGTGAACGGACCAGCAGCCGACGCGAAGCTGATGGACAACACGCCGGTTGCGTCGGCTGGCAACCTCACGGCCGACGGTGCCAGCGTCGTCGGTGCATACCGAGCGGACCGGATTTGCAATGGCGAGATCGTCACGTCGTAGGCCGACCGGAATCGCACCGGGGCCGTGCGTGCATTCAGCTCCACGCCACGCGGCACGACGACCGGCTCTGTCAGTTGACCGACGATCGCCCGTGGTTCGAATCGGGCAATCGCGCACGATGGCACCGTGCGCAGATAATGCGGATGGACAACCTCAAGCAGCGCTTCGGTGAATTCGGGATAGTCGTCGGCCAGCTTCGAATCGAGGTGCGCGGCAAGAAACGAAAAGGTCTGGATCAGACGCGTCACATGCGGATCGTCGGTCCGGCCGCTTTGGATGCCGAGCCGGGCGGCGATCTTCGGATAGCGGATCGCGAAATCGCCCAATGCCCGCGCGAACAACCCGAGTTCGTATTCGTAATGCGACAGCAGGTGATCCATTCAGTTACAGCCCTAGTCGGTCGGAACGCGCGAGGGTTGGGCCAACGAAGATAAGTTTGCGCAATGCCGCTTGCGGGCCGCATGGCTGCATCCGGAAGTGCGGTCGCCGCCAGTGGCCACTTACTTCGCGCTGCGCACTGTCCGATGGGACTGATCCGGCCGCCGCGGCGTCGAGAATCGCGGGGCCGACGACGTGTCGGTCGTAGAGCTGTTCGATTTCCGCAAGCCGTTCCATGCGCTTGCGCTTGCCGAGCCCCGGAAAGTGTCGCAGCGCGTTCGAATAAGCGCGATCGTGCAAAACCTGCGCGTCGCGTGCGTTGAGGTACAGCAACATCTTGATTGCATAGTCCATGGCGTCGCGCCAGAACTGCTGAGCATCAGGCGGATCGGGCATTCCGTCAGCCGCAGGCCGCTGGAACAACTCATCCACCAATTCACGGATCGTCTTGTTGGGGTCCTCCGGCGGCAGCGTAATCGAATCCATCGTCGCACCGTCGTCGGGACCGCCGGCCATTAACCATGTCGCGAACCTGATCGACCGCTCATTCTTGAAAATCGCGATCGCCTGGATGTCGCCGGCTTGTTTCCAGTGGGTGGGTTCGGGAATGATGCAGAGCGTATCGGTCGGCATCTTGAGCATGCCGATCGGCACATCCTCCGCGATATAGGCGGCGTCGAGCAGGCGGTGCAGCGGTGGCGTCGGCTCGTAAAATGCTCCTTTGCGTACCTCGAATGCCAGCCACACGGCGCTGTATTGAGCGACGCCGGCGAGTACGTCGGGCGGGCGGCCGTCAGCGCCGTGCGGCAAGAAGTCCCGCGTGAAGCGGTCGAAATAGCGCGTCAGACGCAGGATGCCGTGCGAGCGCAGCATCTCGGTAAGCGTCGGCGACGCCACTCGGTCTGTTGCGGCCCGCAGCGCGTCCCACGCTGTAAGTGCCCCCGTGACCCGATAGCGAACCGGTCCGGGCAAGCGAGCGAGCTTTGGATCGGTGACGGCACCGCCCGAACGCATCAGCGCGGTCACAAGGCGCTGACGGATGTCGGCACGCAGTGCTTGGCGCTGGGCCTCGGATATCAAGACGGGGTTGCGTGACGACGCACCCGGCAAAGTTACTTTGTCCATGCGACCTGCCGAACCGCTCATGCGTGATACCTCTATTCCAGCGACGAAATCAGTCGCGCCCCGCACTCCGTCAGATCGTCGTGAAAGGCGACCGGCGTGCCGTGATGGTCGCGCGTGCTGTTTTGCGGAATGATCCTGAACTGCCCGCCGCACTTTGGACACCACGTCAGGTGATCCTTCAGCGCAACCGGAACGCCAAGCGCTGTCAGATCGTCGCTCGCGGTGATCACTTCGCCGCCGTGGGTCGTCTTGTCGTGCAGGCGGATCACGCCTCGTCCGCTTTCGTCCTTCATCATCCTTTCCGCATCGTTTGCATTGCCATGCTGTTGAACTAGCGAGACCCGATCGGTACTGCATCCAGGTCAACCGTCGCTCTTCGGAGCGACTCCGCTAAAGGTTTTCGGATGCTGTGCATTGGCGCAAACGCGATTCCACCCGGAGAATTCGAACGCGGTCGCATACCTGCCTCCACTGCTTTCATCACGAATCCCGTAATTCGACTCGGGCTTCTCCAGGTTGAGCGGACCATAGTCGGCGAGAGACGGATCATCCGAATGGGCCACATAGATAAAGCGCACTCGACTTGGTTTGCCATCCTGTTTCTTGTAGGTGGCGTATCCACAAATGAACGTGCGCTTGTCGTTCGGCGTTTGACTTATTCCATGCAAATCGGGAGTGCTTTCGTATAAGTCGGAAAACTCGATGTCCCCGTCATCGGACAGTGCTGCCCGAACCGCTTTTTCCGCAGCATCGTATTTTGCGGACGCACTTGGCGTGCATCCGACGAACAAGGCAAGCGCGGTGGCTAGCGTCGCTACGATTCGCCTTTCTGTCATGCCGAAAACCCTCGTCATCAATCACCGTTAGCTACGGGCCGCTGCGTGCATCATGTTGGCATCAGGATTCTCGAGCCAAGCTGCTGCATACGTCCCGCCATCGGGTTCTCCCGCCCAGTCTTCGATCCGTGCTTTCGGATCATTCGGGTACTCGCCGCGCTGTTGAGCCAGCACAGTATCGCCCCATCCGACAGGCGTTCCGGAGCGGGGTTCCGCGTAAAGATCGTCGGGAGCGATCGCGGAGATTTGCTCGATTGCGGTGGGCCAGATGGGATCGCGGCACGTTGCATTCGCAAGGATTCGCATGACGGTGAAAACCAGAATCAGCGGCATCATCAACAGACGAATGAAGACCGGCGCGCGCATCCCGAAGCTATACAGCGAAAACAGGAACGACTCGCGCGGCGTCTCGCTCTGCGTGTGAAACAGCATCGGCTTGGGTAACCCATTCGGACCGTCGTTCATGTACACACACCAGTAGTTCCACTGTGCGAGCGCCATTTCGACCTGCGACTTGCCGGTCCATTCCCGGCCGATCGAGAACACACGCGTGACATTACCGTGGTCGTCGACCGTATAGTGCCGGATGTGGAAGACCGTACCGAAAGACGTGTCTTCGCGGTGCAGACAGAAAATCGAATCGTCTGTCCATGGCACCTCCCAAACGATGTCACCCTCGCCGGGCTTCGCGAAAAAGCGCCGTGCACGGATCGCAAAAAGCTTGCGAGCTTCGCGATGGAATCGGATCGGGCGATAGCGGAGACCAAAGAACAGGCCGCGCCCAAGTTTCCAGACTATGAAACCAAAGCCTAGAGAAATGCACATAGCAAAAATATCGCCCAGCAAATCTGTAGCGTATGGGTAACGAATATGAGTAAGCCAATAGACATACGGTCCGATTCCTATACACAGGCAAGCGAACACGACGCCAGTGACAAACCACTGCTTTTCAAGAAACGAGGGTTCGATCACATCCATAAAGATCGAGTTAATGCTGAACGTTGACCCGAAATCCTGAACGTCCGGACCGACAAATCGATTGATCTGCAAGCGATGAGCTAAATCCCACTTTGGCACGGGCTTGCCGATGCACTTTTTCATCACGCGTTCGTCCATGTGTCAGCCTCCCGCTGCCGAGGTAAATGCTTTGAGTTCCGCCTCAAGCGAGTCGTAGTGCTCCCCCTTGCTGAATTTGCAACGCGAGACCCAATCCGCAAGCGCGGACGCCTTGAAGACGGCAATCGCAATTGCTATAAAGATCGACAAAACTAGAGCCGGCCAGAAAAGTGGCCAACTGAAAAGTGCGGCGACTGCCACGTACGCGCCAAGACTTCCACTTCCGATATAGAGCCACCCCAGTTTCTTTTGGTGATTTTCGAATGCCTCCGGCGCGTTCTTGAATATGTCATACCCGGCCAACAAGATACCAGCGCCCGCGCCGGTTACACGGCCAACCTTCACTCCAACCTCAGCACCTCCCGTGGAAACACCCCACGCTTTCATGAGGTAGGCTGACAGCGGATGAGCCGGCGTTTTTACTATGGTCTCCGACGTGTATTCGACGAGACTCCCCATGATTGCGACAACGGCACCGATGCCCTTCAGAGTCGTTTCGGTTTGATTGAACTGATCTCGATCCTTCCAATCTAGGGCAGCAAACGTGAGCGTGGTCATCTGGAAAATTACAGTCACGACGCCCAAATTGAACTCGGTTGACGAATTGAGCCACTTCTTTGCTGAGTCCACTCCCGGAACTTTAACGGCCTTGATCGCGCTGGCCTCAAGCTTCCCGTCCCGGACCAGCGCATCGACGTCCATCTCGTAGGCGACGATATTCGGATCACTCGGTGGTGCCATCCTCAGAACCTGCTTCCCGACTTGGGTCGCCGACGCGCGCTGTTCGGTCCGGTTGCCATCCAATTTGACACCCAACTCCCGGGCTTGCTGTAAAGCCCAATCGCGAATGGCAAGCTTGCTGACTTGCGACGGTTTGAGTCGAACACCGGACTGAATCGCCAGACGGATGGTCACGAAGCCGAGTGCAGTCCCCCGTGTGGCCTTCGTGAGTACGCCGACGATCTGATTGGCGGTCGTCACGATGAGCCGATCGCGCAGATTGGCCGCGTTGCCGAGTTTTTCGATCTTCTTGAATGCTTCCTTGTAGAGATTCAGGAAGTTCTCGTACTGGATATCCGAACCGTGCACCTGTGCATCCGCCGCCTTCATCAGCGTGTCCTGATTGAACATCAGGGCACGCGCGTACAGATTGCGGATATTCGAAGCTTGACCGTTCAACCAGTCATCGAGCGCTTTCTTGCAAGCCTCGGTGCCGACAGCGGCACCAATGGCCTGTGCACACGACTCACTGTACGCGTAACCGCTTCGAAGATCCTGCGAATCGTGAACACCAGCCATCCATTCGGCGAGCAATTGCGACTTGAGCCAATCCGCATGCGCTTGCACTAGCGGCTGCCACTTCGGCTTGAAGGCGTCGAGCGCTTGCTGATACTCCTGCGGGAAGCGTTTCAACGCCTCTTCATCGAGGACGCTGGTTCGCTTCCCATCGGGACCGATCTTGAACGCTGCGTCCTCCCACGCCTCGTTCGCTGCATCTTCCTGTGTTGCGGAAACGTTCTCCGTCTTTCGATCCTCTTCCTTCATCGCCTGCTCAAGACTTCCCGTTCTGATCCAGGAGCGCATCACATGGAAAAAGCCGATCGCATCCGGAGCGATTGGTGCGCCGACCTTCATATTGACGGCATTGGCGTCCGCGATGGTTTTCGAGGTTCCATAGGTCAGTCCGGTAACGGCCTTCGCATTCGCTCGGATTCCCGCTTCAGCACGTTCTAGCAGTTGCGCCGAAGTCCACTTCCAATACACCTGTTCGTCGAAACCGTTGTTCAGGTTGGGAACCGTCAGTGCCGCGAGATCGTTAGTGAGGCCGACAGGGTCGTTGACCGCGACCACAAAGCCCTTCTTGTTCGGAGATTCAGCCATCGCGTCACCGATTCGTTTGGCGACGTTGCGCTGACGTAGGCGAATCTCGTCCTTGGGCGCGCGGTTGCTAAAGCCAAACGCAGCCTTCATCGCCTGAGCATCCATAGCGAAATGCGCGATCTTGCTCTGGGTGGCTTGAAATTCGCCCGTATCGGTCGCGCCCCCGGCCAGCATCGCGGGAACGTTGATGCACTGCATATGCTGCTTGCGCCAAGCAGCATCATTGATTTTGTTGTGTACGAGGTCCTTGGTCCACCGCACATTCGACCAGCCAATCCAGAAGTTGGTCGCTTCGTCACTGCCGGGCGTGTGTTCAACACTCACACAACGGCCAAACGATTCGAAAGCCAAGTCTCCGTTCATCGCGCAGCCTTGCGTAAGCGCGTTCTCTGCGTCGCCCGGCGGCGGTGCCACGTCTGGGGGGAAATTCCACATGATCCCGTCGTCGAGAACCATATAGGCGGCCAGCTTCTTCCGCTTCTCGTCGTACGTGTACAGATAGCCAGGGCGCAATGCGCGCAGCGTGTACTTGGCGGTGGCAACGGCCTGAGGGGCGCGCCCGTCGATCCGAAAATTGCCGGACAGGGCCGGCGTTTTGGACGCGCCGCGCGGGCACGCGATCGCGTATCGAACAGGATAGATCAGCAGCGACTGGCGATCGCAAAGCGGACAGCCTTTAGTGGTCGGCATGGGTTGATCCTCGGGATTTCATGGTATGAAGTGAGAGCCTTTATTCGGTCGCGAAAGCGTGCCGCATACGTTGAACCGCATCCTCGACGAGCGCATCGGTGGTCATCGCGTCCTGTCCGCCCGCCGAACACAAGACCCCATCGAGCGCAGCCGGCAGCTGCGCTGCCTGATCGACAGACAGTACCGGCAGCCGGCGGCGAATCTGGTCGGCGATATCGCTGCGGTTGATGCGTGGCCATTGATCAGGGCGTGGCCAGCCTGACGGTTGATCGTCGGGCTGTACAATTTCGGCACCTAGGCCAGCGCTGCGCCAGCGATGGCCACCCCAAGCGAAGCACCATTCGTGGACGGGTCCCAAGAGGGCCAGTCGCTGGGTCGGATCGAGCACCGCCAGCGTGAGGCTCAATACACGCGGATCGTAGTACCGCCAGAACACTGGCTGCCCGCCCTCTCCGGGACCGACCAGATACCGCGCAATGTGTTCCGCGAGGGCATCGGCATCCACGGCGCTGTCGATCCACGCGCAAATTGCGGGCGGTCGTTCCACCTCCGGTTCTTCTTGCCACCGTTCGGTCGCAATCCGTTGCCCTTCCAAATCGAGCGCGGCGAGGTCGATCAACCGTGGCATCAGTTCTTCGCGATGTGCCAGCACGCGCGGCGTGCAGGCATGCATGTCGAGCGCAGCTAGATCAGGCACGTGCGCGAGGGTCGCAGGTTCCACCAACAGGAACCCGGTCGTCATCAGTTCCTGACGATCGGGTACAGCCTGCATCGGAGGCGTGGGCGTTTTCATTCGGTCATCCATCAGGCGAGCGCGATCGACGCTTGGCCTGTTTGTGCGGCACCGTCGGCCAATTGCGAGCACAAGTCCGAACCAGGGAACTGCGCCGGCATGCTCTGCGGGCCAACCGTATCGTGGCTGCCCGCATGAATCGTGTTTTCGCCGGGTGTATAGCCGACGATGCCTTTCGCGCTGACCTCTAACTGGCTGTTGCCGGCCGTCAAGCGAATTCCCTGCTTGGCAGTGATGTTGATCCAGTCCGTCGTGCTGATGATCGACAATACCTTCTTCGCCAGCAGCTCCAACTCGTCGTTTTCTGCATGCACCTGTACCTTGCCGCTCGCCGCAATCAGCTTCATGCCCATCTTGTGGACGAACAACGAAAACTTGTCGGATACGCTGGCGAAGAACGATTTGCCTGTCGCGACCGACATGCTTTCGCCGGCCGTGACCGCCACGTGCTGGCCGCCCGTGACGTGCGCCGTTGCGGGCGTCGTGACGGCGATGCCCGCCGCGCCAGCCAGCAGTAGGTGCGCTTCGTTGAGTTCCGGGAAATCGCCCTTGTCACTGCTGCCCGTCGCGCCCGCGCCCTGGATACCCTCCACCTGCGATTTCAGCGCGTCGGCGATCGGCGTCTGGTCCGCTCCGTTGTCCTGCGCCTGATAATGCTGCGCGAGCTTGCCAAGTTGTCCGTGTAACGTTTGCGCTTTGGTCAACCGCGATGTCGGCTCGCTCACGTCCGAGAGATGCCCTTGCGCGGCTGGACGCACCTCCGTGCTGATCACCATGCCCTTGCCGCTGCGGATCGCGCCGACCTCATCGGTACGCAGCTCGAAGCCCTCGCCCCGAGCGTCCTTGCGCCCCTGCCAATCCTCGACCCGGGTGATCTTGCCGAGCGAGAGCTGGCTCGCCGCATGGTCGGACCGGAGCTGCGCTTGAATGGCGTTCGCCGTATCGTCGAAAATCAGGTGATTGCTGCGGCCGGACGACGCGTTGCCGTCCGCACCGTTCAGTTCCCGGCTGCGAATGCCCATCAGCGCATTCTCGTCCGGCAGTTTCCACGACGGGACGTTGCGCGCGTTCATCACGCGGCCCGTAATGATGGGATGGTCCGGATTGCCGTCGAGCCACTGCACGATCACTTCGGAACCAATGCGGGGCAGCGCCGCCATCCCTTGGCCACCACCCGCCCAGCCACTCGCGACCCGCACCCACGTCGAATACTTGCCGTCGCGATCCCAGTGGAATTGAACCAGCACGCGGCCGTGTTCGTCGGTGTGAATGCTCGTGCCCGACTGGCCGACGACGGTCGCTGTCTGCGGTGCGAGGATTTTCGTGTCGACGCTGTTGAAGCCGCGGCCGGGCCGCCACGGCGTCGCCTTGGGGACACACGTGAACTCGTTGCGGTATTCCGCCAGCACGCCCGTGTCCTGCAAATAGTTGTTGGTCGCCACGTGCCGAACTGCGACGATCAGGTATTCATCGTCGCTCTGATCGCGGCTCATCGCCGAGCCGTAACGATCCGTCAGTCGGAACCAGCGCCCCGGCTGTACGAAGCGATTGTTGCCCTTCGCGTCGAAGTGCTTGATCGTCGCTTCGATTTCCTCCATCCGGCGGTTGACGACCTGATAGCCGTGTTCCATGTTCCGATAGCCGTACGCGCCGGCGTACTCGTTCCATTCGAGTTGCGGCAGTGCGGCTTCCGGGTTCGACAGGCTTGTTTGAACGTGGGTCGGCGTTGGGGTCTTGAAGTCAAAACGGGACAGTTCCGCGTGCGTCGACGTGGTCTGCTGGAACGGGGACCAACTCAGAATGCTGTCCGATTCCTCTGCGCCCATGCCATTGTGGAAGCGGATTTCGTGAACCTTGCCGTCGATCGCGGGCGCGGGACGCGTCGGATCAGAGACGGTCAGCTTGTGCGACGTGGCCGTGTGCTCGTACCAGTACAGATAGCCCGCGTGCTCCCAGCGTCGATGAAGGTAATTGTGGTCGTCTTCGTCGAACTGGCAGGCCATCGTCATGCGCGGATCGTCTTCGCCGACCTGCCATGTCCATTCGGGCAACACGCCGTAGTCCTGGAAGACCGTCGCCGTCTGGTCGTGCAGGTTCTGGTCGAGGAACAGGCGATTGTGCTGGCTGTACTTCAGGTAGCGCAGCCACGGCCCCACATGCGCCTCATAGAACACCCAGCCGCCGTCCGTGCGAACGTGCCGGAATGCGAAGATATGGCCGTTGAAGTATCGGCTGCTGCCGTCGCCGCGCGCCAAGCTGATCGTAACGCGCTTGCCGATGAAATCCTTCGGCGCGAGGCGATCGTTGTCCGACAGGATTTCGATCTTGTACGCGAAATCCTTCGATAGCGATTCAACCGCCTCGAATGCGTTCGGCAGCAGGATTCTGTAAGGCGCGTTATCGTCCGGAAAGCTGATTTGCACTTGCCGGTTGTGTTGCGGGCCCAGCGCAAGGTCTCTCAGGGCTTGTGCCGTGTTCTGCATTGTTCTTGTCCCTCGATCCGAGCGCGAAATGCCGCTGGGCCGCCCGTGCACCCTGGAATACGCCTGCACATGGGGTCGAACCTGCTCGTGCCCGAGTGCAGCGATAAGCTCAGACGTATACCACAAAGCCTCGCGGAGGCGCACGGGGAAAACTGTCAGGAATATTGAACGGACGGCGGTCGCGTACAGTGCAAGCGAACGCCATATGAGCCGACATCGGATCCTTTATTGAGGTAAGGCCCGACGACCGTGCCTCCGGCACGGTTACTAATTGTGAAGTTGCACACGGGGCTCACGAGAGCCGCTGAAGTATTTTCAGCCGACCTGACAGCATACGAAACGTCGCGAGGCCAAATCGATTCCAACCCAATGGCGCCCTCAAGAGCCGCTGCGTCCGTTTGCAGCGAATCAGGGGCATCTATTTCGAGATACCGGGCTATGGGTGTCCCGGCGAACGCCCGCACTCCCCACGGGTTTACCGTTCACACGTGCGCCCGCAGGCGGCATCGCACCGCCCGCTCCCGCATCACACCACCGGCCCCGGCTCCTTCTCCTTGCGCAGGATCGCATACAGGATGATCGCGCCGAACGTCGCCGTGCCGATCCCGCCGAGCCCGAAGCCGCCGATCTTCAGCGAGAAGTCGCCGGCGCCGAGCACCAGCGTGACAGCCGCGACGATCAGATTGCGGTTGTCGGAGAAGTCGACCTTGTTGACGACCCAGATTCGCGCGCCCGTCACCGCAATCAGCCCGAACACGACGATCGACACGCCGCCGAGCACCGGCCCCGGGATCGTCTGGATCACCGCGCCGAACTTCGGCGAGAAACCGAGCCCGATCGCGATCAGCGCGGCGATCGCGAATACCAGCGTCGAATAGATCCGCGTGACGGCCATCACGCCGATGTTCTCCGCGTAGGTGGTCACGCCCGTGCCGCCGACGCTGCCCGACACGATCGTCGCGAGCCCGTCGCCGATGAACGCGCGGCCGACGTAGCGGTCGAGGTTGGTCCCCGTCATCGCGCTGACGGCCTTGATGTGGCCGAGGTTCTCCGCGACCAGGATCACCGCGATCGGCGCGAGCATCAGCATCGCGTGCGGATCGAACACCGGCGCGCGGAAGCTCGGCACACCGAACCAAGCGGCATGCGCGACGATCGCGAAATCGATCGGCTTGCCGAGGCCCATCCCGTTGGTCGCGATCGCATAGATTACGTATGCGATCACGAGCCCGACGAGGATCAAGAGGCGCTGCATCATCCCGCGCGCGAACACCGCGACGCCGCCGACGCACAGCACCGTGACGAGCGCCATCACCGATTCGAAGGTCGAGCCCGACACGCCCTTGACCGCGATCGGCGCAAGATTCAGCCCGATCACCGCGACCACCGCGCCGGTCACGACGGGCGGCATCAGCGTCTCGATCCAGCGCGTGCCGACCGCCTGCACCAGCGCGCCGAGCGCGACGTACACGACGCCGCACGCGACGATCCCGCCGAGCGCGACCGGAATGTTCGGGTTCGGGCCGCTGCCGCCGTAGCCCGTCACCGCGATCACGAGGCCGATGAACGCGAAGCTCGAGCCGAGATAGCTCGGCACGCGCCCGCCGACCAGCACGAAGAACAGCAGCGTGCCGATGCCCGACATGAAGATGCACAGGTTCGGGTCGAAGCCCATCAGCAGCGGCGCGAGCACGGTCGAACCGAACATCGCGACGACGTGCTGCACGCCCATCGCGACCATTTGCGGCCACGCGAGGCGCTCGTCGGGGCCGACCACGCGCGAGGCCGCGCCGGTCGGTTGGACCCGCCAGCGCGGGAAGTAGGAATCGGACATGGGAAAAGCGCTCCTGTCGGTCGTCGGTCGCCGGCTGCGAAGGATGCGCCGGTCTGGAATCTGGCGCGAGTTTACGGAGCGGAAATGGGGCTGGC
The DNA here is from genome assembly GCF_001729305.1 of Burkholderia sp. A2. Classification (NCBI taxonomy): domain Bacteria; kingdom Pseudomonadati; phylum Pseudomonadota; class Betaproteobacteria; order Burkholderiales; family Burkholderiaceae; genus Burkholderia; species Burkholderia sp. A2. The sequence goes on along the minus strand of NZ_LZXX01000126.1, from coordinate 54,588 downwards.
AAGCGAACCGGCAGGCAGGGTCGGCCAAACGAGAACGCGGCAGGCCGCGCGCGAGAACCGGTGCGCGACCGCGCGGCCCGGCGAAGCGCCCGTCCGCGCATGATGTGCGGCTGGCGGCGGCACGCGCCGGCCGCGAAGTAAGCATGCGCTCACATCGCGGCCGGCGCGTCGTGCATCACGGATTGATGTACTGGAACAGCGACAGGTTCTGCAGTTGCACGTACGCCTTCTGCGCGCCGGTCAGCGCGTTCTGCACCTGCAGGTACTGGCTGATCGTCGTGACCATGTTGGTACTGGTCAGGTCCGTCAGGTTGCTGGTCGTCTGCAGCGACGCGGTCTGCGTGACGGCCTGCATCGCCTTCACTTCCTGCTCGCGGCCGCCGACGGATGCCTGGATCGTCGTCACGTTGCGCATCGTGTTGCCGACCTTGATCGACCCGGTCATCAGCGCGTTCTTCAGCGACACGGCCGCGACAGGGTTGCCGGTCACCGGCGTCTTCAGCGCCGCGATCATCGAGTCGAGCGTCGAGAAGATGTCGGCGCCGCCGCTCGCCTGCGGGCCGGGCGTCACGGCGAACGTATCGCCGGTGCTCGGCGTGCCCGATACGGCCACCGTCATCCCGCTACCGAGCGCGATCGACGCACCCGACGTGTAGGCCTGCGCGGGCGTCGTGGTCGGCGGCTTGGCCGAGCTGTCGGTCACCGTGTAGGTCGGCGCGGCGGGCGTGCCGCCGAACGTGATCGTGAAATGGTGATCGTTGGTCGCGGCGGACGGGTCCGTCACCGTCACCGCGCTGATCGCGCCGGTGCCGACGTTGCCGGCGCCGGCCGACGGAACCTGCGCGCTGCCGAGCGACGGCACGGACATGAACACCGCCGAACCGGCGTCGCCCTGCGACACGCTGCTCGAATCGGCGATCTGCACCTGGCGCGTGCCCGAGTCGCCGACGTAGCTGATGCTGCCGTTCGGGCTGGCCGTAAACGGCGCCGTCGAATTGTTCAGGCCGGCGAACAGGTAATTGCCGGCACCGTCGTTCGAGTTCGCGAGCGTCACCAGCTGGTCGCGATAGCCTTGCAGCTGCGTCGCGAGCGCCGAGCGGTCGCTGTCGGCCAGCGAGCCGTCGCCGGCACGCACGACCAGCGTCTGCACGCCGGTCAGCACGCTGCTCACGCTCTGCAGCGCCTGGTCCTCGGCCTGCAGCGACGCGAGCGCGGTGGTCTGGTTGGTCGCGTACTGCGACAGCGTCGCCGAGGTCATCGACAGCTGCACGGCCTGCGCCGCGCCGACCGGGTTGTCGGCCGGCGTCTGCAGGCTCGTGCCGCTCGAAATCTGCTGATACAGCTGCGCGAGCTGCGCCTGCTGATCGTTCATCTGTGAAACGTTCAGCTGGAAGAACTGGGCGCTGGAAATTCGCATCGCTTCTATCCCTCGAATCCGGTCAGTTGAACAGGCCGAGCACGGTCTGGAACAGCGTCGCCGCCGTCTGGATTACTTTCGCGTTCGCCTGGTAAAGCTGCTGGTACTGCATCAGGTTCGCCGCTTCCTCGTTCTGGTTCACGCCCGACACCGACTGCTGCGCGGTCGTGATCTGGCCGACGAGCGAAGTCTGCGCGGCGCTCGACGACTTCAGCTGGCTCGCCGTGTTGCCGATCGCGTTCACGTAGTTGGCATACGCGCCGGTCAGCGTCGTCGTGCCGCCGCCGAGCGCCTTCGCGGTGACGAGCTGCGACAACGCTTGTGCGTTGGAGCCGTCGCTCGTGCCGCCCGCGTACGGTCCGATCGTGAACGTGTCGCCATCCGACGGCGCGCCGGACAGCGTGACGGTCACGCCGTTCATCACGCCCGCCGGAGCCGGCTGCGTGGTGCTGTTGATCGTCAGCTTCGCGCCGGCCGTCGCGTTGTACGGCACGCTGTCGGTCGGGCTCGTGATCGTCACCGAGGTCGGCGGGGTGCCCGCGATCGTCACCGTGGTCCCGGCCGGGAAGCCCGACAGCGACTGCGACGCCGCGTCGTAGGTCAGCTTGGTCGGCGTCGTCGGCACCTGGTAGCCGGCGCTCACCGCGCCCTGCGTGATCTTTGCCGTGCCGATGTTGGTTTTCGATGCCGCAGCGACCACCGGCGACGCGGCCGCGATCGCCGAGCCGCTCGTGGTCGCGAGGCCGAAGCCGGTCAGCGCGCCGCGCGTCGGCAGCACGGTGAACTGGTCGCCGGCATTCATCGCGCCGGACGAGAACGAGAAGTTCAGCCCGCCGAGCGAGACCGGCATCGGACCCGCCTTCTGGTCGACCACCGACCCGCTCGCGCGGTCGGTCAGCGTGTAGTTCGTGCCGTCGTACGACAGCGTGTAGTCGCTCGTCGTCGGCTGCGACGCACTGGCGAACGACACGGACAGCGACGCGTTGCCGGTGTTGCCCTGATTCGAATAGACGGTCGGGTTCGCCACCGTGAACAGGTTGCCGCCCGGCTTGCCCGCCAGATCGACGCCGAGCGCGTTCTGCGCGTTGACCTGCGCGGCGAAGCTGGTCGCGAGCGCGCCGAGCTGCGCCTGCGCCGGGTCGAGCGTCTGACGGCGGAACGCGAGCAGGCCGCCGAGCGCGCCGCCCGACAGCGACGCATCCGGCAGCGCCTGGTTCGGCCCCTGCGGATTCGCGCCGGCGATGCCCTGCGACACGACGGTCAGCTCGCTCGGATCGGACGACGACGTGACGGTCGCAAGCTGGTAGCTCTTGTCGGCGACGACGAGCGGCTGGCCGCCCGCGAGGAATACGCTGTAGCCGCTGTCATTGCGCACGACCTGCACGCCGGCGAGGCTCGACAGGTTCGACACCGCGAGGTCGCGCTGGTCCATCAGCTGGTTCGGCGGCTGCCCCTGGCTGCTCGCCGCCGAGATCTGCTGGTTCAGCTGCGCGATCTGCGCGGTGTACGTGTTGATCTGCGACACGGTGCTGGTGAGCTGCGTGTTCACGCTCTGGCGCAACGCGTCGTATTGCTGGCCCGCCGCCTTCAGCTGGTCGCCGAGAATCTGCGCGTTGCTGATCGCGGTCTGCCGCACCGACGGATCGGACGCATTGTTCGCGACGTTCTGCAGCCCGGTGAAATAGCTCGTGATCGCGGTCGAGATGCCGGCCGTCGGGCTGCCGACGTAGTTGTTCAGCTGCGCGACGAGCGAGTACCACGTCGACAGCGCGCCGCCCTGCGTCTGCGCGCCGTTCAGCTGGTCGCTCAGGTACTGGCTGTACTGCCGCTGGACGGTGACGGTGTTCACGCCCTGCGGCATGTAGCCGCTGCTGGTGTACTGCCCGCTCGCCTCGGCATAGACGGGGCGTTCGACCGAATAGCCGGGCGTCGCGGCGTTGCTGATGTTCTGGCCGGTCGTCGTGAGGCCCCAGAGCGCGGCATTCAGGCCGCTGACGCCGAGGTTCATGAGTGTGTTGGACATGCGCGATCCTGATGAGCGGGCCGCGCTGCGGCCGCCGGGTTGCGTGACTCCCGGTATAACGGCCGCGGATCGAAAAAATTGAGGAAAAAATGCACGCGCGGCGCACGGGCGTGCGTCGCCGCTGAACGCGGCCGACCGAGTGCGCCGGAAGCGCTGCGCGGGCGGCCCGCGGGGCCTCCCGCCGGATGCGCGTCAGGCCCGCGCGAGCGAGCGGCGCTTCATTTCGAGCTGCGTGATCAACCGCTGCAGCGTGTTCTCCGCGCTGCCCGGCAGCGACATGTAGCGAAAACCGAGCTGGTAGCGGCGCGACCCGTTCGGCATCTGCGTCGAGCGCTGCGACACCAGTTGCAGGTCGAGCGACAGCTTGCCGTGGCCGGTCAGCTCGAGCTCGACGTCCGGCAGCAGCGTGCCGACCTCGAGCGCCTCGACGCGCTCGTCGGCCGTGCGCAGCCCCACGCCGCCGAGCGACAGGTTGTGCACCTCGAACAGGAAGCTTTCGCCGTCCGGCAGCTTGCCGCGGCACAGAAACGGATCGACGATCGGCGCGTCGACGCGGAAATATTCGCGGCGCTGGATGCACACCAGCACGTCGGGGAAATCGGCGACGAACGCGGGCAGCCCCTCGTAGCGCGTCTCGCGCGGCGTGCCCGTGGTGAATTCGACGCGCACGCCCTCCGGCGCGGCCGCGAACGTGCAGTGCGACGCGCCGAGGATGCCGGCGTTCTGCTCGGACAGCGCGCCCCAGTCGAACGTGAACGTCCGCGCGCCGACATCGACCTCCAGCAGACGCGTGACGAGCTGGCCGCCCGGATACTGGACGGTCAGGAAATCGCCGCGGTTCACCAGGTTGCGCAGCTGCACGCCGATTTCCAGCGGATTGCGGCGGGCATAGTCGGGCCCGGAGTGGCCTGCATCCAGGCTGGGGTCCGTCGACGTTTCGATATTCATGGCTAGCCGGTCTTTCTTGTCATGGGCGCCCGGGGCAACCGGTGCGCAATAAAACCGGGCCAGAACGGGGGCCCGGTCGCAGGTCTCTCACACTTAGCGGCAGTGCTGACCGAAAGTTTAGATCGAAACGGCGATTTATTTCTCGCAAACGTTGAAACCGCGCGCGGCAAGGTGCCGGGCGCGGTCCGAAAGGGGGGCGAACCGGGAGCGGGCGGGCCCGTCAGCCGATCTGCTGCATGATCGAGATCAGCTTCTTCGCGTAATTCGGGTCGGTGGCATAGCCGGCCTTCTGCATCCCGTGCGCGAAGCCTTCGACGCTGCGGCTCGCGCTCAGCACGCCCGCATAGCGCGGGTTGTTCTTCAGCAGGTTCGCGTAATCGGTCATCGCGTGCTCGTACGAGTCGTACGCACGGAACTTCGCGACCACGCGGCGCGGCGCGCCGTTCACGTATTCGGTGGTCAGCGCCGACACGGTGCGGCCGGTCCAGCCCTTGTTCGCCTTGATGCCGAACACGTTGTAGCTGGTCGAGCCGTCCGTCGCGCGGATCTCGCGCTTGCCCCAGCCCGATTCGAGCGCGGCCTGGCCGACGATGAAACGCGCCGGGATGCCGGTCGTCGCGCTGGCCGCCTGCGCGGGGGCCGCGAGCCGGTCGACGAACGCGTCCGCGTCCTGCACGCCGCTCGCGCCCTTGAGCGGCGGCGTCAGCGCGCTGCCGGCCGAGTAGCCGCGCGCGCCGGCGAGCCCGCCGTTGTTCGCCGCGTTCGCATAGGCCTTCGCCATCGCGTTCATCGCGGCGAGGCTGCCTTCGTTGCCGGCCGTGCCGAGGCCGCCGGCACCCATGCCGCCCAGGCCGCGCGCACCGACGTCGGCCGCCGTGTCGCCGCCCGCGCCGGCGCCCGCATTGCGCAGCAACTGCTTCATCAGCGCGTCGGCGACGCCGATGCCGCGCGTCGACATCTGCTGCGCGAGCTGCTGGTCGAGCATCGACGTGTACATCTTCGACGTGTGCGAATCGAACAGGCCGCCGTCGGGCGACGCGTCGCGCATGCTCTTGAGCATCATCTGCGTGAACATCGCGTCGAACTGGCCGGCGACCGCCTTCGCGCCGGCCTGCGGCGACTGCTTCGCCTGCGCGCGCAGCGCGTCGAAACCCTGCACGTCGAGCGCGAAGCGCTGCGTGAGGTCGTTTGCGTTGGGGAGCGTGGCTGCCATTTAGATCACCTCCAGGTCGGCGCGCAGCGCGCCGGCCGCCTTCATCGCCTGCAGGATCGACATCAGGTCCGCGGGCGTCGCGCCGAGCGTGTTCAGCGCCTTCACGACGTCGGCGAGATTCGCGCCGGCCGTCACCATCTTCAGCGCGCCGTTGTCCTGCTTCAGCTGGATCTGCGACTGCTGCGCGACCACCGTCTGCCCGTTCGAGAACGGCCCCGGCTGCGACACCACCGGCTGCGTGTTGACGACCACCGACAGGTTGCCGTGCGCGACCGCGCAGCTTTGCAGCGTGACCATCTGGTTCATCACGATCGAGCCGGTGCGCGCGTTCAGGATCACCTTCGCGGCGGCCTTGTCCGGACTCACGTCGAGGTTCTGCAGGCGCGCCATGAACGCGACCTGCTGCGCGGAATCCGCCGGCGCGGCGAGCTGGATCGTGCGGCCGTCGAGCGCCGTCGCGGTGCCCGGGCCGAAGCTCGCGTTGACCGCGGACACGATCCGCTGCGCGGTGCCGTAATCCATGTCGTTCAGTTGCAGCTGCAGCACGCCGTTCATCTGCGCGACCGCGTTCGGCACCGCGCGCTCGACGATCGCGCCGCCGACGATCCGGCCGGCCGCGAGCTGGTTCACCTGCACGCGGCTGCCGTTCGCGCTGGCGCCCGCGCCGCCGACCGCCATGTTGCCCTGCGCGAGCGCGTACACCTGCCCGTCCGCGCCCTTCAGCGGCGTGAGCAGCAGCGTGCCGCCGCGCAGGCTCTTCGCGTTGCCGAGCGACGACACGGTCACGTCGAGCGCCTCGCCGGGCCGTGCGAACGGCGGCAGCGTGGCCGTCACCATCACGGCCGCGACGTTCTTCAGCTGCATGTTGTTCAGCGACGACGGGCCGCCGTTGGCCGAACCATTGTTGATCGAGATGCCGAGGTTCGCGAGCATGTTCGCGAGCGTCTGCGTCGTGAACGGCGTCTGCATCGTCTGGTCGCCCGTGCCGTCGAGGCCGACGACGAGGCCATAGCCGATCAGCGGGTTGTCGCGCACGCCCTGGATCTGCGCGAGGTCCTTCAGGCGCTCCGCGTGCGCGGGCGCGGCGCCGAGCACGCACGCGGCCAGCACGAAGGCGGCAAACCGCGCGACGGCGAGTGCACGGAACGACAGGCGGCGGGAAAGAGGCAGCTGCATCGTCATCACCACGGCGCGATGTTGAGGAAGAAGCGCTGCAGCCAGCCCATCGTCTCGGCTTCGTTGATGTAGCCCTTCGACGAGTATTCGATCTTCGCGTCGGCGACCTGCGTCGAATAGACGGAGTTCGCGCCCGAGATCGTGTTCGGGTTGACGACCCCCGAGAAGCGCACGTATTCGTTGCCCTGGTTGATCAGCATCTGCTTCTCGCCGCTGACCACGAGGTTGCCGTTCGGCAGCACGCTGGTGACGGTCACCGTGATCGTGCCGTTGAACGTGTTCGCCGCGCTCGCGCCGCCGGTGGCCGCGAACTTGTTCGCGCCGGTCGCCGACAGGTTCGCCTTCGCGAACAGCCCGCCGAGGAACGCGGCCGTCGGCACGTTGAAGTCGGTGTTGCCCTGCCGGTTGGTGTTCGCGCCGGACGACTTGGTCGCGTTGATGTTCTCCGCGATCATGATCGTCAGGATGTCGCCGACGTTGCGCGGGCGCTGATCCTCGAACAGCGGCCGCCCCGCGTAGCCGGGGTTGTAGATCGAGCCGGGCGCCTGCATCGACATCGGCATCGGCGGCTGCGCCGTCATCGGCTGCTGGATGATCGGATCGCGCGGAATCTGCGCGCAACCGGCGAGCGCCGCCACCGCGACCGCGCATACGGCGCGGACGGTGGCTGACGAGGGGAGGCGAACCTGCTTCATGGCTGCGACGGGACGTTCCGGTTAGCTCTTCATCTGCGTGACGGTCTGCAGCATCTGGTCGGACGTCGTCACGGCCTTGCTGTTGATCTCGTAGGCACGCTGCGTCTGGATCATGTTGACGAGTTCCTGCACGACGTTCACGTTCGACGCCTCGACGTAGCCCTGGTTGAGCACGCCCGCGCCGTTCAGCCCCGGCTGCGACACGTTCGGCGCGCCCGACGACGTCGTTTCCGCGAACAGGTTCTCGCCCTTCGCCTCGAGGCCGGTCGGGTTGATGAAGGTCGCGATCTGCAGCGAGCCGATCTGCACCGCGTTGCTCGAGCCCGGCTGCGTGACCGACACGACGCCGTCCTTGCCGATCGTCAGCGACTGCGCGTTCTGCGGCACGGTGATCGCCGGCAGCACCTGGTAGCCGCTCGACGTGACGAGCTGGCCCTGCGCGTTGGTCTGGAACGAGCCGTCGCGCGTGTACGCGTTGGTGCCGTCCGGCATCAGCACCTGGAAGAAGCCCGCGCCGTTGATCGCGACGTCCTTCGAGTTGCCGGTCTGCGTGAGGCCGCCCTGCGTGTACAGGCGCTCGGTCGCGACCTGCTGCACGCCGGTGCCGAGCTGCAGGCCCGACGGCAGTTCGGTCTGCTGCGTCGAGTTCGCGCCGGGCTGGCGGATGGTCTGGTACAGCAGATCCTCGAACACCGCGCGCGACGCCTTGAAGCCGTTCGTGCTGGTGTTCGCCAGGTTGTTCGAAATCACGTCCATCTGCGCCTGCTGCGCATTCATGCCGGTCGCGGCGATGTAGAGCGAACGATTCATTTGTCAGGTCTCCTGCGTAGGGTGGCATAGGGTCTGTTTACCTATGGAACGCGCATGCGTTGCCACGAGAACGGCCGCTCGCGAGGCGCGCGACGCCGCGAATACTGGACGTATTCGCAAGGAGCGCAACGCGGCGAGCGGCCGTTCTCGTGGCAACCCCAAATTAAAAATCATGTCACGGGAATGCCCGAAATCGCCCGTATGGCGGCGTCGCTCGTCGCTTGTTTGGCGCGGCCAAACGGCGCTCCTCACTTCTTGCCCTACGAGCGATTTCGGGCATTCGCATGTGCGTTCCATAGGTAAACAGACCCTATCGCTCAGCTGAAGTTGAGCAGCTGGTTCGCCGTCTGCTCGTTCTGGTCGGCCGTCTGGATCAGCTTCGACTGCAGCTGGAACGCCCGCGCGTTGTCGATCATCGCGACCATCGCGGTCACCGGGTTCACGTTGCTGCCTTCGATCGAATTCGGCGTGACGACCACGTTCGGGTCGGCGTCGGCCGGATTGCCGTCGGCGGTGCGGAACAGCCCGTCGTTGCCGCGCGTGAGCGTGGCCGGATCGGGATTGACGAGCTTCATCTGGTCGACGATCGCGACCGCGGTCGGCGGGTCGCCCGGCATCAGCGCGGACACCGTGCCGTCCTTGCCGATCGTCACTTCCGCGTTCGGCGGGACCGAGATCGGGCCGCCGTTGCCGACCACCGGCAGGTTGCTCGCGTTGACGAGCTGGCCGTTCTCGTCGACGTGCAGGTTGCCGGCGCGCGTGTACGCCTCGCCGCCGTCGGCCGTCTGCACCGACAGCCAGCCCGCGCCCTGCACCGCGACGTCGAGCGGATTGCCGGTGCGCGTGATCGGACCCGGCGCGTAATCGGCGCCGGGCGTCGACGCGAGCACGTAGGTGCGCGTCGTCGTCGGGTCGATGTTGCTGCCGTCGCCGAAATTCATCGGCACCGCGCGATACGTCGCGAGCTGCGCGCGAAAACCCGTCGTCGACGCGTTCGCGAGGTTGTTCGCGACGATCGCCTGCTGGTCGAGCGACTGCGACGCGCCCGTCATCGCCGTATAGATCAGTCGGTCCATGGCTGCCGGTTGTCCGCGCTTACAGGTTGATGAGCGTCTGGTCGACGGTCTGCTGCGTCTTGATCGTCTGCGCGTTCGCCTGGTAGTTGCGCTGCGCGGTGATCAGGTTGACGAGCTGCGAGGTCAGGTCGACGTTCGAGTTCTCGAGCGCGCTGCCCTGCAGCGTGCCGTGGTTCGTGCTGCCCGGCGCCGACACCTGCGGCACGCCCGACGCCGACGATTCGGCGTACTGGTTGCCGCCGAGGTTCACCAGCCCGTTCGGGTTGTTGAAGTTCGCGAGCGCGATCTGGCCGAGCACGGCGGTCTGGCCGTTCGAGTAGTTGCCGGTCAGCTTGCCGTCGGCGCCGATCGAGTAAGTGGTGAGCCTGCCGCTCGCGTAGCCGTCCTGCGCGAGATTGTTCACGCCGTCCTTGCCGCCGTACTGCGTCGTGCCGGTCAGGTCGAGCGTCAGCGCCTGCGGCGTCGCCGAGCCGTCGGTGTTCGGCACGGTGAACTGGAACTGGCCGAGCGACGCGGTCGGCGCGGCCGGCGTGCCCGTCGTCGTGCTCTTGATCGCGCCCGACGTATCGAACGTGATCGTGCCGAGATCGGTCGTCGCGCCGCCCTGGACGCCCGCGTACGCTTCCCACGTGCCGGCCGCCGACTTCACGAAGTACATGTTGACCGCCTGCGAGCCGCCGAGCGAGTCGTACACCTGGATCGCGGTCGAGTAGTTGTACGTCGTGTTGTCGGTCGCGCTGAACGGCGTCTTGGTCGGCACCGTGTCCTGCGAGTTCAGGTTGAACTGGCCGATGATCTTGGTCGTCGCGGTCGGCGCAATGTTGTTGGTCGGCGCCTGCAGCGGCACGGTCTGCGCGGTGTTGATCACGCCGCCCGCGTTGGCCGCGTAGCCCATCAGGTTACGGCCCTGCGCGTCGACGATGAAGCCGTTCTTGTCGCGCTGGAACGTGCCGTCGCGCGAGTACGTCGTCACGCCGTTGTTCGACATCTGGAAGAAGCCGTTGCCGTTGATCGCGACGTCGAGCGACGAGTTCGTCGTATTGATCGTGCCCTGCCCGAAGTTCTGCTGCACCGAGTTCAGCGACGTGCCGATGCCGATCTGCGTGTTGACCGACGTCGCGACCGAGTTCGCGTACATGTCGGCGAACTGCGCGGTGCTCGACTTGAAGCCGACCGTGTTCGCGTTCGCGATGTTGTTGCCGATCACGTCCAGCGCGTTCGATGCGCCGGCGAGGCCGCTCAGACCCTGTTGATAACCCATTTCGTTCTCCGTGACGAGAAAGCTCGATCAGTTGGTGGTGGTGTCGCCGGACGACGACGACTTCGTGTTCGGGAAGATCGACGCAACCTGGGTGAGCCCCACCGTCGTGCCGTTCGACAACACGAGCCCCGCGGTGCCGTCCGCCTGCTTGACCACGCTCTGCACCGTCGCGGCCGCGAGCGTCGTGGCCGCGTGCGGCGTGCCGGTGCTGTCGGTGTACGACGCACTGACCGTGTACTTGCCGTCCGGCAGCGCGTTGCCGGCCGCGTCGGTCGGCGTCCAGTTGAACGGCACCGTGCCGGCCGACTGCGCGCCCGCGTTGATCGTGTTCACGACGGCGCCCGCCGAGTTCTTCACGGTGATCGTCAGGTTCGACACCGAGCTCGCGAGCGACACGCCGAACGGCGACGCCGCGCCGCTCTTCACCGCGACCGCATTGCCCGGCGCGAGCACGTTCGTGCCGATCAGCAGCGCGGCCTGCGTCTGCTGGCCGGCCGCGAGCTGCGTCGACAGCGACGTGAGCGACGTGTTCAGCTGCGCGATGCCGCTCACCGTGTTGATCTGCGCGAGCTGCGACGTCATCTGCGAGCTGTCCACCGGGCTGGTCGGATCCTGGTTCTGCAACTGCGTGACGAGCAGCTTCAGGAACGTCGCCTGGAGGTCGCTCGCCGACGTGCCGTTGGTCGACGACACGTTGTTGGTGTTCATCGTGTCGGTCGGCAGCGTCGACACGTTGGTGCCGTTGCCGCCGATCGTCGTGTTGGAGGAAGTCATCCTGTTGGCCTTCTGTCGGAACTGTCGGTTCGGGTCTCGGTAGGGAAAGGCGGGCGGCGCGCGGCTTACGAGCCGATCGTCAGCGTCTTGAGCATCAGCGTCTTCGCGGTGTTCAGCGTCTCGACGTTGGCCTGGTACGAGCGCGACGCCGAGATCATGTTCACCATCTCCTGCACTGGGTCGACGTTCGGCATCTGCACGTAGCCGTTCGCGTCGGCGGCCGGGTTCGCCGGGTCGTAGGTCGATTTCATCGGCGACGGGTCGTCCATCACCTTGGTCACGCGCACGCCGCCCACGCCCTGGCCGGACGCACTGCGCGCGCCGCCGAGCGGATCGGTCGCGAACACGACCTGCTTGGCCTTGTACGGCTTGCCGTCGGGGCCGGTCGCGCTGTCGGCGTTCGCGAGGTTCGACGCGGTCACGTTCAGGCGCTGCGATTGTGCGGACAGCGCCGAACCGGCGACGCCGAAGATGTTCATCAACGAAGGCATGGAGGCTCCTTGTGCTGGGTTCCGGATTCGGAAGCGGCGCTTACGAGTTCGTTACGAGTTCGTCGTGATCGCGGCGATCATCGCCTTGATCTGCTGGGTCATCACGGTCATCCCGGTTTCGTAGTGCAGCGCGTTGTTCGCGAACTGCACGCGCTCGACGTCGAGATCGACCGTGTTGCCGTCGAGCGACGGCTGCAGCGGCATCCGGTATTGCGCGCGGCCGTAGTCGTCCGACGGGCCGCCGGTCGGGATCAGCTTCGCGGTGCCGGCCATGTGGCCCGCCGCCGTCGACACCATCGACATGCCGCTCGTCACGCCGGCCGGCTGCGCCATCGGCAATTGCGCGGCGTTGCTGGGCGCGAGGGCGCCGCTCGTCTGCTTCAGCGAGCGCGCGAGCGTCGACGCGAAATCGACGTCGCGGGCCTGGTAGCCGGGCGTGTCGGCGTTCGCGATGTTCGACGACAGCAGTTCCTGCCGATAGGCGCGCACGTCGAGCGCCTGTCGGCCGAACGCGAATTCCGCATCGAGTTTGTCCAGCATGTGTGCGTCTCTCCGTATGAAGCGCTGCACGCCCCTCGCACCGGATGGCGACCCGAGAGGCTTTTTTCCATGACAGCGATGGTAGGCGCGGGACGCAACCGGCAATCGGGCGAATAACGCGGCAAAGGCCCCCTCTATTCATCGTTTGCGCGACGCCCCGGCTCCCTAGAATGCGAAGCGGAACAACGGATCGGGGGCATGGCGATGACGGGCGGCGCACTTCGCGACAGGAACGGGCGGCTCACGCACGTCCGGCGTGCGTTCGCGCTCGCCGCGGCGCTGTGGATCGCCGCGCCCGCCGTGCGCGCCGACGACGGGATGATCGTGATTCCCGGGCGCGGCGAGACGGCCGAAACCGCGCTCGCGCACGCCAATGCGGCGAGCGGCGGGCAGTTCGGCGGGAATGCGGGGATCGCGTCGACTTCGGGTGCGCCGCGTGCGGCCGGCGCGACGAGCGCCGCGGTCGGCGGCGGCTACACAGCGCAATCGACCGGCGCGATGGTCGTGACGAGCGTCCCGCCGCCGGCTTCCGCGCCGCTGCCCGTCTACGCAGCCGCTCGCGCGAACGCCGGGTACGGCGCGCTGCCGCGCGCGGCGGACCCCGCCGCCGTCGCGACGGTCGTCGCCGGCACGGCCGAGCCTGCATCGGCTTTCGCGCGGCCGGCGCCGCAATCGGCAGCCTCGGCCCGCCTCGCGGCGGCCCGTGCCGCGTCGGTCGCCGCGGCGGCACGCACGGCGGCCGCTTCCGCCAACCCGACGCCGGCCCCGGCTGCCGCCTCGCCCCAGCCCGTGACGCCGCCCGGCCAGCAAGACCCCGAAACGATCCGGCGCGCGGCGCTCGCGTTCCTGCAGCAGCAGATCGCCGGGCTGCCCGGCAAGAGCACCGCGACGGTCACGACCGCCTTTCCGCGCGGGCTCGCCGCCTGCACGACGCTCGAACCGTTCTTGCCGACCGGCGCACGCCTGTGGGGCCGCACGACGGTCGGCGTGCGCTGCGCGGGCGAGCGGCCGTGGACCGTCTACCTGCAGGCGAAGGTCGCCGTGCAGGCCACTTATTACGTCGCCGCGCGCCAGATCGCGCCCGGCGAGCCGCTCTCCGCCGCCGACCTGGTCGCCCGCGACGGCGACCTGACGGTGCTGCCGCTCGCGGTGATCACCGATCCGGCGCAGGCCGTCGGCGCGACCGCGCTCGCGCGCATCTCGGCCGGGCTGCCGCTGCGGCAGGACATGCTGAAGAGCGCGGCGTCGGTGTCGGCCGGCCAGACCGTGCGGGTCGTCGCGGCCGGCCCCGGCTTCACGATTTCGGCCGAGGGCAGCGTGCTCGCGAATGCGGCGCCCGGCCAGTCGGTACGGGTGCGGATGGCGGCCGGGCAGATCGTCACGGCGATCGTCAAGGACGCCGGCACCGTCGAAATTCCGCTGTAGGGACGGATCTGCCGCAAAAATGTAAAGAATTGTTTATTCGGAGCATTTCGGGCTCGCGATGCTAAAGTTCGGGCCGACCCGGCCGTTATCTGGGTCAAACCGTACAGGAAACCCATCGTGAAGATCGATTCCACTCCGAAACCGAGCCCCCTCGCGCCGACCGGCAACGGCGCGGCCCGTGCGCCGTCCGGCACGGCCCAGTCGTCCGCGCAGGCCGCCGACGCAGGATCGACCGGCGGCGACACGAACGTGAACCTGTCGGGTCTGTCCGGCCAGTTGCGGTCGGTATCCGCGTCGGGCGACGCCGATATCGACACGGGTCTCGTCCAGTCGATCAAGGACGCGCTGAAGGACGGCACGCTGACGATCGACGCGAACAAGATTGCCGACGGCGTATTGAACACCGCCCGCGAACTGCTGCAGCAGCAGCGCCCGCAGGGCTAAGCCCCGGCCTCGTGGCCGGGTCACCCGGTTTGCCGGCGCGCGCGACACCGCACGCACCGGCGCGACGAGCATGACGCGATGAGAGAAGAGCTGCTGGCCACGGTCAACGACGAACACGCGACGATCGAGGCGTTCGCGTCCCTGCTCGTCTACGAGGAAAAGGCGCTGACGACGGCCGAGCCGCTCGAGATGCTGCCCGGCATCGTCGAGAAGAAAAGCGAACTGATCGACCGGCTCGCGCAACTCGAACGCACGCGCGACACGCAGCTTTCCGCGCTCGGCTTCCCGGCCGGCAAGAAAGGCATGGATCAGGCGGCCGAGCGCGATGCGCGCCTCGCGAGCCGCTGGCAACTGCTGCAACAGGCCGCCGAACGCGCGCGCCAGGCCAATGCGAACAACGGGATGCTGATCCGGATCCGGATGGACTACAACGAGCGCGCGCTCGCGGTGCTGCGCTCGGCGCCCGCGCCGGCCGGCGTGTACGGCCCCGACGGACGCGTGTCGGCGCTCGCGCGCTGACGTCGCGCCGCGCGGCCGCCCGGCGGCCGCGCCCCTTTCCTTCCCTTCGTTACAGCAGCGGACACGCGGTGACCTGCGTGCCGCGCTCCACGCACAGCCGCTCGTAGTCGCGCAGGTACGCGCGCTCGGCGTCGTCCAGCAGATCCAGATCGATCAGGTCCCAGTCGTAGCCGACCGTCACGATGTTCTCGAACGTCACGGTGTCGGGCTGCGCGTCGTCCGGCCGCACGATCACGATGTTCTCGATCCGCACGCCGCCCTTGCCCGGCAGGTAGATGCCCGGCTCGACCGAAATCACCGCATTCGGCACCAGCCCGTACCGCGCGCCCGGCGCGAACCGCACGCCGCCCTCGTGCACGTGAATCCCGACGCCGTGCCCGGTGCCGTGGCCGAAATCGTGGCCATGATCGCGGCACACCTGCCGCACCAGCGCATCGACGTCGCCGCCCGTCGCGGTCGCCGGAAAGCGCGTGACGAGCCCCTTGATACAGGCCTTCAGCGCGACCGTGTAGATCTCGCGCTGCCACGGCTGCGCGACCGTGTCCGGCTGCGTGCGGCGCAGCACGACGCGCGTGCAGTCCGTCGCGAAGCCCGCTTCGTAGTACGCGCCGCTGTCGAGCAGCACGAGTTCGCCTTCGGTCAACTCGACGTCGGCGCTCGCCGCCGTGTAATGCGCGAATGCGCTGTTCGCGCCGTTCGCCGCGATCGACGGAAACGACAGCGCGACCGCCGAACGGGCGCCGTATGCGTCGTTGATCGTGCGCGCGAGGTCGTACTCGGTGTGGCGCACGCCCGGTTCACCGGTCTTCGCCCAGCGCATCGTCTCGGCGATCGCCGCGGAGCTGCGCGCGAACGCGTGGCGGAACTGGTCGAGCACCGCCGGCGTCTTGCTCGCCCGCATCGCCTCGACCGGGTTGAAATCGGCATGCCGCGCGTGCGGCCACACGCGGCTCACCGCGTCGACGAGCGCGCAATTCACCGATTCGAAGCCGTAGCACACGTGCTCGATCGCGAACTGCGCGAGGAAGCGCTCGAGCGCCGCGACGTCGCGCCGGATCACGTGCAGCGCCGGATACGAATCGAGCGCGACCTCGCAGCGATCGCAGCCTTCCGGCAAGAACAACACCACCTGAGCGCCGATCGCGAACAGGAAGCCGAGGTGCGACGACGCATTCGGGATGTGATAGCCGCGGCTGTTCAGCAGATACGCGAGATCGTCCGACGCGCAGGTGAAGAACGCGGTCTTGCCGTCGGCCGCGCCGGTATGCGCGGCGAGCCGGCGGTTCAGCGCGTCGAGGTTCTGCGCGACGCTCAGGCCGGTCATCGTTGCCGGAATCTCGAAGATCGGCCGCTCGACGTTCCAGCCCGGCAGCGCGAGCGCGCGGTCGATCTCGCGATCGGCGAGGCTCGCCCAGTCGAGCGTCGCGGCCTGCGTCCGCTCGAACAGCCGGTTGCGCTGCGCGACGCTGATCCGCCGCGCGTCGTAGCCGACCCGCGCGAGCCGGCTCGCGTGCGCGACCAGCCAGTCGGCCATCGCCTGCCAGATCGTCACGTCGATGCCGAGCTTCTCGACGCGCACACGCGCCGGATCGCACTGCTCGTCGGCCTGGAAGTGATAGCGGCCGTCGACGAACAGCACGAACGGCGGCACGCCGAGCGCCTGCGCGGTCGCCGCGCTCAGGAAGATCCCGCAGCCGGCCGAACCGTCGAAGCCGGACACCGCGTAGCGCGGGTTGTTGCCGCGCGGCAGGTACTCGGTCACGTACTCGTCCTGCGACGTGATCACCACCGCGTCGAGTCGCGCGGCATCGAGCAGGCGCGACAGGCCGGCCTGGGTCTCGGCGACGGACGCGTCGTACGGGGGAAGGCCGGAGAAGCTGTATTTCAGTCGATCGATCATCGGATGCCCGTTATTCATTGTTGTCGGCGGCTAGCGGCGTGTCGCGGCATCGCGCCGGCCGATACCACACGTCGCCGCGGCGCAGGTCGCACATGGCGCGACGCGCGGCCGGGCCGCGCCGCGGTTTCAGCGGCCGCCCTCGGGAAATTTTCGTCTCACTTAACTTTGTTTGATGCGCGACAGAATCTAGAGCAGGCCGAAATCGAGGTCAAGCCAAAATTTTCGTAGGACTAAAATCGGCACGCGGCCTGCGGATCCCGGCACAGCGCCGATTCGTCCGGCGATGCTGCGCGGTACAATGCGCCGGCCTCCGCCCCGGCGACCGCACCGCCGTTGCGCCCGCGCCCCGACTCGTTGCCACGAAAGAGATTCATGGATTCAGACCTCATGCGTATCGGCCAGCGCATTCGCCGCCTGCGCCGGGAAGCGAAGAAGACGCTGCTGGAAGTGGCGACCGAAGCGAAACTGTCGGTCGGATTCCTGTCGCAGGTCGAGCGTCATCTGACGGGCATCTCGCTGTCGTCGCTCGTCAACGTCGCGAAGGCGCTGGGCGTGCCGCTCGGCACGCTGATCGAGCAGCCGCGCCAGCCGCAGCCCGATTCGCACGAGGGCAGCCGCAAGCCGTATGCGCTCGACGCCGCGTCGCAGTGGTACGAGCGGCTGTCCACCACGTTCGACGGTAGCCAGATCAACGCGCTGAAGGTGCAGATGATGGGAGGCTACCGGTCGGAATGGGTCGCGCACGGCGGCGACGAGTTCGTGTACGTGCTGGCCGGCCGCGTCTGCTACACGGTCGGCAAGAAGAATTACCCGCTGGCGCCGGGCGACTCGCTGCACTTCGACGCGCGCAAGCGGCATCGCGTGGTCAATGTCGGCGACGGGCCGGCCGAGCTGATCACCGTCAGCACGCTGCCGCTGTTCGACGACAGTTCGGCGGAGTTCGCGCCCGCGACGACGGAAATCAGGCCGTCGAAGCCCGCCGGGCCGCGCGTGAGCCGCCGCGCGCCGCGGCCCGAACGGGATGGTCGCGACGCCGCCGCGACGCGGCCGTCGAAGGGTGACGCAGCCGAAAAGAAGGATTCGGCGAAACCGCGCGCCGCCGCCGGCAAACGCCCGGCGACCGCGACTCCGGCACGCAAGAAGAAACCGTAACGGCCGACGGGCGCACATGCCGCGCGCCCGGTTCCGTGCCGACTACTCGCCGACTATTCGCCGATCGCGAGCGCCTGCGCGACGGCCTGGATCCGCGCGCGATGCACGGCTTCCTTGATCTTCTCCGTGTCGTTGCCGATGCCGCGCGCGATTGCGCCGGCATCGACGCTGCGCGCGGCCGCGAGTGCGACGCGCAGCCGCTCGGCCTGCGGATACGGCTGCGCATCGAGCCCGAGCCGGCCGCGCGCGTCCGACTCGCACGCCTGCAGCAACTCGGCGAAGCGCGCCGGCTTGCGCAGCGCGTCGCTGCGCTCGAAGAGCCGCACCAGCGCGGCCGCGCCCATCTCCATCACGCGATGCAGGTTGCCGTGCTCGCGCGCGACCACCAGCGCGAGATCGCGGCATTCGTTCGGCACGCGCAGCCGCTCGCACAACGGCTTGAGCAGTTCGACGCTGCGGCTTTCGTGGCCGACGTGGCGCGGCAGCACGTCCGCGGGCGTGGTCCCCTTGCCGAGATCGTGCGTGAGCGCCGCGAAGCGCACCGCCAGCGAATAGCCCTGCTTCGCCGCGTAGTCGACGACCATCATCACGTGCACGCCGGTATCGACTTCCGGGTGGTAATCGGCGCGCTGCGGCACGCCCCACAGCGCATCGACCTCGGGCAGGATGCGCGCGAGCGCGCCGCAATCGCGCAGCACCGCGAACATCCGCGACGGCTTCGCCTCCATCAGTCCGCGCGCGATTTCCTGCCACACGCGCTCGGGCACGAGCGCGTCGACCTCGCCCGCGTCGACCATCCGCCGCATCAGCGCGAGCGTGTCGTCCGCGACCGTGAAATCCGCGAACCGTGCGGCGAAGCGCGCGATGCGCAGGATCCGCACCGGATCCTCGACGAACGCGTCGCTCACGTGCCGGAACACGCGCGCGCGCAGGTCGGCCTGCCCGTCGAACGGATCGATCACCGGGCCGACCAGCGCGCCTTCCGGGCTCACCTCGCGCGCCATCGCGTTGATCGTCAGGTCGCGCCGCGCGAGATCCTCGTCGAGCGTCACGTCCGGCGCGTAATGGAACTGGAAGCCGTGATAGCCGGCCGCCGTCTTGCGTTCGGTGCGCGCGAGCGCGTATTCCTCCTGCGTCTGCGGATGCAGGAACACCGGGAAATCCTTGCCCACCGGCCGGAAGCCCTGCGCGATCATCTGCTCCGGCGTCGCACCCACCACCACGTAGTCGCGGTCCTGCACCGGCACGCCGAGCAATTCGTCGCGGATCGCTCCGCCTACTGCGTAGATGTTCATCACTGCGGCTCGTATTCGGCGATCACGTTGGTTTCGCGGCGCGCGGCATCGATCCACCGCTGCACGGCCGGCAGCGCCGTCACGCGCGCCGCATAGCCGGCCGCCTCCGGCGACAGCGCCGGCGCATACGTGTTGAAGCGCATCACGACGGGCGCATACATCGCATCGGCGATCCCGAATTCGCCGAACAGGAACGGCCCGCCCGAGGCCTCGATGCATTCGCTCCACAGCGCGTCGATGCGCGCGACGTCGGCGAGCGCCTCGGGCGTCGCGCCGCGCCCCGGCATCGATGCGCGGATGCTCATGCCCATCTGCGTGCGCAGCGCCATGAAGCCCGAATGCATCTCGGCGGACACGCAGCGCGCATGCGCACGCGCGAGCGGGTCGGCCGGCCACATCGGGAATTGCGGATAGCGCTCGGCGAGCGTCTCGGCGATCGCGAGCGAATCCCAGATCGCCGCGCCGTGATCGTCGACCAGACACGGCACCTTGCCGGTCGGCGAGTATTCGCGGATGCGCGCGGCCGTGTCGTCGCGGCGCAGCTCGACCACGATCTCGTCGAACGGGATGCCGAAATGCGCGAGCAGCAGCCACGGCCGCATCGACCACGACGAGTAGTTCTTGTCTCCAATGACGAGTTTCATGACAGGGTTCCGGAAAACGCGAAACAGGAAAAGAACGGGGGCCGGCCGGCGGCGCCCCGCGGGTATTAGCGACGCGAGCGGAACCAGTCGAACCGCGAGCGCGTCGCCGCTTCGCCGAGATAAGCGGGCGCAATGCTTTCGAGACTCGCGGGCGAGAGTCCGAGTTCCGGCGCGAGCGGCCCTGACAGCACGTTCGGCACCGACATCGTCGCGAGATTGTCGCGCGTGAGCACCGGCTCGCCCGGCAAGCATTCGAACACGCTCGCCTGCAGCCGCGCAAGCGCGTCGGGCAGCCGCACGATGCGTGCCTGCCGGCCGACCAGCGTGCCGCAGTAGCGCACCAGTTGCTCGAGCGTGTAGACGGTCGGGCCGCCGAGTTCGTAGGTCTTGCCGTGCGCGCCGACGAGATCGAGCGTGTTGACGAACGCGCGCACGACGTCGCCGACGAACACCGGCTGGAAGCGCGCGTCGGGCATCGCGAGCGGCAGCACGGGCACCGTGCGCTGCAGGTTCGCGAACGTATTGAGGAACGCGTCGCCGGGGCCGAACACGACCGACGGACGGAAGATCGTCAGCGCGAGCGAATCGGTGGCCGCGATCGCATGCAGCGCGGCTTCGCCGTCGCCCTTCGAGCGCTGGTACATGCTCGCGCCGTGCGAATCGGCGCCGAGCGCGCTCATGTGCAGTAGGCGCCGCACGCCGACCTCGGTGCAGGCGGTTGCGAGCGCAGCCGGCAGCGCGACGTGCGCGCGCTCGAAGCCGGGCCCGTACGGCGTGCCGCGGCCGCCGTGCAGCACGCCGATCAGGTTGATCGCCGCGTGCGCGCCGGCGACGAAGCGCGCGAGCGTGCGCGTATCGAGCGCGTCGAGTTCGACGATGTCGACCGGCAGCATCTGCAGGTGGCGCGCGTGGTCGCGCCGCCGCGTGCCGATCCGCACCTGCTTGCCGGCGTCGATCAGCGCATTGACGAGCCGGCTGCCGATGAAGCCGGTGCCGCCCAGCAGCGCGACGGTCTGGCGATCCATGTTCGGAACCTCTAAGGGGCTGTTCACGCTAATAACGGGCTTGCGCTGGCCGCCAGAAGGGCCGAGCGCAAGGATTGCGACGCAGCGAATACTCGGCGTATTCGCAAGGAGCATGACGCAGCGATCGGTCCTTCCGGCGGCCAGCCCCATTCATGATTTTTTCCAGTCAGGGGAACGAGGCTGGCCGGCCGCATTGCGGCGTCGCGCGTCGCTTGTTCGGCTCGGCCAAACGGCGCTCCTTGCTTCTTGCACTGCAGCCGGCCAGCCTCGTTCGCAAGCCCGTTATTAGCGTGAACAGCCCCTTAAACACTGCCGCGTCTCGCGTGGCAGTTCGTGTATCAGGGCGAGATCATGCCTAGACGTTTCTTCAACGACTGCGGTTTGCCCTCGAAGAGCGCCGCATAGTAGACGGTGTTCGACAGCACGTTCTTCACGTAGTCGCGCGTCTCGTTGAACGGAATCGTCTCCGCGAAGATCGCGCCTTCGACCGGCTGCGTCAACACCTGGCGCCACTGGCGCGGCCGGCCCGGGCCCGCGTTGTAGCCGGCGGTGGCGAGCACCGGCGAGCTGTCGAAGTTGTTGTAGATGTCCGCGAGATACCAGGTGCCGAGCTGGATGTTGGTGTCGATGTCGTGCATCTGCGCGCGCGAGATCGCGCCCATGCCGAGCTTCTTCGCGACCATCTGGGCCGTCGCCGGCATCAGCTGCATCAGGCCGCCCGCGCCCACCGACGAACGCGCGCTGATGATGAAGCGCGATTCCTGGCGGATCAGCCCGTACGCCCACTCGACGTCGAGGCCCGTCGATTGCGCATAGCGCTCGACGGTCGTGCGGTACGGCGACGGATAGCGCAGCGTGAAGTCGTGCTCGGCTTTCGTGCGGTCGGCCGTGTTGACCGTGCGGTCGAGCAGCTCGACGCGCTTGCCGTATTCGGCGGCCGCGAGCAACTGGCGATCGGTCATCCCGCGCAGCGGCCAGTTCCATTCGCGATTGCCTTCGAGACGCAGGTTCAGCGCGTAGAAGCGTTGCGCGAGCGCGAAGCCCGGAATCTTGCCCATCGCGTCGACCTCTGCGTCGCTCACCTTCGTGCGCGGCGGAATCGTCGTGCGCTGGCCGAGTTCTTCGCCGGCCAGCTGACCGTAGAAGTTGAACTGGCCGGCGACCTGCTCGAATTCCTGGTTCGCCTGCAGCGTGTCGCCGCTCTGCTTGAGCGCGCGCGCATGCCAGTAGATCCACGCCGGATCGTTGCGCAGCGACGGCGGCATCTGCTCGATCGACCAGCGCACCATCGGCCAGTTGCCGGCGAGCAGCGCGGCGCGCGTGCGCCATTCGTAGCCCGGGTTCGACAGCGGCGCGTTCGCCGATTTCGCATACCAGACCGATGCCATCGGCGAGCGCTTGATCGCGCCCTGGTAGCCGATCGCGCCCCACGCGATCGCCTGCTCCTGCTTGGTCAGCGAAGGCGCGACCGTCGTCAGCATCCCGGCGGCGGCGTCCGGATCGTTGCGCGCCATGCGGCTGAGCGCGATCAGCGCGATCTGATGCGACGCGGCGTCGGCGCCGACCCCGCGCGCGAGGTACAGCGGCGGCGCGCTCGTCGCCTGGTCGAAGCCAACGGGGCGCGGGCCGAGCGCGTCGACGATCTTGCCGCCGAGCGTCGTGTAGTTCTGCTCGTACGCGAGGCGCGCCTGCTGCCACACGTCGTCGCTCGTGAACTGCTGGTTGACGGTGAGCGCGGTGATCAGGTCGACGCACGCATCGCCGTAGTTCTTCGGCTCGACGAGCAGCGCGCGCGCCGCGTCGGCGACGTTCTCGTTGCGCGCCGCGCGCGATTCGAGCGCATAGCACTTGACCTGCGTGTCGTCGTCGAGCACGAAGCGCTTGTACTGGTCGTCGAAATTGCGCCAGTCGTGGCGCGCGCCGAGCACGAGCAGGTAGTCGTTGCGCAGGCGATCGGCGATCGCCTGGCCATCGTAGCGCTGCAGGAACGACTGCACGGGCGCGTCCGGCGCATCGACGCGCGCGCGGCCCGTCGAATCGAACAGCTGCGGCTTGATCTGGAAATACTCGACGTAGGACGGCACCGGATAGTTCGGGATCATCGACGCGAGCTGCGCGGCCTTCGCGGCGTCGTTGCGGCGTGCGGCTTCGCGAAGCTGCACGAAGATCTGGTCGTCCCCGGCGAGCGTGTCGTCGTTCGGTGCGGCGCAGGCGGCCGTGCTCGCGACGAGCGCGGCGGCCGAAAGCGCGAGCGCGACCGCGCGATATACTCGGAAAAGGCTGTTCGACATCGTTTTGAATGGAGCACGAAGTGACCGAAAGCATAGCACGCAACCCTGTGCCGAACCCGAAGGTTGCACTGCGCAAAACGCTGTCCGGCGCCCGTCGCGACGCCGCGTCGCAACCCGCCGCGAACGCCGCGCTCGACGCGCGGCTACGCACGCTGCTCGACCGTCTGGCGCCGCGCACGGTCGGGTTCTACTGGCCGCTGCCGGGCGAATTCGATGCGCGCGAGGCGGTGCTCGCATGGTGCGCGGCGGGGCCGGGCCGGTGCGCCGCGTTGCCGGTGATCGGCGAGCGTCACACGCCGCTCGCGTTCCACGCGTGGGACACGCACACGCCGATGCGTGAAGGCCATCACCGGATTCCCGAACCGGCGTCGGGAATCGTCGTCGTACCCGATCTTTTGCTGATTCCGTGCGTGGGATTCGATCCGCAGCGCTACCGGCTCGGCTACGGCGGCGGCTACTACGATCGCACGCTCGCCGCATGGCCGGGCGACACGCTGCCCGTGACGGTCGGCATCGCGTACGAAGCGTGCCGCGTCGATGCGCTGCCGGCCGAAGCGCACGATCTCGCGCTGCGCTGGATCGTCACCGACGGTGCGCTTTATCCGGCCGCCGGATGATGGCGCGAGTGGCGCCGAGACCGTCGCCGGCCGTCGGCGCGGCGCCGCGCCCCGACCGTTTCCGCCATCGTCTTTTTACAGCGACGCCGCCGCGCGCGCGGCCGTGTCGTAGAGGCCCGATGCGTGGCGCAGCAACTGCGCCGCGTCGCCGATCTGCTCGTTGGTGAGGCCGCTGTCCTTCAGCGTCTCGATCAGGCAATGCTCGCGCACCTCGCGATACTTCAGGCACAGCTCGCGGCCCGCGTCGGTCGCGAAGAAGAACACTTCCTTGCCGCTCTTTTCGCTTTTCACATAGCCGCGGGCGATCAGTTTTTTCAGCGCATAGGTCGCGACGTGCGTATCCTCGATATTGAGCACGAAGCAGATGTCGGCGAGCTTCTTCTTGCGTTCGCGATGGCTGACGTGATGCAGCAGCGAAACCTCGACCGCCGTCATGTCCTTCGCGCCCGCCGCCGACATGCAGCGCACCATCCAGCGATTGAACGCGTTGCCGGCCATGATGAGCCCGTATTCGAGCTCCGACAGCTCCGCGCTCGAATCGGAAACGAGGTGTTCGGATGACACGATCTTGGTCGCAGGACGCTTCATGGAAAGGCGGCGCAAGCCGGATGACAGGATGTGCCCGAGTGTACGCCAGAAGCCCCGGCCTACGAGCTAGGCGAAAACGCTTATTGAGAAGTTGTCGATATTTTATTGACAATGTGCGCTAACATTGCCGTCCGAACCGTGCCAGTCCGATGACGCCACCCCGCATTTATCCGCTCGGCGATGCCGCCCTCGTCTGCGAGGTGCCGCCGCCCGCCACGCTCGATTGCCAGCGCCGCGTCTGGGCCGTGGCGGAGGCCGCGCGCGCGTGGCCCGACGTGGTCGACGTCGTCCCCGGCATGAACAACCTGACCATCGTGTTCGACCCGCTCGCCGCGACGGCCGATTCGCTCACGCCCGCGTTGCGCGATGCGTGGGAGACGGCCGACGTCGAGCACGCGGACGGCCGCGAGGTCGAGATCCCGGTCGAGTACGGCGGGGCCGCCGGCCCCGACCTGGCCGCCGTCGCCGCGCACACGGGCCTGTCGGCCGACGAGGTCGTCGCGCGCCACGCGGCCGGCGCCTATGTCGTGTTCTTCGTCGGATTCCAGCCGGGCTTCGCGTATCTGGGCGGCCTCGACGCGTCGCTGCATACGCCGCGCCGCGCGGCGCCGCGCCTCGAGGTGCCGGCCGGCTCGGTCGGCATCGGCGGCGCGCAGACGGGCATCTACCCGGCCACGTCGCCCGGCGGCTGGCAACTAATCGGCCGCACGTCGCAGCAGCTGTTCGATCCGGCGCGGCCGCAGCCGACGCTGCTGCTGCCCGGCGACCGCGTACGCTTCACCATTGCGGGAGTCGACGCACGATGACCCAGAGCAACGCACCGGGCACCGTCGAGGTCGTGCGGGCCGGCCCGCTGTCGACCGTGCAGGATCTCGGGCGCCGCGGCACGCGCCATCTCGGCGTCGCGCAAGGCGGCGCGCTCGACGGTCTCGCGCTCGAAGTCGGCAACCGGCTGGTCGGCAACCGCCCCGACGCGGCGGCCGTCGAAATCACGATCGGCCCCGCCACGTTCCGCTTCACGCGCGCCACGCGCATCGCGATCACCGGCACCGAGTTCGGCGCGACGCTCGACGGCAAGCCCGTGTATTCGTGGTGGAGCCTGCCGGTCGACGCCGGCCAGACGCTCGTGCTGCCGGCCGCGAAGCGCGGCATGCGCGGCTACCTGTGCATCGCGGGCGGCATCGACGTGCTGCCGATGCTCGGCTCGCGCAGCACCGATCTCGCGTCGCGCTTCGGCGGCCTCGGCGGCCGCACGCTGCGCGACGGCGACCGGCTGCCGGTCGGCGCGCCGCCGGCCGGCGCCGGCTGCCTCGCGGCCGACGCGCCCGAATTCGGCGTGAAGGCGCCGGCGTGGTGCGCGTTCGTGCGCGTCGACGAGCCGCCGCGCCGTCACCGCCCCGCGCATGCGCCGTGGGCGATGCCCGTGCGCGTGCTGCCGGGCCCCGACTACGCGTCGTTCGCGGCCGATTCGCAGCAAGCGTTCTGGGACGAGGAATGGCTCGTCACCGCGAACAGCAACCGGATGGGCTATCGCCTCGCCGGCGCCGAGCTCGTGCGCGAGCGGCCGGTCGAGCTGCTGTCGCACGCGGTGCTGCCCGGCACGATCCAGGTGCCGCCGAATGGCCAGCCGATCGTGCTGATGCACGACGCGCAGACCACCGGCGGCTACCCGAAGATCGGCACGGTGATCCGCGCCGACCTGTGGAAGCTCGCGCAGGCGCGGCTCAACCTGCCGATCCGCTTCGTGCGCACGACGCCCGACGCCGCGCGCGCCGCGCTCGTCGCGGAACGGGCGTACCTCCGGCAAATCGACGTCGCGATCGAGATGCGCGAGGAAGCGCGCCGCCGCGCCCAATCGCGCGCGGCGTGACAATGGCGGAAGCAGCAGCGAAAGACGCGCCACGCAACCAGTGGACGAGGAACATCATGGAAATCGATCTGAATGCCGATCTCGGCGAAGGATGCGGATCGGACGAGGCGTTGCTCGACCTCGTCACGTCGGCAAATATCGCATGCGGCTGGCATGCAGGCGGCGCGAATGCGATGCGCGACTGCGTGCGCTGGGCCGTGCAGAAAGGCGTGTCGATCGGCGCGCACCCGAGCTTTCACGATCCGGAGAATTTCGGCCGCAAGGAAATGCAGCTGCCGGCGGGCGACATCTATGCGGGCGTGCTGTACCAGCTCGGCGCGCTGTCGGCGATCGCGCAGGCCGAGGGCGGGCGCATCGCGCACGTGAAACCGCACGGCGCGCTGTACAACCAGGCCGCGCGCGACCCGATGATCGCCGACGCGGTGGTGTCCGCGATCCACGACTTCGATCCGTCGCTCGCGGTGTTCGGGCTTGCGAACAGCGTATTCGTCGCGGCCGCGCGGCATGCGGGACTCGCGGCGGTGGAGGAAGTGTTCGCCGATCGCGGCTACCGCGCGGACGGCTCGCTGGTGCCGCGCAGCCAGCCCGGCGCGTTGATCGACGATGAAGACGCGGTGCTCGCGCGCACGCTCGACATGGTGCGCAACCGGCAGGTGCGCGCGCTGAGCGGCGAATGGGTGCCGCTCAATGCGCAGACCGTCTGCCTGCATGGGGACGGGCCGCATGCGCTGGCGTTCGCGAAGCGGATCCGCGCGGCGCTCGAGGCCGCCGGCGTCGACGTGGTTGCGCCCGGGACGGTGCAGGCCGACGAGGGCGCGTAACGAAGCAGTCGGCACCTTGCGTGCGCGCGCCGCACGTTTTCGTCGCACCAAAAGAAAAAAGCGCCCTCGTGGCGCTTTTCCGTTGGCGCAATCGCTGCGGCTTCGCCGTCTGTCGATTCACCCCCCGAAACCGTCTTTCGACGGTGACCGGAAAAATATTCCGGATTAAAAAACGTCCGCCGCCGCCCGATCACTGCCTTCCCCGGTCAGACGACGGAACGTCGCTTATGTGCAAGTCGACCTGCATGCATGTGTTGTTCGACGATGATTGGCCCCGCCGTGCATGCAGACTCTCCGCGGCCGGCACGTGCTTCACGTGCCGGCGACGCTCACCCCGCGCTTTATTTCTGCTACCCCGTAGAACTTATCTATTCTTTTCATTTTTTCAACTTGTGGGATGAAGAATAGATATCGGCCGATCGGGATGTCAATCGTTTTAAACGCTATTTTCCGACGATTCGAGGGTTTTCCTTATCGAACGACGCCCGCGCGCAAGCGCTTCGCGCGGGGCACGCGACGTCGATCAAACAGGGGAAGATCGGTGCGGGCAGCCTGGCGCGATCAGTTCGCGTCGACCCGGTATCCTTGCTGGCGCAACAATTCGAGCACGCCGCGCGAGCCGCCCAGATGCAGCGCGCCGATCGCGACGAACAGCGGCCGGTTCGGCGCGGCGATTGCCGTCATCCGTGCAACGAAGCGCCGGTTGCGCTCGTACACGATCTTGTTGTCGAGCGACGCCGACAACGCCTTCGAACGCGCGAGCCGCTCGCTCTTCGCGACGGCCCACGCGGCGATCGCATCGGCGTCGCCAATTCGCCACAGCCGGTGCAGCGCCTTGATGTCGTCGGCGTTCTGCGCGGGCGTCTGCACCATGTCCTGCGCGAGCATCTCGCGCTGCTCGGCGAGCGTCAGCCCGGTGAATGCGCGCATCTGTTCGGCGAGCGTCTCGAGCCCGATCACGCGGCCGCCCTTGCGCTTCAGGAACACGTTCTGCAGTTGCGCCTCGGTGCCGTATTCGGTCTGCAGGCCGGCCGACAGCGAATCGTAGGTCTCGACGACGAGCGCCGCGAGCCACGGCCGCATCTTGCGGATCTCGGCGAGCGCGGCCGGATTGCCGCGCAGGCGCGCCGCGAGCCGCTGCCACAGCGGCTCGGGCAGCAGGCGCTGCAGGCACGGGTAGCGGCACACGCCGTACTTCGACACGTCGTCCTGCGATTCGAGCAGATCGTCGGGCGACAGCTCGAGCGCGAGCGTCGGCGACGCGGCGAGCGCCGCGAGGATCTGCGGCCGGAACGGCTGCGCGCTCGGGTAATCGGACGGGTCGCCCGTGTGCAGCGTGCCGAGCACGTAGAGCGTGACCTTGCCCCGGGTCGCGACGTAGAACGGCATGCGCGCCGGCTGCACGCGCACGGTGCCGCGCGACACCGTGCCATCGGACACGGCCGGCGCATGGAAGCCCGGCAGGCTCATGCCGGACGGCCGCGCCTGCGACGGATGAATCGGCGAGGTCGCCGGCGCGCGCCCTTCGGCGCGCGCCGGTTCGACGGGGACCACGACGCTGGCCGCCACGCACGCGCCGGCCAGCGCCGCGCCCGTGACGGTACGCACGCTCCAGCGCCGCGCGCAGCGGTACGCGCGCATCGCGCGCGCGCCGCCGGCTCCCGCACGGCGCACGCCGGACGCGCGCGCCGCCAACGCTTCAGGCATTCTCCTCCCCGACCTCCTCGGCGCGGTGGCAGGCCACGCGCCGGCCGTCGACTTCGCGCAATGGCGGCTCCTCGACGCGGCACCGCTCGATCGCGTACGGGCAGCGCTGGTGGAACGCGCAGCCCGACGGCGGATTGAGCGGCGACGGCAACTCGCCCTGCAGCTTGATCTGCACGCGGCGATCTTCCTCGAAGATCGCCGGCGTCGCCGACATCAGCGCCCGCGTGTACGGATGGCGCGGCCGGGCGTAGATCGTCGCCTTGTCGCCGAGTTCGGCGACGCTGCCGAAGTACATCACCATCACGTCGTCCGCGACGTGCTCGACCACCGACAGGTTGTGCGAGATGAACACGTAGCTCGTCTTGAACTGCTCCTGCAGATCCATGAACAGGTTCAGGATCTGCGCCTGGATCGACACGTCGAGCGCGGACACCGGCTCGTCGGCGACGACGATGCGCGGATCGAGGATCATCGCGCGCGCGATCGCGACCCGCTGGCGCTGGCCGCCCGAGAACATGTGCGGATAGCGCTTCGCGTGCTCGGGGCGCAGGCCGACCGTGCGCATGATCTGCGCGATGCGCGCGGCGCGCTCGGCGGCCGTCAGGTTCGCGTTGATCTCGAGCGGCTCGGCGAGCGTCTGCTCGACGGTCTTGCGCGGGTTCAGCGAGGCGAACGGGTTCTGGAACACCATCTGCACGCGGCGGCGCAGGTCGGCGACCGTCTCGCGGTTCGCGCCGGCGACGTTCTTGCCGTCGATCACGAGGCTGCCCGCGGTGGGCGTCTCGATCATCGTCAGCTGGCGCGCGAGCGTCGACTTCCCGCAGCCCGACTCGCCGACGACGGCGAGCGTCTTGCCGCGCTTCAGCGAGAACGACACGCCGTTCAGCGCCTTCACCGTGCCCTGCCCGAACATCCCGCGTTTCACCGAATAGTGTTTCGCGAGGCCGTCGGCCACCAGTACCGCTTCCTCGTCGTGCGACGTGGCACGGACTTCTTGATCTGCATTCATCGTGAACTCCTGTCGACCGGAGTTTGCGCTTTAGCGCTTACTCCGGTCCCATGCAAAGCCGTCAGGTCGAGGTTGGAAACATTGAGCGGCTTGATGCAGCGCGCGCGCATCGCGTCGTTGCCCGACACCAGCGCGTCGAGCGCCGGTCGCGCCTTGCGGCAGTCGTCGACGACGTACTTGCAGCGCGGCGCGAACAGGCACCCGGACGGGCGATCATCGCGGCCCGGCACCATGCCCGGCAATGCGGCAAGGCGACGCGCCCCCTGATTGTGCTCGGGAATCGCCGCGAGCAGCGCTTCGGTGTACGGATGATGCGGCGCGCGGAAGATGTCGGGCACGCGGTTGGTCTCGATGATCTCGCCCGCGTACATCACCGCGACGCGATGCGCGACCTCCGACACCACGGCCAGATCGTGCGAGATCAGCACGAGCGCCATCCCGCGTTCCTTCTGCAGCTTCACGAGCAGATCCATGATCTGCGCCTGGATCGTCACGTCGAGCGCGGTGGTCGGCTCGTCGGCGATCAGCAGCTTCGGGTTGCACGCGACGGCCATCGCGATCATTACGCGCTGGTTCATCCCGCCCGACATCTGGTGCGGGAACGACGCGATGCGGTTCTTCGCATCGGGAATGCCGACCTGGTCGAGCAGTTCGAGCGCGCGCCGGTGCAGCGCGTCGCCGCGCAGCCCTTCGTGCAGCTTCAGCACTTCCTTGATCTGGTAACCGACGGTGTAGCTCGGGTTCAGGCTCGTCAGCGCGTCCTGGAACACCATCGCGATGTCCTTGCCGACGATCTTGCGGCGCGCCTTCGGCGACGCCTTCAGCAGGTCGACGCCGTTGAACGTGACCTCGTCGGCCGTCACCTTGCCGGGCGCGTCGATCAGGCCCATCAGCGCCATCATCGTCACGCTCTTGCCCGAGCCCGATTCGCCGACGACGCCCACCACCTCGCCCGGCGCGACCGACAGGTTGATCCGGTCGACCGCGGGCAGGCCGTTGAAGTTCACCGCGAGATTGCGGATGGTCAGTAGGTTCTCGCTCATGTCATGCCATCCGCTTCAGTTTGGGATCGAGCGCGTCGCGCAGCCCGTCGCCGAGCAGGTTGATCGCGAGCACCGAAATCAGGATCGACAGGCCGGGCATCGTCACGATCCACCATGCGTTGTCGATGTAGTCGCGCGCGGAAGCGAGCATCGCGCCCCACTCGGCGGTCGGCGGTTGCACGCCGAGGCCGAGGAAGCCGAGCGCGGCCGCGTCGAGGATCGCCGACGAGAAGCCGAGCGTCGCCTGCACGATCAGCGGCGCCGTGCAGTTCGGCAGCACCTGCGAGAACATCAGGCGCAGCGTGCCGGCGCCGGCCACGCGCGACGCGGTCACGTATTCCTTCTGCAGCTCGCCGAGCGCCGATGCGCGCGTGAGACGCACGTAGGCCGGCAGCGCGACGATCGCGATCGCGAACATCGTGTTGGTGAGGCCCGGGCCGATGATCGCGACGACCGCGACCGCGAGCAGCAGCGACGGCAGCGCGAGCAGCACGTCCATGATGCGCATCACCGGCGTGTCCGCCCACTTCTGGAAGAACGCGGCGACGAGCCCGAGCACGATGCCGGGGATCAGCGCGAGCACGACCGACACGAAGCCGATCCAGAACGACATCCGCGCGCCGAACATCAGCCGCGAAAGGATGTCGCGGCCCGCTTCGTCGGTGCCGAGGACGAATTGCCAGTTACCGCCGGCGAGCCACGCGGGCGGAATCTTCACGTAGTCGCGGTATTGCTCGACCGGGCTGTGCGGCGCGATCAGCGGCGCGAGCAGCGCGACTGCGATCAGCACGATCACGACGATGCCCGCGCCGACGGCGCCGCGGTTGCGCGAGAAGTTGGCCCAGAACTCGCGTAGCGCAAGCGCACGGCCGCCGGCCGGCGCGGATTCGGTCGGCAGGGTATTTTGCAGATTGCTCATGGAATTACCTCGTGTGGCGGATGCGCGGATTCAGCACGCCGTACAGCAGGTCGACGACCAGGTTCACGACGATCACGAGCGTCGCGATCAACAGGATGCCGCCCTGGACGACCGGATAGTCGCGGCGGCCGATCGCATCGATCAGCCACTTGCCGACGCCGGGCCACGAAAAGAGCGTCTCGGTCAGCACGGCGCCAGCAAGCAGCGTGCCGATCTGCAGGCCGATCACGGTGACGACCGGGATCAGCGCATTGCGCAGCGCATGCACGACGACCACGCGCACGGGCGACAGCCCTTTCGCGCGGGCGGTGCGGATGTAGTCCTCGCGCAGCACCTCGAGCATCGACGAGCGCGTCATCCGCGCGATCACCGCGAGCGGGATCGTGCCGAGCACGATCGCGGGCAGGATCAGGTGGCTCACCGCCGACTTGAACGAGCCTTCGTCCGGCGCGAGCAGCGCGTCGATCAGCATGAAGCCGGTCGGGTGCGGGAAATCGTATTCGACCGCGATGCGCCCCGACACGGGCGTCCAGCCCAGATACGACGAGAACACCATGATGAGGATCAGCCCCCACCAGAAGATCGGCATCGAATAGCCGGTGAGCGCAGTGCCCATCACGCCGTGATCGACGACCGAGCCGCGCCGCAGCGCGGCGATCACGCCGGCCGGCAGCCCGACCACGAGCGCGAACACGAGCGCGCACAGCGACAGTTCGACGGTCGCCGGGAAGCGCGCGAAGAACTCGCCCGCGACGCTCGTGTTGGTGATGATCGACATGCCGAGGTCACCATGCAGCGCCCGGCCGATGTAGTGGATGTACTGCAGGGGCAGCGGCTGGTCGAGCCCGAGGCGTTTCATCGCCTCTGCGTGCATCGCGGGATCGACGCCGCGCTCGCCCATCATCACTTCGATGGGGTCGCCCGGTATCAGGTGAATCAGCGCAAACGCCAGGATGGTGATGCCGATGAAAGTCGGGATCACCATCCCCACGCGGCGCAACACGAATCTGAACATGATGCGTCTCGTATTTTCTTGTGGGAAATGTGCGACCGGCGACGAAGGGCTTTTGGCCCCTCGCCGCCGGATGATTTCAAGCCGGTTTTCTCAATGACGACAGCTTACGCCAGCCCGGTTACTTCACGCTGACACCGTCGAAACGCGCATAGCCGAGCGGTTCGATCCGCATGTCGACCACGTTCTTGCGCACCGGCTGGTAGACGGTCGAGTTCGCGATCGGCGAGAACGGCAGCTGTTGCGCGAAGATCTGCTGCGCCTGCGTGTAGAGCTTCGTGCGCGCGTCCTGGCCCGTCGTCGTGCGGCCCTTCTGGACCAGCTCGTCGAACGGCTTGTAGCACCAGTGCGAGAAGTTGTTGCCCTTGATCGCCTCGCAGCCGAGCAGCGTGCCGAGCCAGTTGTCGGGGTCGCCGTTGTCGCCCGTCCAGCCGATCAGCATCGTGTCCTGCTCGCCCGAGTGCGCGCGCTTGATGTACTCGCCCCATTCATACGTGACGATCTTCGCCTTCACGCCGATCTTCGCCCAGTCGGCCTGGATCATCTCGGCCATCAGGCGCGCGTTCGGGTTGTACGCGCGCTGCACGGGCATCGCCCACAGCGTGATCTCGAAACCGTTCGGGAAGCCTGCCTTCGCGAGCAGCGCCTTCGCCTTCGCTGTGTCGTAGGCCGGCAGCTTCAGGTTCTTGTCGTACGACCATTGGGTCGGCGGCATCGGCGCGTTCGCGGCCTGGCCGGCGCCCTGGTAGACGGATTCCAGGATCGCCTTCTTGTTGATCGCCATGTCGAGCGCCTGACGCACTTCGAGCTTGTCGACCGGCTTGTGCTCGACGTTGTACGCGAGGTAGCCGAGGTTGAAGCCGGCCTGCGACGGCATGTCGACGTTCGAATCGGCCTTCAGCGTCGCGATGTCGGCCGGGCGCGGATAGCTCATCACCTGGCATTCGTTGCGCTTGATCTTCTGCACGCGCACGCCCGGATCCGGCGTGATCGAGAAGATCAGCTTCGACAGCTTCACTTCGCCCTTCTTCCAGTAATCAGGATTGCCGTCGAAGCGGATCGTCGCATCCTTCGTGTAGCTGCGGAAGATGAACGGGCCCGTGCCGACCGGCTTCTGGTTGATGTCGGCGGCCTTGCCGGCCTTCATCAGCTGGTCGCCGTATTCGGCCGACAGGATCGACGCGAATTCCATCGCCATGTTCTGGATGAACGGCGCGTTCGGCTCGGCCAGCGTGAACTTCACGGTGTACGGATCGACCTTCTCGATCTTCGTGATCAGCTTGTCGAGGCCCATGTCGGTGAAGTACGGGAACGACACCGGGTACGCCTTGCGGAACGCATTGTTCGGGTCGAGCATGCGCTGGAACGAGAACAGCACGTCGTCCGCGTTGAATTCACGCGTCGGCTTGAAGAAGTCGGTCGTGTGGAACTTCACGCCGTGGCGCAGGTGGAACGTGTACACCTTGCCGTCGGACGACACGTCCCACTTCTCGGCGAGGCCGGGCTCGACCTTCGTGCCGCCGCGCTCGAATTCGACGAGGCGGTTGTAGACGGTGAACGTGGCGGCGGTGAAATCGACGCCGGTCGTAAATTGCGCGGAATCGAAACCCGCCGGGCTGCCTTCTGAGCAGTAGACGAGCGTTTTGTTCGGGATCTGTGCGAATGCAGAGCCCGCGACGCCGAGCGATGCCGCTGCCACGCCTGCCATGGCGGTAACACGCAGGGTGTGCAACAGACGGTTGTATTCCATGTTTCCTCCAGGTCTCCAGATCGGAACCGGTCCCGCCAGGGTCCGGCGTACGCGGATATTACTTGAGCTAACGATGCGGCAACAAGCTGGAGAAAAAACTCTTCTAGATGCCCGCCGGGTTTTTGCCGATTTTTAGTGGGGGTAAAAAATGCGACAACGCGCGCGAGCGACAATTTCGTGCATTTCGCGCATGTTTCGTTCGACGACTAAACAATTCGGGTGCGAACACGAACGGGGCGCCGCACCGTTTCCCCGCGTTGCGCAGCACATCATTGCGCTTTGCGAAACGATTCGATGACCGTCTTCAAATCGTCATGCCGTCACGCCGGCGCGTCGAGGTCGGCGTTGCGCGCGGGCACGAACGCGACCGCGACGATCGACAGCGCGATTCCCGCCATCACGTAGTAGGTCGGCGCGAGCGGCGTGCCGGTCACCTTGATCAGCCACGTGACGATGAACTGGCCGAAGCCGCCGAACAGCATCACCGCGACGTTGTACGCGATCGACAGCCCGGTCGAGCGCACGTTGGCCGGGAACAGCTCGGCGATCATCGCGCCGAACGGCCCGTAGTAGCCCGCGAGCGTCACCGACAGCACGGCCTGCACCGCAATCAGCCGCCCGATGCTCGGCGCCGCGTCGAGCCACGCGAACAGCGGATACATCAGCGCGAGCGTCAGCACGAGCGACCACAGCGACAGCCCCTTGCGGCCGATGCGATCCGACCACGCGCCCGCGACCGGCGACAGCACCATCAGCAGCAGGTTGCCGACGATCACCGCGTAGAACGATTCCGCATAGGGCAGCTTCAGCTGCTTCACCGCAAAGGTCGGCAGATAGCTGATCAGCACGTAGATCGTCACGGTGAGCGCGATCACCGAGCCGAGCCCGCACAGCACCTCGCGCGGATGGCGCGTGAACACTTCGCCGAGCGTCGCGCGGCGCGCGCTCTGCTGCGCATGCAGGAATGCTTCGGAATCCGCGAGATGACGGCGGATGTAGAAGCCGATCGGGCCGATCACGAGCCCGAGGACGAACGGCACGCGCCAGCCCCAGCTGCGCAGCGCGTCGTGCGACAGCCCGCGCGTGACGGCCGCGCCGACGAGCGCGCCGATCAACAGTGCGCCCGCCTGGCTCGCCATCTGCCAGCTGCCATAGAAACCGCGTTTCGAGAATGGCGCCGCTTCGATCAGCAGCGCCGTCGCGCTGCCGAATTCGCCGCCCGCGGAGAAGCCCTGCAGCAGGCGGCCGAGCACGATCAGCAGCGGGCCGCCGATGCCGATCGCCGCATAGGGCGGCGCGATCGCGAGCAGGAAGATGCCGGCCGTCATCAGCAGGATCACGAGCGACAGCGCGGCCTTGCGGCCCGCACGGTCCGCGTACAGCCCGAACACGATCCCGCCGATCGGGCGCATGAAGAACGCGACGCCGAACGTCGCGGTGGTCAGCAGCAGCGACGAGTATTCGCTGGAGGTGGGAAAGAACAGCTCGGCGATCACGACCGTCATGAAGCCGAACACCGTGAAGTCGTACCACTCGAGCGCATTGCCGATCACGGCGGCCACGACGGCGCGCCGGTTCAGCGCGCGCTCGGGCCGGGCCGTTTTCGTTGAATTCGCAATCGTCGCCATGCGTGCCTCGTCCTCGTGGATTCGCCGTATCGGGCGGTTCGGCGCGCGGGGTACCGCGGCGCGCTGGTGTGCAGCGAGTGTAGAAAGCGACGGAACCGTTTTCAAGCATAAAAAAACGCCCGCCATCGAACGACAGCGAGCGTGTTGCGGTTTTCGCCGCATTGCGGCATCGCACGATGCCGCACGGGCCTCAACCCATCTTCGAGAAAGCGCTGCACCAGCCCTTCGCCGACACCTGCTTGCCGGGGAACGCGCCGCACGGGCCCGAAGCCGAGCCCTTCTTGCCCTGGTACAGCATGCAGGCCGCGCAATCCTGGCCCGCTGCGTATTTCGGGTACTTCGTCTTGTCGACCTTCGTGGCATCGGCCTTGTAGCCGAGCGCCACCGCGGTCGGATCGGTTTCCGACAGCATCGGCGCATCGGCCAGCGCTTCGCGCGACAGCGCCAGCGCGGAGACCGCGCCAATGCTCGTAATCAGGAAACTCCGACGGGATGTTTTCATGGGGGACTCGCTCC
This sequence comes from Burkholderia sp. A2, assembly GCF_001729305.1. Lineage (NCBI taxonomy): Bacteria > Pseudomonadati > Pseudomonadota > Betaproteobacteria > Burkholderiales > Burkholderiaceae > Burkholderia > Burkholderia sp. A2. The sequence goes on along the minus strand of NZ_LZXX01000126.1, from coordinate 17,989 downwards.
AACGTTATCGGTTTGAAAGCCGTTCTGGCGACGGCGTCCAACAGAATAACGCTCAAGCGAATAAATGTGCGCGCCGAAATGCCGGAGATAAGGGATTTCACACGGGTTCCATCCGGCCGGCCCGCACGGCGGCGGGCCGTGCGTCACGCGCGCGACACCATGTCGCCCACCCGCTGCGCGAGCGCGAGCGACGCGGTGAGCCCCGGCGACTCGATGCCGAACAGGTTCACGAGCCCGCGCACGCCGTGCTGCGCGGCGCCCTGCACGATGAAGTCGGCCGGCGGCTCGCCGGGCCCCGCGACCTTCGGCCGGATGCCCGCGTACGCCGGCTGCAGCGCGTCGTCGGGGAGGCCCGGCCAGAATGCGCGGATCGACGCGTAGAACGCGCCCGCGCGCGCCGGATCGACTTCGTAGCGCAGCGCATCGCACCACTCGACGTCCGGGCCGAAGCGCGCCTGCCCGCCGAGATCGAACGTCAGGTGCACGCCGAGCCCCGCACGATCGGGCATCGGGTAGATCAGGTGCGAGAACGGCGCACGGCCCGACAGACTGAAATAATTGCCGCGCGCGAGATAGAGCGGCGGCACCCAGCGCGGATCGAGGCCGCGCGTGCGGTGCGCGAGCGCCTGCGCGCCGAGCCCCGCGCTGTTGATCACGCACGACGCGTCGATCTCGGTCGGCGCGCCGCCGCCGGTGCGCACGATGAAGCGCCCGCCGCGCAGCACGTCGATCGACTCGACCGGAGATTGCAGCGCGCACACGGCGCCGTCGCGTTCGGCATCGCCGAGCAGCGCGAGCATCAGCTGATGGCTGTCGACGATGCCGGTCGACGGCGAGAACAGCGCCTCCACGCATTCGAGCGCGGGCTCGAGCGTCTGCGCTTCGGCGCGCGTGAGCGGCAGCAGGTCGAGCACGCCGTTTTCGGCCGCGCGCGCGCCGATCGCCTTCAACTGCTTCACTTGCGCGGCGCTCGTCGCGACCAGCAGCTTGCCGGTGCGCCGGTGCGGCACGTGATGCGTGTCGCAGAATTCGTACAGCAGGTCGCGCCCGTGCACGCACGACGTCGCCTTCAGCGACCCGCGCGGATAGTAGAGCCCCGCGTGAATCACCTCGCTGTTGCGCGAACTCGTGCCCGTGCCGATCGCGTCGGCCGCCTCGAGCACGATCGTTTCACGCCCGCGCGCGGCCAGCTCGCGCGCAATCGCCAGACCGACGACACCCGCGCCGATCACGACACAATCCGTCTGCTCCATGGCTTTTCGCGCTGCCCGCGCGTCGAAGGGAGAGAGAAGAATTGTACGTCCCGGTTCGCCCGCTTGCCGAACGCGTGCGCATCGTGTCGCGACGGTGCGAACAACGATGCGGCCGGGCGCGCAACGAACACCCCGCGCGCGCGCCGCAGCCGGACCGCGCGAGGCGGCGTCAGAAGCCGATCGGCCGGCGCTTCGCCGCGCCTTCGTCGGCGCGGATGTCGGCCGGCCCGATCGCGTCGCGGCCGTCGAGCCGCGCGGCGCCGAACGCGTGCAGCAGCGCGCGGCGCATCGTGCGCGGCGGCGTCGCGGCCAGCACGTCGAGCGCATCGTCGCCGAGCGTCTCGGGGAAACGCCGCCCCCACGCATGCGACGTGCGGATCTCGTCGTAGATCGTCTGCGCGATCCGGCGCGCGCCGGCCGCGTCGGGCGCCGCGATCTCGTACACGTTCATCCGGTTGAGCAGCGGCTCCGGAATCGCCTGCGCGTCGTTCGCGGTCGCGATCCAGATCACGTTGCCCGCGTTGATCGGCACTTCCGCGAATTCGTCGACGAACGCGCGCGCGGTGTCGTGCTCGAGCAACGCATACAGCGCGCCGAGCGGATCGTATTGCGCATCGCTGCCGGCCTTGTCGATCTCGTCGACCGCGATCACCGGGTTCGCGTAGCTGCCGTTCACGAGCGCGTCGAACACCTTGCCGGGCTTCGCGTTCTTCCATTGCGACGACGCGCCCGACAGGATCCAGCCGGCCGTCAGCGAACTCATCGGCACGTAGTGGTACGCGGTGCCGAGCAACTGCGCGAGCGCCTTCGCGAAATGCGTCTTGCCGATCCCGGGCGGCCCGAGCAGCAGGATCGGCATCAGTTCGAGCCGATCCTCCGTTTCGAGACACAGTGCGATCTGCTTGCGCACGTCGTCGAGCGGCTCGCCGAAATTCGGCAACGCTTCGCCGAGCGCGTCGAACGACGGCATCCGGTTCGGCTTCACGCAGAAGCGCAGATTCCCCGTCTTGAGCATCCGCTCGTAGGTCGAGCGCAGTGCGTCGCTCGCGCTCTCGTTCAGGTCGCTCAGCGCCGTCTCGACCTGCTCGAGGTCGTACACCGTGCTGAAGGACGCCACCGCCAGTTCCTGTTTCACCATCGCCGTCGTCATACCCACCTCGCTGCACTTGCCGTCATACACTCATCAGACCCTTACGATTTCAGTGTAACGATCCCGCATCGCCGTGCAAGCAAGCAGCCGGGGGAGTCTGCTGCTAACAGCGCGCGCACGCTGCACGGCCGGGCGCCGCGGCGTATGATCGAACGTTCACGACGCTCGCGGCGGGCTCGCCGATCGCGCCCGCGCGCCGCTCGCACACCGCCCCGCACTTCGCCTGACGCCTCGCCGCCCGAAGGTATGCCGATGCCCGTCCCCCCCGCTTCGCCGCGCGTCGATTCCGACGCGATCCGTTCCGTCGACGCCGCGCTCAAGTCGCGTCGCGCGGTCCGCGCGTTCCTGCCGACGCCGGTGCCGCGCGACACGATCGAGGCGATCCTCGAAGCCGCGAGCCGCGCGCCGTCCGGCACCAACATCCAGCCGTGGCGCGTGTACGTCGCGACGGGCGCCACGCGCGACGCGCTCGCCGCCGCGCTCACCGCGGCCTACGACGATCCGGCGCGCGACGAGAAATACGTCGCCGAATACGACTACTACCCGCGCGAATGGGTGTCGCCGTATATCGACCGGCGCCGCAAGGTCGGCTGGGACCTGTACGGCCTGTTGAACATCCGCCGCGACGAGAAGGCGCGCATGCACGCGCAGCACGCGCGCAATTTCCGTTTCTTCGATGCGCCGGTCGCGCTGTTCTTCACGCTGGACCGGGTCATGACGCACGGCGCATGGCTCGACTGCGGGATGTTCCTGCAAGGCGTGATGACGGCCGCGCGCGCCCGCGGCCTCGATACGTGCCCGCAGGCCGCATTCGTGCCGTTTCACCGGATCGTCGCCGAACATCTCGACATCCCCGCCAACGAGCTGCTCGTCTGCGGGATGTCGCTCGGCCATGCGGATCCCGACGCGATCGAGAACCGCCTCGTCACCGAGCGCGCGAGCGTCGCCGAGTTCACGCGTTTTTTCGCTTGAAAACGCATGACGCGGCCCTACCTGTCGAGCAGGACCGCATCGTGCTGCGAACCTGTCGCGGCACGTCCCGTCACATCGCGACCGAAATCGATCGGGCGTAAGATGGGCGTCCGTTCCCCGCTATCCCGCGTTTCCGGAGACGTTTCATGCTGAAACACGGCCTGGCCGTCCTGCTTGCGAGCGTCGTGCTCGCCGCCCATGCGCAGAGCCCCGCGCCGGCCGTCGTCGCATGGGAAATCCAGGTGGTGCGCGACGGTCAGACGATCGACACGTTCCAGCAAAACACCACCGTGGGCCAGTCCCGCACCGATACCCATCGCTATCCGTCGTCCGTGCCGGTCGGCTGCGGCACTGCCGCGCGCGTCGTGCCGACCGAGCGCGCGCGCTCGGTGACGGTCGCGCCGCTCGCCGTCGACGCCGGCGCGAATACCGTGTCGCTCGGGCTCGACGTGCAGGAAACGCTCGACGACGAAAACGCGACGCGCGGCGATCCGTGCGTGCCGGCGTCGCCGCGGCAAATCGTCGCGAGCCACCCCGGCCTCGCGGTCGGCGGCGACGCGTGGACCGACTGGACGCTCGTCGAGCAGCATCCGCATCTCGTGTACCGCGTGCGTGCGCACGTCGCGAAGGATTGAACGTCATGTCCGCCGACGCCCTCTCCTTGCCGTTCGCCGAGCCGCACACCGCGCCCGACGAAATCACCGCCGTCAGCTGGAACCTGCACAAAGGGCGCTCGCCGCTCGGCTTCACCGCGTGGAACGCGATGCGCGACTGGATGCAGTCGACCCACGCCGACGTGTATTTCCTGCAGGAAGCGATGGCGCGCCGCATGCCGCGCCCGATGCTCGCACCGGGCTTCGGCGCGCCAATGGACGACACGGTCGACGACGTGTGGCATTGCCAGGCCACCGAGATCGCGCAGGCGCTCGACTGGCAGATCGCGCTCGGGCCGAACGTGTTCAAGCCGTCGTGGCGGCACGGCAACGCGATCCTGTCGCCGCATCCGCTCGACCTCGGCGGCCGCTGGGACATCTCCGCGCACCGCTTCGAGCGGCGCGGGCTGCTGGTCGCGCGCGCGACGCTCGCCGGCGCGCGCCCGGTGACGCTGCTGTGCGCGCACCTCGCGCTCACGCGCGCCGCGCGGCTGCGCCAGATGCACTGGATCGCGCACTGGATCGAGCGCAACGCGGGCGACGACCCGTTGATGCTCGCCGGCGACTTCAACGACTGGCGCAACGATTCGGTCGCGCTGTTCGGCGAGATCGGGCTGTCCGAGGTCGCGACGCTGCTCGGCGAATCGGGCCGCACGTTCCCCGCGTTCTCGCCGGCGCTCGCGCTCGACAAGATGTTCGTTCGCGGCCTGACGCCGCTCGAATGGCGCGCGCCGTCCGGCGAAGCCGCGTGGCTGTCGGACCACCTGCCGTACATCGCGCGCCTGCGCCTCGATCCGCGGTAACGCGCGCCGCCGGCCGCGGCCCGGTCACGGCGCCGCCGGAGCGCGCCGCATGGGCCGCGAATCACGCGGCCGACCACCGAAAGCATGTTGAAAGGATATGTTGCGCCAAATCCGCGCAGCCGCGGGGGTCAAGCCCGCGATCCGCGTCGACAGGGTAAAATAACGAGTTCCTCAAACGTCTGTCATCGAGAAGGCGCGTGTCCGACGCGCCAGCCGGCCGATCCGCGATCGGGCCGTCGCACTCGGTTTTTGCCCATTTTTTGGGCCCGTTACACGCGTTCGCCACGCGCGTCCGTTTTCAAAGCCATGAGCAAATACGACACCGCCACCGTCCAATCCGTCCATCACTGGACCGACACGCTTTTCAGCTTCACCTGCACCCGTGAGGCGAGCCTGCGCTTCAACAACGGCGAATTCACGATGGTCGGCCTCGAAGTCGACGGCAAGCCGCTCGCGCGCGCCTACTCGATCGTCAGCCCGAACTACGAAGAGCATCTCGAATTCTTCAGCATCAAGGTGCAGGACGGCCCGCTGACGTCGCGCCTGCAACACCTGAAGGTGGGCGACACGGTGCTGATCGGCAAGAAGCCGACGGGCACGCTGGTCGCCGACAACCTGCTGCCGGGCAAGACGCTGTGGATGCTGTCGACGGGCACGGGCCTCGCGCCGTTCATGTCGATCATCCGCGATCCGGACATCTACGACCGCTTCGACAAGGTGATCCTGACCCACACGTGCCGCCTGAAGGGCGAGCTCGCGTACATGGACTACATCAAGCACGACCTGCCGGGCCACGAGTACCTGGGCGACATCATCAAGGAAAAGCTCGTCTACTACCCGACGGTCACGCGCGAAGCGTTCGACAACGAGGGCCGGATCACTGACCTGATCGCGACGGGCAAGCTGTTCACGGATCTCGGCGTGCCGGCGTTCTCGCCGGAAAACGACCGCGTGATGCTGTGCGGCAGCACCGCGATGCTGAAGGACACGACCGAGCTGCTGAAGCAGGCCGGCCTCGTCGAAGGCAAGAACAGCGCACCGGGTCATTACGTGATCGAGCGCGCGTTCGTGGACTGATCGATCCCTTGGGGCTTGTTCCCGCCAATAACGGGCCCTCGTTGCGCGTCATCAACAACCGGAGCAAAAGCTCCGGTTTTTTTTCGTCCGGACTTGGCGAATTCGTAACAAACTGGGACCATTCCATCTCAAATAGTTACATTTTGATACGTCATCCTCGGGCGCTCGGGTGTCAGTGTTTTTCCTACAACACCTTCATTCCGATTATTCACATTTACCCTTAAATGTCCGCCCGACATGACCTTTTCAGAATTTTTGAGATATTATTCGGCGCGCGTGGTTGCCGTTTGGATGAGCTTGAAAGGGTCGGATGCAAGTGTTACAAGACGTAACTTTTGTTACCTCGGCATGGAGCGATTCTCCGGCGGCGACCGTCATCGAAACGGCAGCCAGCCCACGCAGCCAGCCGGTGTCTGAACCGCTTTCTGACAGCAGGGAGAGTCATGGATACGTCGCTTAACGCGCCCTCGGGCGCCCACGCCCCGTTCCCGTCGCGGCAGCGCATGCCTGGCTGCGCTGCTACTCCGCCGGTGGCCGACGCCGCGTCGAAACGCGACGCGTCCGCCGCACGGATCGCGGCACTTTCCGCCCAGCTTCTCGCCGCCGACGAAGCGGCCCGCCGCCATCTGGCCGGCGAGCTGCACGACGGGCTCGGCGCCGAATTGACCGCCGCCCGCTTCGCGCTCGCAAACGTTCAAACGTGGCTGCCGGCCGATGCGCCGGAAGGCTGCCTGCGCGCGCTGGCGCTGGCGCAGCAGGCGCTCGACGCCGCGACCGACGCGAATCGCCGGCTCATCGACGAGCGCGACACGCCGGCGCTGGACGCCGGCATGGTCGGCGCGCTGGCGTCGTGGATCGATACCCATGCGGCACGCACGGGCCTGCGCACGAGCTTCGTATGCGCGGCCGACGCCCGCCTGACGCAGCTCGCCGGCGCGAGCGCGCTCGCGGTGTTCCGCGTCGCGCAGGAAGCGCTGTCGAACGTCGCGAAACACGCCCGCGCGACGTCGGTCGACGTCCGGATCGCCACCGACGGCACGCACCTGTCGCTCAGTGTCGCCGACGATGGGACCGGTTTCGCCCGGCACCGCCGCAGCGGCTACGGCCTGGCCGGCATGCGCGCCCGCTGTGAGGCGTTCGGCGGCAGCTTCGAGGCGGCCGCGCCGGCCACCGGCCGCGGCACGCGCGTCACCGCACGCTTCGCGTGGGATTCGCTGCTCGCGGTGCCTGCCGCGGCACGCCGCACGTCGCTTTCGTGAGGTCGCGATGAGCCTGAACATCCTGCTCGTGGACGATCACGCGATCGTCCGGCAAGGGATCCGCCAGTTGCTGATCGACCGCGGCGTCGCGCGCGACGTGACCGAGGCCGAAAACGGCGGCGACGCGATGGCCGCCGTCGACAAGCAGGAATTCGACGTGATCCTGCTCGACATCTCGCTGCCCGACACGAACGGCATCGAGGTGCTCAAGCGCCTCAAGCGCAAGCTGACGCGCACGCCGGTGCTGATGTTCTCGATGTACCGCGAGGATCAGTACGCGGTGCGTGCGCTGAAGGCCGGCGCGTCCGGCTACCTGTCGAAGACGGTCAACGCCGCGCAGATGATCGGCGCGATCCAGCAGGTCGCGGCCGGCCGCAAGTACGTGAGCCCCGCGATGGCCGAGGCGCTCGCCGAATACGTGTCGTTCGAGAACGAGCCGCTGCCGCACGAGAAGCTGTCCGATCGCGAATACCAGACGCTCTGCATGCTCGCGTCGGGCAAGCGGCTCACCGATATCGCGAACACGCTGTCGCTGTCGGTGAAGACGGTCAGCGTGTACCGGTCGCGGCTGCTCGAGAAGATGCGGCTGTCGAACAACGCGGAACTCACGTTCTACGTGATGAGCAACCGGCTCGTCGACATGGCGCCCACGGCCGGCGCCTGATTGCCCGGCCGGCCCCGAATTCGTCCGATCCGGCGACGCGGCGAACGCCGCGCGGCGCCCGAGCGCGCCCGTGTCGCGCGCAAACGCTTGTTTTTTCGGACGATTCCGCGGCGCGCCGCTGCACCGCAACGGGGCTTGCACGCCAAATCAGCTAAAATTATCGGTTTTCACTCAGTCGGCGCGCCGTGCCTGCGCGTGCTGGCGATTCATCCGCAATGTCTCTCTTCCGCAAGAAAAACGTCGATCGCATGATCGCCGGCGCGCAAGCCGCCGGGCTCAAGAAAGCGCTCGGCGCGATCGACCTCACGTTCCTCGGCATCGGCGCGATCATCGGCACCGGCATTTTCGTGCTGACCGGCACCGGCGCCGTCCAGGCCGGCCCCGCCCTGATGCTGTCGTTCGTGATCGCCGCGATCGCGTGCGGCTTGGCCGCCTTGTCGTATGCGGAGTTCGCGTCGTCGATCCCCGTCGCCGGCTCGATCTACACGTATTCGTACGCGACGCTCGGCGAGCTCGTCGCGTGGATCATCGGCTGGGACCTGATGCTCGAGTACGGCCTCGCGTCGTCGGCCGTGTCGGTCGGCTGGTCGGGCTACCTGCAATCGCTGCTGCAGGGCTTCGGGCTGTCGCTGCCCACCGTGCTGACGGCCGCGCCCGGCGCGGTGCCCGGCGTCGCCACGTGGTTCAACCTGCCCGCGTTCCTCGTGATGATCGTGATCACGACGCTGCTGTCGATCGGCGTCCGCGAATCGACCCGCATCAACAACATCATGGTGTTCATCAAGGTGTCGGTCGTGCTGCTCGTGATCGCGGTCGGCCTGTTCCACGTGACGCCCGCGAACTGGAAGCCGTTCATGCCGCACGGCTGGAACGGCGTGTTCGGCGCGGCCGCCGTGATGTTCTTCGCGTTCATCGGCTTCGATGCGGTGTCGTCGGCGGCCGAGGAAGTGAAGAACCCGAAGCGCGATCTGCCGATCGGCATCATCGCGTCGCTCGCGGTATGCGCGGTGCTGTACGTGACGGTCGCCGCGGTCGCGACCGGCATCGTGCCGTCGGCCCAGTACGCGAACATCTCGCACCCGATCTCGTACGCGCTGCAGGTCGCCGGCGAGAAGTGGGTCGCGGGCTTCATCGATCTCGGCGCGGTGCTCGGCATGCTGACCGTGATCCTCGTGATGAGCTACGGCCAGACGCGCGTGATCTTCGCGATGTCGCGCGACGGGCTGCTGCCGGCTGCGCTGTCGCGCGTGCATCCGCGTTTTGCGACGCCGTTCCTGACCACCTGGCTGGTCGGCCTGTTCTTCGGGCTGATCGCCGCGCTCGTGCCGCTCAACGTGCTCGCCGAGCTGATCAACATCGGCACGCTCGCGGCGTTCTCGATGGTGTCGATCGCCGTGCTCGTGCTGCGCCGCACGCACCCCGAGCTGCCGCGCGCGTTCCGCTGCCCGGGCGTGCCCGTGGTGCCGATCCTCGCGGTCGCGTCGTGCCTGTTCCTGATGCTGAACCTGCAGCCCGTCACGTGGGCCGCGTTCGGCATCTGGCTCGTGATCGGCCTCGTGATCTACTTCCTGTACTCGCGGCACCACTCGAAGCTCGCGCACGGCCATCCCGACGCGCACTGAGCGCCGTTCATGGCGCGCCTTCCGCGGTGCGCCATGACAAATCGCACGCGGGGCCCGTAGCGGCCCCGCACGCGTCCTTTCCCCGAACCGTCCGCCCGCGCGCGATCACTGTCCGATCGTCGCGATCTCTTGCCCGATCCTCCGGATTTGCCGGCGCCGGCCAGCGCGCCGCCTGCACGCGCGCGCCGGCCGGTTCATAATCCCGCCATCGAACGACGGCGCCGCGCGGCGCGCCGTCCGGCAACAGGAAAACACGATGGAAAGCGTCGATCTCGATGTACTGAAATCCAGCGCGCGCTGGCTCGAAGAAGGGCGCCGCGTGCTGCTCGTGACGGTCGTGAAGACGTGGGGCTCGTCGCCGCGCCCCGAAGGCGCGATGCTCGCGGTGCGCGAGGACGGCCTGGTGGTCGGGTCCGTGTCCGGCGGATGCATCGAGGACGACCTGATCGCCCGCGTGCATGCGAGCGGCATCGCGGCCGATGCGCGGCCGGAAGCGCTCAAGTACGGCGTGACGGCCGAGGAGGCGCACCGCTTCGGGCTGCCGTGCGGCGGCACGATCCAGCTCGTGCTCGAACCGCTCACGCGCGACAGCGGGATCGCCGCGCTGTGCGCCGAAGTCGAGGCCGGCCGCCTCGTCACGCGCACGATGACGCTCGCGACCGGCCGCGCGTCGCTGTCGCCCGCGCAGGCGACCGACGGGCTCGCGTTCGACGGCGAACGGCTCGTGACGATCCACGGGCCGCGCTACCGGATGCTCGTGATCGGCGCCGGCCAGTTGTCGCGCTATCTGTGCCAGATCGCGGTCGGGCTCGACTATCAGGTGACGGTATGCGATCCGCGCGACGAATACACGGATGCGTGGGACGTGCCGCTCACGCGCGTCGTGCATACGATGCCCGACGATACGGTGCTCGACATGAAGCTCGATGCGCGTTCGGCCGTGATCGCGCTCACGCACGACCCGAAGCTCGACGATCTCGCGCTGATGGAGGCGCTGAAGACGCCCGCGTTCTACGTGGGCGCGCTCGGCTCGCGACGCAACAACGCGGCGCGGCGCGAGCGGCTGCGCGAATTCGATCTGAGCGAAGGAGAACTGGCCCGTCTGCACGGGCCGGCGGGCATTTACATCGGCAGCCGGACGCCGCCGGAAATCGCGATCTCGATTCTCGCGGAGATCACCGCCGCGAAGAACAACGTGTCGCTGCCGACGATCCTGCAGGTCGAAGGCGCGAAGGCCGCGCGCGAAATCGCGGCGAACAGCGGCGCGGCCTGCGGGCTCTGACCCGCGGCGGCGGGCGGCCGCGCGTGCGGGCGCTGGCCCGGCCGGCGCGACCGTCGGTCAGGTCAGGCCGGCAGCCAGCGCGGCGGCGACCGAACCCACCACCAGCACGACGCCGACCGTGCGGCGCTTGTTCAGCTCGGTCCACAGCAGCACGCCCGTCAGCGACAGCAGGATCAGCGAGCCCGCGATCGTATCCATCAGCAGCACCCAGCCGAGATTCATCCCGACGCCGCGATGCAGGTTGTTCAGCGTCGTCAGGAACGTGTTGCCCGTGCGCTTCACCGACACGTAGCCGTTGCCGACCCAGTATTCGCCCTGCAGGTTCTGGTGCGGCCCGAATACGCCGAATTGCCAGTGCTCGGGCTGCATCACGCGCTTGTCGCCCCACGCGACGGCCTGCGCGGGCTCCTTGCGCATGCGTCCCGGCTTGCCGTCGAAATGCAGCTCCTGCTGGAGCCACTTCGTCATCGCGGCGGGCGTCTTCGGCACCGGATCCGGCAGCGCGATCTGCATCTCCTCGACCTGCGGCTCGCCGGTCGAGATCTTCAGCGGCGGCGCGCGGTGGTTCAGCACCACGCCCGTCACGCCGAACAGCAGCCCGAGCACCGCGCCCCACAGCCCGACCCAGCCGTGCACCTTGCGCAGCCACTTGATGAAGGTCGCGCGGCGCGAGCGCTGACGGCGTGCGGCCAGCTCGTCGGCGTTCAGCGGGCGGCCCGCCGGGTGCAGCACGGTGACGCCGGCGCGCGGCATGCCCGTCTTGGGCGGGTCGATCGTTTCAGGCGCGTTCACGCGAAGGTATCCATTCGTTCAAAACGACGGGCGGCGCGCAGGGAATGCGCGCCGCCCGGGCAACATGAAAATGAGAATGGATATCATTACATAAATCGGAAGGCGGCTCAATCCGTGCGCGTACGGAGCGGCAGGTTCAGTGCGCGCGCGAACGCGCAAGAAAAGGCATGCGTTGCGACACGATGCCGGTCGATAGACGCAAAATGCCGGCGGAATGATCCCGCTGACCACGGACAGCCATCCGTCAGAAGCCGCCCGACGGCAGGCCGTTCAGCGCAGCGGCGGCAACGGGAAACGCGGCGCGGCGTCGTTCGGCGCAGGCTCGGTGCGATCGAGCGCGTACAGCCACGCGAGCAGGTCGGCGACTGCCTGATAGAGCTGCGGCGGAATCCGGTCGTCGAGATCGACCTGCATCAGCAGCGACACCATCTCCGGCGCCGTGTGCACGTACAGCCCCGCATCGTGCGCGCGCGCGACGATCATCTCGGCGAGCACGCCATAGCCCTTGGCGACCACGCGCGGCGCCGCGTCGCCGCCTTTCGGGTCGTAGACGAGCGCGGCCGCGCGCTTGCGGGACGTCATGCTCATCGCAGCGCCTCGTCATCGTCGCCCGGCACCCGCAGGCCGGGGCCGCCGGCCGCGCCGCGCGCATACGCGGCGGCGGCTGCCTGGGCGGCGAACAGGTCGAAGCCGTCCGGCCCGTCGTCGACCGCGCGGATCGACAACCCGCCCACCTTGAGCCCCGAGCCTTCGAGCCGCTGCCGCAGCGCGGCTTCGTGGCGTGTGAGACGGTCGGCGCCCGTCTGGTTCGCGCGCAGCCGGGCGACGAGCTGCGCGCCGTTCAGCACCAGTTCGGCATCGACCGTGCCGAGCGACGGCAGCGTCAACGTGAGGCGCGTGCGCCACGCGATGCCGTCGCCGGCGTCGCCGCCGCCGCGAGGCGCGCGGTGGCCCGGCTCGTCGGGTTCGATCGTCCAGTCGAGCCGCGCGCCGGGCCACGCCTCGCCGGTCCAGCGAAACTGGTCGGTCGCGAGCGCATCGAGTTGCTGCCGAACGAGCGGCACGGCGGCCGGATGCACGGTCGCGAGCGGCTGCGCCTGCGGATCGGACGAGGCGGCGGCCGGCTCGGCGCGCGCGAGCGGCCAGCGCGTATCGGCGTGCGCAGCCAGCGGATCGGCGGTATCGGGCGGCAACGACGCGCCCGCCCGGGTCGATGCCGGTGCGGCCTGCGCGGGGTCGCGCGCCGGTGCGCCGCCCGGGACCGGCGATGGCGCACTGGCCCGCGCGGCGGCCGGCGGCGGCGGGCGCTGCGCGAGCAGTTCGTCGAGCACGTCGGTCGATTCGTGCGGGACGGCTGCCGGGTCGGCCGGCGCGAGCGCGGTCGCGAGACGTGCCTGCGGCTCGCGCATCAGCGCCGCGAGCGGACGCTGGCCGGCCAGCCATTGCGCGAGATGGGATTCGTAGAAGAGGCCGCTTTCGCTCACGGCCTGCGCCAACGCCGCACGCAACGTCGCGACCGGCGGCGGCGCGGCCGCGCCGCGCACTGCCGTGGCGGACGACGCAGGATCGGCAGCCGGCGTGGAAGACGCTGCGGGACCGGGCGCAGCGGGCGCGCGCGCCGGCACCGGCGTATCGGTGAGCAGCACGGCGGGATCGGCAAGCAGCGGGAGCCGGCCGACGATCGCCGGCGTTGCATCGCCGCCCGAGCGCGAGATCGCGTCGAGCACGCGTCCGACATCGGACAGCGCGGTCTGCGTGGAAGCCGGCGGCGCGGCGGGCGGGCTGCCGGCCGGCAGCGGGGACGACGCGCCGGCGCCCGGCGTGCCGACCTGCGCGGTCGCGCCGCCGCCGGCGGGCGCCGATACGGTGTCGGTCAGCAGGCTGTCGAGGCGGCTCGCCAGCAGCGCGGCCGCAACGGAGTCGATACCGGTCATGATCGGAGCCTGCTCACCTCAGCCAGCTGGTTGCGAATCCGGGCACGGCACGCCGGTGCCGCCCACGGGAACAGCGCGCGCCGCGTGCGGCGCCGGCCCGGGCGCCTTGCGCCGGTCGCCCGGCACGCGGCCCTACCCGCGCGCGCGATAGAGATCGGTCAATACCTGGGTCGAGCGCCGCGCCTCGAACAGCGCGGACAGCCGCGCGACGTCCGGGCTCGCGAGATCGCGGATCGCGGCGTCGTCGGCGAGGATGCGGCGGATCAGGTCGAGCTTGCGGCCGAGATCCGATTCGTCGAGCACGACGCCGGGATCGGCCTCCTTCAACCCGTCGACGAGCTGCATGAATTCGGCCTGCAACTCCGGCAACGCGTTCCAGTCGGCGCCGCGCGCGGCGCACAGCATCCGGCCCGACACGGCGGCGAGCGCCTCGTAACGCGCGAAGTATTCGGCCTTGTGATTCATCGTGATGCTTCCGCTACCTGTTGCGCGGCCATCCGCGCGACTTCCGGGGCGATGCCCGTCCATGCTTCCTCGAGCGTCGCGAGCAGGCCGTCGACCTCGACCAGCATCGCGTCGTTCGCCTGCGCATTCGCTTCCAGCAGGCGCCGGCCGATATACGCGTACAGCGCATTGAGCCGTTCGGCGATCTCGCCGCCCGCGTCGCGGTTCAGCGACGCCTGCAGGCCGCTCTCGACGATCCGGATCGCCTTGCCGATCGCTTCGCCGCGCCCGGCGACGTTGTCCTGCTGCAAATGCATGCGCGCCAGCGCGATCGCCTGCCGCGCGCCCTGGTACAGCATCGCGATCAGCCGGTGCGGGGAGGCGCCCATCACCCCGGTCTCGACGCCGACACGCGCGTACGCACTGGCTCCAGCGTGTCCTGGGGAAAACATGCGCTTCTCCTCGTTATTTGCGTTGGCTAGTCGGGAACCGCCGCCGTGTGTCGCACGGTGCGGCTTTCACCGGAGTTATCGGAAGGGATTTGAAAAGCTTTAGGCGCGCGGGGCTGCCGCCGGGCGTCCGATGCCGGCTCGCCGGCCCCGTTGCGCAAGCCCGGAACTGTCCCTGGATGCCCGTCGCCGGTTAGCCGTCCCCGAATGCCCGCCCCGGATGCCCGTCGCGTGACGGCCCCTCACACGGACATCTGCATGATGTCGTTGTAAGCGCTCACTAGCTTGTTGCGGACCTGGAGCCCGAACTGGAAGCCGATATTGGCTTTCTGCATGTCGACCATCACGTCGTTCAGCGAGATGTTCGGCGCGCCGACCTCGAACGCCTTCGCCTCGCCGAGCGCGTGCTGCTGGTCGCCGCTGATCTTGTCGAGCGACGCCTTCATCGCGCTCGCGAACGTGCCGGCCGTCGCCGCGCCCGAGCCGGCCAGCGCCGCCGTCGGGCTCGCGACGCCGCCGGACGCCTGCGCGGCCATCGACTGCATCTGTTGCAACACCGAACCGATTCCGCTGACGTTCGCAGTCATGCTGTCCCCAGACATAGAGAAGAGACCCGGACGCACCGGGCGACCCGCCGGCGCCGCACCACGCGCACCATGCCGGATCGCGAAAAAGGATAGCAGCGCGGCGCGCGTCAAAGCCGCGAAAGTACGGGGGAAACCCCGCTCTTTTCGGACGATCGGAGTGCGCCGCGGGTCACGATAATCGCATCGTGTCATTGTCCGCCCGCTCGTCCGAGCGAGCTCAGTCGTCCCGCTCCGGAGAAACTCGACGCATGGATTCGCAGGCCAACTCGCTGATCAACCCAGACGCCCGCGCGGGCCTCAGCCCGGCGCCAGGCGCCGCCGCGGCCGCCGCGTTGCCGGGCGCGGGCGGCGCAGGCGCGGACTTCGGGCTTGGCGGCTTCGCCGAACGCATTCCCGGCATCTCGCGGATGAAGGGCAACCCGAAGCTGCCGTTCGTGATCGCCGTCGCGTTCGCGATCGCCGCGATCACCGCGCTCGTGCTGTGGAGCCGGGCCCCCGACTACCGCGTGCTGTACAGCAACCTGTCGGACCGCGACGGCGGCGCGATCATCGCCGCGCTCCAGCAGGCAAACGTCCCCTACAAGTTCGCCGATGCCGGCGGCGCGATCCTCGTGCCGTCGAACCAGGTGCACGAGACGCGCCTGAAGCTCGCCGCGATGGGGCTGCCGAAGGGCGGCTCGGTCGGCTTCGAGCTGATGGACAACCAGAAATTCGGCATCAGCCAGTTCGCCGAGCAGATCAACTACCAGCGCGCGCTCGAAGGCGAGCTGCAGCGCACCATCGAATCGATCAATGCCGTGCGCGGCGCGCGCGTGCATCTCGCGATCCCGAAGCCGTCGGTGTTCGTGCGCGACAAGGAAGCGCCGAGCGCGTCGGTGTTCGTCGACCTCTACCCGGGCCGCGTGCTCGACGACGGCCAGGTGCAGGCGATCACGCGGATGGTGTCGTCCGGCGTGCCCGACATGCCGGCCAAGAACGTGACGATCGTCGACCAGGACGGCAACCTGCTGACCCAGACCGCGTCCGCGTCCGGCCTCGACGCAAGCCAGCTCAAGTACGTGCAGCAGGTCGAGCACAACACGCAGAAGCGCATCGACGCGATCCTCGCGCCGATCTTCGGCGCCGGCAACGCGCGCTCGCAGGTCAGCGCGGATCTCGATTTCTCGAAGATCGAGCAGACGTCCGAAAGCTACGGCCCGAACGGCAATCCGCAGCAATCCGCGATCCGCAGCCAGCAGACCAGCAGCTCGACCGAGCTCGCGCAGGGCGGCGCGTCGGGCGTGCCGGGCGCGCTGTCGAACACGCCGCCGCAGCCGGCTTCCGCGCCGATCGTCGCCGGCAACGGCCAGAACGCGCCGCAGACCACGCCGGTCAGCGACCGCAAGGACCAGACGACCAACTACGAGCTCGACAAGACGATCCGCCATACCGAACAGCCGATGGGCAGCGTGAAGCGGCTGTCGGTCGCGGTCGTCGTCAACTACCAGCCGGTCGCCGACGCGAAGGGCCACGTCACGATGCAGCCGCTGCCGCCCGCGAAGCTCGCGCAGGTCGAACAGCTCGTGAAGGATGCGATGGGCTACGACGCGAAGCGCGGCGACTCGGTGAACGTCGTGAACAGCGCGTTCTCGACCGCGAGCGACCCGTATGCCGACCTGCCGTGGTGGCGCCAGCCCGACGTGATCGCGATGGCGAAGGAAGCCGCGAAGTGGCTCGGCATCGCGGCGGCCGCGGCGGCGCTCTACTTCATGTTCGTGCGCCCGGCGATGCGGCGCGCGTTCCCGCCGCCCGAGCCGGCCGCGCCGGCGCTCGCGGCGCCGGAAGACACGGTCGCGCTCGACGGCCTGCCCGCGCTGGAGAAGGCGGCCGACGAACCCGATCCGCTGCTGCTGGGCTTCGAAAACGAGAAGAACCGCTACGAACGCAACCTCGACTACGCGCGCACGATCGCCCGCCAGGATCCGAAGATCGTCGCCACCGTCGTGAAGAACTGGGTGTCCGATGAACGCTGAAGGCTTGACCAAGAGCGCGCTGCTGCTGATGTCGATCGGCGAGGAAGAGGCCGCGCAGGTATTCAAGTTCCTCGCGCCGCGCGAGGTCCAGAAGATCGGCGTGGCGATGGCCGCGCTGAAGAACGTCACGCGCGAGCAGGTCGAGGACGTGCTGCAGGAGTTCGTGAAGGAGGCCGAGCAGCACACCGCGCTGTCGCTCGATTCCAACGAGTACATCCGCTCGGTGCTGACGAAGGCGCTCGGCGAGGACAAGGCCGGCGTGCTGATCGACCGCATCCTGCAGGGCAGCGACACGAGCGGCATCGAGGGCCTCAAATGGATGGATTCGGCCGCGGTGGCCGAACTGATCAAGAACGAGCATCCGCAGATCATCGCGACGATCCTCGTGCACCTCGACCGCGACCAGGCCTCCGAAATCGCGTCGTGCTTCACCGAACGGCTGCGTAACGACGTGCTGCTGCGGATCGCGACGCTCGACGGCATCCAGCCGGCCGCGCTGCGCGAGCTCGACGACGTGCTGACGGGCCTGCTGTCCGGCAGCGACAACCTGAAGCGCAGCCCGATGGGCGGCATCCGCACCGCGGCCGAGATCCTGAACTTCATGACGAGCGTGCACGAGGAAGGCGTGCTCGAAAGCGTGCGCCAGTACGACGCCGATCTCGCGCAGAAGATCATCGACCAGATGTTCGTGTTCGAGAACCTGCTCGACCTCGAGGATCGCGCGATCCAGATGATCCTCAAGGAAGTCGAGTCGGAAACGCTGATCATCGCGCTGAAGGGTGCGCCGCCCGCGCTGCGCCAGAAGTTCCTCGCGAACATGTCGCAGCGCGCGGCCGAGCTGCTCGCCGAGGATCTCGACGCGCGCGGCCCGGTACGCGTGTCCGACGTCGAGACGCAGCAGCGCCGCATCCTGCAGATCGTGCGCAACCTGGCCGAGAGCGGCGCGATCGCGATCGGCGGCAAGGCGGAAGACGCGTATGTCTGATTCGGCGAGCGATCGCGTGGGCACCCTCACCGCGTACCAGCGGTGGGAGAT